>QHNQ01000063.1 GCA_003218135.1 Verrucomicrobiota bacterium
GTTACTGGACCAGTTTTTTTCCGGCGGTCCTTGTTCTGGGATTAGGCATGGCCATCACCGTGGCGCCGCTCACCACGACTGTCATGAGTTCGATTCCGCAACACCGCGCGGGGGTTGCCTCGGGAGTGAACAACGCCGTCGCGCGAACGGCGAGCCTGGTCGCGATTGCAGTTCTTGGAGTCGTAATGCTCCATGTGTTTAGAACCAATCTGGATCGCAGATTGATGAGCACGAATTTGCCAGTTTCAGCAGCGCAGTCCGTGCGAGCTCAATCGACCAAGCTTGCGGCCATCGCTGTTCCGGAAAACCTAGACCCCGGCACACAACAATTGATCCGTCGCGTGATCGACGAATCTTTTGTATCTGGATTTCGGTCGGTAATGGCGATCGGCGCCGCGCTCGCCGCTGCGAGCGCGCTCACTGCGCTGTTTTGGATCGGAGAAACGCCGCGCGTGCGCCCGGCCAGGTAAGCTAAGCTACGCGCTGCTGGGATGATGCCGACCATGCGATTGTCATTCTGAAACGGCTGCTGTGAGCGCTCGAAGCGCGCGGCAATGCGGTGAAGCAATCGGAATCGAGTCAAGCGAGCGAAGTGGGAACCAGCGCTGGCGGTTCGTCGCGACTTCGCACAATCGCAGGCGATAGACGCGCAGTGTCACACGGTGATGTGTGAATGGGAAGATGGCCGTGTAAACCGGATGCTGTAAACTTGATTGCTTACAGGAGCCAGGTTTCAGCGGCGGCAGGATCCACATGCCGCGCCAGCGACTGGATGATTGTTCGAGCAGAATCTTGCCCCGGCGTAACACAAACGCGTGCTTTTCGATGAGTCGCTTTGTGGGCGCAGGAGATTTCCTGACCGGCAAAAGTTGCGGATTTTTCGCGCCGCAGAATTTGTTCACCGGGCAAATGGCGCATTTGGGTTCGTGGGCAACGCAGACGAGCGCGCCGAGATCGATCAGTGCGGAGTTATAAACGCGTGTGCTGGATTTCGGAATGAGCACCGCTGCATATCGCCAGAGCGTTTTGCGGGCTGCGCCAGAATCGATGGGTTTTCGAAAATCGAATAGCCGCGTTAGGACGCGAGCAGTATTTGCTTCAACGATTGGTGTTGGTTGATCGAAGGCGAAGCTGGCGACGGCGTGCGCGGTGTATTTCCCGATCCCTGGAAGATCCTGCATTTGCTCAACTGATCGCGGGAAGCGTCCGCGGTATCGATCTACGACGGTGCTTGCGGTGGCGTGAAGATTTCGCGCGCGGACGTAGTAGCCGAGTCCTTGCCACGCGCGGAGCACGTCGTTTTCACAAGCGTGAGCCAGCGAGGCAAAATCCGGGAAGCGGCGGAGCCACTCGTGGTAATAAGGAATGACAGCGGCGACCTGAGTTTGCTGGAGCATGAATTCGGAAACCAGGATGGCGTAAGGATTGCGCGTTTGTCGCCAGGGGAGGTCGCGGCCGTGACGGTGAAACCAGCGGAGAAGGTAACTTCGAAACGCGCGAAGGTTTTGTGGCGATGTCACGGTTCGGAGCGAACGTCCAACGTCCAGCGCTCAACGTCCAACCTTCAGTTCAGAAGATGATTGAACATTGAGCGGTGAGCGTAGAGCGTTGAGCGTTGAATTCGTACACTCACGCGCTGACGAACGAGCAGACAACAAAACTGCGTGCGCTGCTTCAAGAGCTCGGGTTCGACTTTTCACCGAAGCAATACACACTTTTCTTCGCGCAGAAAAACAAGTTGAGCGTGGCCGTTTACGAAAAAGGACCAAAGGTGCTGGTTCAGGGCCGGGATGTGGAGGAGTTCGTGCAGTTCGAGCTGGAACCAAAAATCCTGGGCGAAGCAAAGCTGGGATATGAGGAGGTGCATTCGCCAGAGATGTTCGAGGCGCACTTCGGTGTGGATGAGAGCGGGAAGGGCGATTTCTTCGGGCCGCTGGTAATATCTGGTGTTTATGTTGACCGCGGCATCGGTCGCAAACTTCTTGATGCTGGCGTAGTGGACAGTAAACGGATCGGCTCTGATAACCGGATTCGCGCACTGGCCGACACGATTCGGAAAACTTCGTTAGGTCTTGTGGAAACAGTTTTGATCGGACCGGCGAAATACAACGAGCTCTACGAGAAATTTGGTAATTTGAACAAACTGCTTGGTTGGGGACACGCGCGGGTGATTGAGAATTTGGTGGCGAAAAAACCGGCGTGCCCGCGATCGTTGTCGGACCAGTTTGCGGATGCGCGGGTGATTAGCGCGTTCTTGCTGAAGCACGGCAGCAAGATCGCCATCGAACAGCGCCCACGGGCGGAATCGGACATTGCGGTAGCAGCAGCATCGATCGTGGCGCGAGAGGCATTCATCAATTGGCTTGAACGCAAAAGCAAAGAGCTCGGTATACGCTTAGAGCGCGGAGTATCGCCAAGCGTAAAAGACACTGCCAGAAAGCTCGTGGAAATGAACGGGCCGGACGCATTGCGCGAAGTGGCAAAGGTGCATTTCCGCACCGCGCACGAGATCGCGCCGAACGATTATCCTGCCCCGCCGCCCCGTGAAAATTGGCAAAGGCGAAACTGATTCATCAAAGCCTTAAAAGTTCAAGCTTTGTCGTTCGAGCGAGCAGAGCTTCCCGTTCTGGTCGAATAGATTAGGCAGTTTAAAAATCTTTTTTTTATGCTTCATTAGCCACCGCCAGAGCCACTTGGAACGATATTAAGATGATATGTCAAAGTTAACAAAGCGCGACATTGTTGTCTCTATCAGCAATCAAACCGGCATGGTGCAACATCAAGTGTTTGATGTCGTCCAGCGCACTCTGGACAAGATCACCGACAGTCTGGCTAATAACATTCCAGTTGAGCTGCGCAATTTCGGTGTTTTCCAGCCGCGTCTGACAAAGCCTCGCGTTGGTCGAAACCCGAATCAGCCCGGCAGCAGTTTTGTGATTCCGCCGCGTGCAACAGTGAAATTTAAAGCCGGCAAAATCATGCGTCAGCGTGTTGAGAAGCTTTCGCGGCAGCTAAAAGAGGCAGCAGAGCGCGAGACTAAAACAGAAGCCAGCGTCCACGGCGAGTAGCAAGAACGCGGCTTCATTTTTTGGCCGCAACTTGCAAGAGCTCAAGAGAGCAAGCTCTGGATCGTTTTTTCCAGGCGCTCAAAACTTACTGGCTTCGTGAGATGCTCAGCAAAGCCTGCTTCTCTCGCTTGGTTTACGTCTTGTTCGCTACCAAACCCGCTCAGCGCAATCCCAGGCAAATCGTTGTTGAGCCGCACTTCGCGCATCAAGTCGTAACCGCTGCGGTCCGGCAATCCGATATCGCTGATGAGCAGATCGAATTCCTCGGTGCGGACTTTCTCCACTGCCTGTTCCGCGGTATGGGCTACGGTAATTTCGTAGCCGTGGCGCTCCAGCATTCTTTTCATTCCGATGCAAGTGTCATAATGGTCGTCGACCAACAGGACGCGGCGGTGTGGTGGCACAGACTGTTTTGGTTCCCGATCTACTGGTTGATCCTGCCCATCGCCATCACGTCCGATCGGAGCGAACACCGTATTTAACTCCACTGAAAACGTGGAGCCCTGATCTTTCCCCGGACTCTGCACATGGATTTTTCCGTCGTGTGCGTCGATCAACGCCTTCGAAATAGTGAGGCCAAGACCGAGACCCCCAAACCGGCGGGTGATATCGGCTTGCCCCTGCTCGAAGGCGTTAAAGATCTTGTCGATCGTTTCGTGTTCGACGCCGATTCCGGTATCGATAACGCGAGCTTCAATTTTGTCCGGCGCCGGGTTAAGCGTTGCGATAGTGATTCGACCTTTCTCAGGAGTAAATTTGACGCTGTTCTTGATCAGATTCCAAAACACCTGTTGCAAGCGCGCCGGATCGCCCTCGACATGTGTGTGGACGGCGTGAAGCTGAAATTCCACTTCGAGGTTCTTTGCCTCAATTTCCTTTCGGCAGATCTCGTAAGCGCGCTGCAAGATTTGGTGTACGCAGATCGTCTCGAAGCTTAATTGCAATTTACCTTTTGAGATGCGAGTGACGTCGAGCAAGTCGTCAATTAGCCGCGCTTCCAGCTCAACGTTGCGGCGGACGACCTCCAGCGCTTCCCTGACAGACTGCGAGTCGGGCACCTCGGCTTCCAGCTCTCCCACCATGGCAATCACCGGCGCGAGAGGACTGCGCAACTCATGCGACAAGAGAGCAAGGAACTGGTCTTTGGCAGCATTTGCGCCAATCAACTCCTGACGCAATGTGACGTCGCGCGTTTTGTCCTCCACGAGATAAAGCACGCCTTGAACCGTTTCCTGCGCGCCTTGTAGCCGGAGCAGATTAATATTCAAAAAATGCGTCACTTCCGTCTTGTCTTTCAGCGGGTACTCAGTCAGGTGAAAAGGCGTTCCGAAGGTGAGCACTCTGTCAATGGCTCCCTGAGGCGCAATCTTCACATCGTCGCAAGGGATTTCCATGATGTCGCGGCCGGCTGGCACGTCTCCAAAACGTTCCGCCATGCGCGCAAAAGCGTCGTTGACGTGGAGAAAGCGACGAGAAGTTGGATCAACAAACGCGATGCCGCTGGGCATATTCGCCAGCATCTTCTCGTTAAAGATCACTTCGCGTTCCAGCCGCTGTGTGGATTCTATCTGGCGCTGATTAAACCGGTTGCCCAGCCACGCGAATACTGCGGTCAGAGCGATCAACCACGCCGTCAGCACAGTCATTCGTCCCAGAAGATCGTGCACCGGTTTGTACGCCAGCCGCTTTGGCTGTTCCACGACCGCTACCCACCCAGTCGGCTCGATCGGACTGAAAGAATAGAGGTTTCCATGCTGTTCGAAGTGTCCGAGTTTGTTTTGACGGATCTCACCGAGCAGCGCGCCGCCCTCGCGTGACGTCACATTGGGGTTCGGTTTAAAATCGTTCGCGAAAAGCGCCGCGCCATTTTGATCGAGCACCTCGAAAACAAACCGGTCGGAAAATTCGATGCTCGCCAGTCGCTTTCCGATTCTTTCAACGAGAACCGAGTCGCCAACATATCCGAGGATTTTCCCGTCGGGCG
>QHNQ01000128.1 GCA_003218135.1 Verrucomicrobiota bacterium
CATCGGCCTGCTCCGGACCAACGAGTTTCGGCGGCGTGATGTCGTTGATCGCGCCCTGCATTTTGCGTGCTCGCTTCTCCACCATCATCCGCCGCTTTTGCGGATTGGTAAATTCATCACTGATGAGCGTGCCGTCTTCATCGTGCTCGTCGGTGGCGGCCGTAAAAATGTAACCGGGCACTCCGGGCACCGCGCGGGGAGAAATTCCGCTCGGCGTGTCCTTGTAACGCAGATACGCCTTGTCGTTGTAGCCGCTGGCGAGATTCGCTCCGTTTCCGTTGCCGTTAGGCAGAATTAATTCACCCCGGTCGATCTTCACTTGGAAATCCAGATCATCCGGATCGATGCTCGTGGTTCCTTCGGAAATCAGCAGATCGGACAAAACCAGACCGGGACATTGGTATTTGTCACAGAGGTTGAACAACTCCGGAATCGTGTGAAATAAATCCAACTGATTCGTCGGCGCGACAACGATGCGCGGATAATCGCCCTGGCCGGCGCCTAGCACCTGCCAGAGATCGCCTTGTTCGGTTTTGGTTGGCACGCCTGTCGCCGGGCCGGCGCGTTGGACGTCGACACAAACAATCGGCGTTTCAATCATTCCCGCCATCCCAACGGCCTCAGTCATCAGCGCAAATCCGCCTCCACTGGTTGCGCACAAGGCGCGGCAGCCGGTATGGGCTGCGCCAATCACCATGTTCATCACACCGATCTCGTCTTCGACTTGCCGGACCATGATGCCGAGATCACGCGCGTGCGCCGCCATCCACATCAACACGCCGGTGGACGGGCTCATCGGATACGCCGCGTAAAACTTGACCCCCGCGGCCGCTCCACCCATGGCGATGGCTTGGTTGCCGGTAATTATTCCGAGCGGTTTGTGTCCGTGGGGCGCCTTCCAAGAAAACGCCGTAAAATTTTGGGCGGCATAGTCGTAACCGGCCCGAGCGATGGCCACATTCTCGGCGATGACCGCGTCGCCTTTCTTCTTAAATTGCCGCGCAATGACGGTTTCGAGCGGTTCGGATTCTATGCCGAGTAATTGGAGCGTCGCACCGAGCGCAGCAGTGTTGACCGCCAGCTTGTTGCCCTTGGTCAATTCCTTCATCGGCATGGCGCAGAGTTGGACGCCGTCGGCCGCCTTCCCGGGCGTGACCTTATCTTTGTCGTAAATGGCGCACGCGCCGCTCTTCAAAAGATGCAGGTGCCGATCCATCGTGTCTTGATTGAGCGGGATGAAGACGTCGATCTTGTCACCCATGTTGCGGACCGGCCCGTCACTCGCGCGAATTGTCAGGAAAGTATGGCCGCCGCGGATGATCGACTGATAAGCATTGTAGGCGTTGAGATGCAGTCCGCGCCGCGCAAGGATAAGCGCGAGAATATTCCCAGTGGAAGCGATCCCTTGGCCGTTCTCACCGCCAATGCCGACTGCGAAATCAATTTTGTTCATTACGCCGGAACCGGTTTTTGCTGTTGGGGGCGTAAATTTGCTGCGTCGGACGCCAATAGCAAGCGCAGGATAGTTGAGAGCGTAAAGCTCCGTACGAGCCACGCCCCTTTTACGGAGTTGAGTGTTGAGGGTTCAGAGAGGCGGCGGTTAAGCTTTCTCGGCGATATGTTGGCAGATCGCGATGTCGAGAAGGCGAACCGCGTCATGAAAGCGATAATGAAAATGGACAAGATTGACATCGCCGCATTAGAACAGGCCGCGAAAGGTGCCTAAAGATCGGACTGCGGTCGCAGTCACTGGCCTGGGGTCTGGCCAGCGGGTATCGCGGATGAAATTTGCGGCTGTTCACGAGGAGAAGAATTACTCGCTGTGCGAAAGCTTCGCCACCGCTCAAGCGGCATTGCTGCCACGCACATCAACGCAAATTGACTGACCATGAAGCCGACGAGCCAGGGGAATGCCTTTTGCATGAAGCCGTATGAATGCAGGCCGACCCCGAGCATGTTCACGCCGAACCACGAGAAGCTGGTGACGACATTGCCGAAGATAGCCATGATCATCAGCCCGCGTTGCCGGATGAATCCGCCCCAGCGCGCATGCAAAATGATCGCGCACCAAAGCACGATCAGCACTGCGCCATTTTCCTTTGGGTCCCAGCCCCAGAATCGTCCCCACGATTGATCGGCCCAGATACCACCGAGGACTGTTCCGACAAAACTGAAAAGGGTGGCAAAACAAACCACACCGTAAGTCATGCCCGCCAGTGAATCGGCCGTTGGTTTTTTCAGCGACCGCGTAAACACGCCGCGCACGACGTAGATTATGGCGAGCATGCCAGCGAGAAACATCGCTGAGTAACCGGTGGTGATCGCGACCACATGTGTCGCGAGCCAAATGTTAGTGTCGAGCACCGCCTGCAACATCTCCAGTGTATCGCCGCTGCCTGCGAGATGATGCGCGATAATTAACGTGACAAAGCCGATCGCACCTGCGCACGCCGCGCCGATTCCGTCCTTAAAAATCCGTTCGAGTATGAGTGAGACGATCACCGCGCCCCAGCCGATGAAAATTGCGGATGAGTAAAGATTAGTGACCGGCGGACGCTCCTGCAGGCACATCCGTGAAACGAGACCGAACGTGTGAATCGCAAGTGCGAGCAACAATAAATAAAATGCCGAACGTCTCAGCAACGCACTCCCGCCAAGCCATGACGCGCACGCCAGCAGGAATGCCAGCACATACAACGCCATGCTTTGACTGAACGGCTCAAGACGGTTGAACAAAAATTCGAACGATGCGCGCCTGGCGGCGTTCGGCTCTTCTTTGGCGAACCAATTCGCCATGAGATCCACATGTTGATTAAAGAGCGACCGGTCGTCCGCGCGGTACGCGTCGCCGATAATGGCGTATTCGGTAACGACTGGATAAATTTCCCCGGCGGCGACGGAATGCAGCAAGCTTTCCCCAACGGAGCGCCAGTCGCCGTTCGCTGTAGCCGGGATCGACCTGTCCGCCGTAGCTTTAGCGAAGGTGGATGATCCCTGCGGGTTAACCGGCGGTACTGCCAGCATGTATGCCATCTCCGATAATCTTACGTAGCGCCGAACCAGTTCGGCCACCTCGTTCAACTTCGCTTGATCGAAATTTTCGCCCATCTCGCGCTCGCGCGCTGCCCTCGCCGCGTCGGGGACGCTGCTTTCAAACGCGTGCAGTTCTCCCGCGAAATTTTGTGCCCCCTCGGGCTGAATGCTGTTCTTGAGGCGTTGATACAGCGAGAGCCCATTGCGCAGATTCAGGATCGCGCTCTGGTAAGCCGAACGCTGGACCGCTTCGTGTTTGTCCGATTGGGCGGCCTGTTCATCAATCTGTCGGAGGAACGGCGTAAACTCAGCGAAACTAAAATATTTGCGGTCGCTTTGTTCCCACCCGAACAAGCCGAGCACATCGGCGTTTTGCACGATAAATAACGGATATCGATCGGCGACGGGAGCGTTGAACAGAACATCCGTGAGCCACTGCATCGCGCTTAGTCGCCTTCCACCGTCGAGGCGCAGTTCCTGTTTGCCGTGAATGATCAAAAGCGAATTGCGCGCGACGGTGTCCAGCGGTTTAACGCGACCGCCCACGAGCACTGGAATTTTTCCGAACGTTGTAAGATCGAAATCGTCCTTCGCAGTTTTGGGCGGCAGCCAGTTGAGGGCGATCGAGCCAGCAGCGATCGCCAAAATAATCCAGGGCAAAGACCGTTTCATGCGATTGCGTTCCTTCGTTGTCGCGAAAATCCGACGAGATGAAAACCAAATTGCACCAGCAGACCGGCGGCGACAATCACGCACGCCACGTAAGGCGCAATGAAACTCGGGTTATGCACGACCTGCAAAATTGTCGCGGAATCGTCTGGTTGAAACCCTGCCTGATAAAACGTTTCGCCGCGATAACGGAGTGGATGATTCATGTAAATCAAAACGTCGCGGTTCACGGAGCGTTCCGGATCAATCAATGTGACTTTGCTTGAGAAATTCTTCGGGATTTCCGTGCCGGCGTATTTCTCATGCGTGAACTTCTGCAACGTGACACTGTAAGGTTTGTAATACCGCGACGGGCGCAGTGTGATCATCCAGGTGCGGCCGCCGCAGGCAAATGTCTGCGGCGCGCCAAGCGCATCCGAAACGAGCCACGTGCCTAACGAACCGCCGTCCTTCGGCAGAAGGCAAACTCCAGTGGTCAATCACGCGACTGTGTCGCAGTACACTTTCGGGAATGGCGGTCACCTGATCGAGATCCTCGCCGGTCGTGTCGATGACGGCCAACTCCGTCTCGCGCATGTCTTCGGAATAATTTTTCGTGTCGCCATTCGCCAGCCGTACGTGGCTCTCCACTGCGAAGAGATCGGTGAAGAGGCCACCGGCGAGCATGATGATCAACCCGGCATGAGTGAGATGGATGCCGAGCTTGCGCCAAGTCCACCGGAAACGTTTCGCGTGCGCGGCGATGAGATTGATCAGCAGCACCGCGCCAATCAAATGGCCTCCGGGGAAAATGGGAATTTTAAAGCCTCGTCCTTCCGGCGGCCACCACACGAACATGCTCTGGAAATAACGCTGCTGCGCCTCGTGAATCCCGAGATGCACCTGCGCGATCGTGCCGACAAAAATCAGCGCCATTCCCGCCGCGAGACAAACAATCGTCAGCTTCAACGACGTTACGAGATCAACAATTTTGCGCAGCATGGTTTTTCAGAATCGAACTGACTCGATAAACTTTACGAACTTCGGTTTTTCCTTTTCAACTGCCGCGCTTGGCCCTGTTGCTTTGAAGAACCAAACGCGGCCGTCGTGATGTGTCCACGCCGCGATTGTCCGCGCCTTCGCGCCGACAATGTCGGTGGTTGAGAAAGTTGCGTCTACCGTTTTCACTGCAGTGATCTGCGAAGCGACGGCGTTTGCATCAAGCGGCGGCAGGCCAATTTGTCCCCGCCAGCGATTGACATTGTCGGGATCGCTTCCGCCTTCGCCAGCGAAAGTAACGACGGAAATGTCGATCTTATCGCCATTTTCGGCAGACGCGCTGAAGCTGGCGTAACGCATCGAAGACGGCGGAACTTCTGTCCACCCTTCCGGCGTCTCCCATTTGATCCGCGTCGCGGCTGCCTCCTCCGTGGGCATCGCTGCCATTTGGGACGATCTGGTTTCGGTCTGGGCATTGCAAACCGCTGCGACCCATTTGATGAAGTCGCCTTTCTGCGCCTCCGTCAGATCTGCGTTGCCACGCATTTTGAAAAACAGACTCGAATCAGCGGTGCTCAGCATTGCAGCAACGATTCTACCATCTCTCGCTGGGTCTGCGTTTTTCGGGAGTCCTGCAAGGTCAACAACGATGATGTCGCCCAAAGAAGTGCGCAGTCGCTGTGCAGTCTCGCCAAGCTTCTCTTCGGTGATCGGCGGTTGACCAAGCTGATCAAGCCAGCGGTTCACGTTATCGAGAACACTTCCGGCGCCAGTGCCAAGACTTACAAATGAAATATCTGCGACCGCACCGTTATCGCCTTTGACAAGAAAACTCGCCTGTCGCATTTGCGAGAGCGGTTGTGGTTCCCAATTCGGCGGCGTTACTATCGCCGTCTCGGCGGCCGGCGAGAGGCCGCCGGGCATGCGCGGCGCGGCCGTGTTGGTCGGCAGCGCGTCTTGCTGCTGAGACGCCGATTCTTCCAGCGGCGCCTTGGAGACACGATACACCTTGATCTCCGAGTTCTTTTCGCAACCCGTGAGCACAACCGCCAATAAAACAGGACAAATTACGAGCAGGCTGCAAAATCGCGCCGACTCGAAAAATCCCCTCACGTTCATTCTCTCCCCTTTGCGAAAAGGGAGAGGCGAATTAACCGCGCCAGTCTTCACAACAAAAATTATCGTCGTGGCCTTTCGGACTGCCAAAACTAATGCGGAGCGGCGGCGCGACAACGCAAATTTCCAGCCGAGCGCTGCAATCCCGATACCAGTGTGGTTTGCCTCCGCTCGATTTCAGCGTAATTCTCACAACCTTCAATATGCCCGATCGCGCTTATCTCCATCCGATTGATCCGGAATTGGTCCCCGGCGCACGTAATGCTGTCGGAGTTTGTCTTCGACTAAAACCAAAGGAGCGGATCACGATCGTCACTGATACTGTCACGCGCGAGATTGCCGCGGCGTTGCAAAGAGAAGTCGAACGCGTCGGTTCGGATTACAGTTTGTTTGTGCTCGAGCACCATGCCCGACGGCCGCTTAAGTTTATGCCGGAAACAATCCTTGAAGATCTGGCGTGCTCGCAGGTCTCTATTCTGGCTGCGCAAACGCAGCCGGGCGAGCTCACTGCGCGCACACAAATGACAACGGTAGTGAACAATCACCGGATCAGACATGGGCACATGGTGAACATCAATCGTCAGATCATGCTCGAAGGCATGCGCGCCGATTTTCGACAAATAGATGAGCTAAGCCAGCGCCTCGTTGACCACGCGCGGAAGATTGATCGTATCAGGTGCAAGACACCGCACGGCACCGAATTTGAAGCTGAGTTTTCGCCAAAACTCCGGTGGCTTAAGACCAGCGGAATCATTACACCCGAAAAATGGGGCAACCTGCCCGGCGGCGAAATCTTTACCACGCCTGTGAACACGAATGGCGTCTTCGTAGTAGATGGTGTGGTTGGCGATTACTTGTGCGAGCGCTTTGGCGACCTCGAATCGAGTCCGCTCACAATCGAGGTGGAAAACAATCGGATCCGATCGTTGCGCTCTGAGAACAAGGATTTGCGCGACGAATTTCACGCTTACACCAGCACGGACGAAAACAGCAACCGCGTAGGTGAATTTGCCATTGGCACAAACATCGCCTGCACCCACATCATCGGTCACATTTTACAGGACGAGAAACTTCCCGGTGTTCACATCGCCTTCGGTCATCCTTACGCGGAACACACTGGGGCGAATTGGGTTTCCAAAACCCACATCGACTGCGTTGGCCGCGATTTCGATGTCTGGTTCAACGGCGAGCAAGTGATGCGAGACGGTAAATTTTTGATATAATCAAGCCGTGATCGCTGACGTTCGCGAACGACTGCTAGACGTGCCTTTCGTGCCGTTTGTTGTCCGTACATCAGACGGACGTGAATACCCGGTACCCACGTGCGATCATGCATACATCTCGCCGCGCCGTAATCGAGTCGTGATTTTTCTGGATAGCGGGCCTGCAGTGCTTTTTGGGCCGCTCCACATCAACAGCATAGTTGATCAGCAAACCGACGGCGAATAGCGCGCTGCGGATCTGAAACCGTGGATCCGAAACTTCGCGCGGCCTTCAACGCCGATTTTACGCCGGAAAAATACGCGGCGCTGATGCGCTGTGTGAATGAAACAGAAAGGTGGCCGGCGGATTTTCGCATCTCCGAAACGCCCGTCTTTCTGACGCTCGAGTTCACAGATGAAGTCACACGCGCGGCGAATGAGATTATCGCTCTCACGCGCACGCAGGAGTTCGCAAGGCACGCGGCATCTGCCGTGCCAAAGGCATTGGAAGTTCCAAATGAAGCGGAACACCCGAATTTTCACGTGGTCGATTTCGCGATTTGCGCCGAGGGCGAGCGGCTCGTTCCGCGTCTGATTGAGTTGCAGGCGTTCCCGAGCCTGTTCGGTTTTCAATTGTTGCTGCTCGGCTGCATTCGGAAGGCGTATCCCGCGATTCCGCGCAACTGGACTTCGTCGTTTGGTGGAATCAAAGACGAGGCATATATCGATTTGCTACGACGCACGATCATCGCCGACTCGGCTCCGGAGAACGTAATCCTGCTGGATATCGAGCCGGAAGGGCAAAAAACGCGGATCGATTTCGCGGCCATGGAGACACTACTCAACATTCGTCCCGTTTGTGTAACGAGAATCAAAAAGCGCGGCCGGCAATTATTTTATGACCGCGATGGACACGAGGTGCGGATCGAGCGGATTTACAATCGGGTGATCTTTGATGAACTGATTCATAAACCCGAATTGAATCTACAGTTTCGGTTTCAAGATGATCTCGATGTCACATGGGTCGGACACCCGAACTGGTATTTTCGGATCAGCAAACATTCTCTGCCTTTTCTGAAGACCGAGGACACGTCGCCGGCTTTTTTCGCTGATGAATTTCCCGCCGATGAGAACGCCGATAATTATGTTCTAAAGCCGCTGTACTCCTTTGCCGGACACGGCGTGGATATGGAACCAACTCGCCAGAAAATCGCCGCCCTGGAAAATCCGCACGAATGGATTTTGCAAAGGAAAATCGAATACGCGCCGTTCGTGCCGACACTTGACGGCCAGAAATCGAAAGCCGAGATCCGCATGATGTTTGTGTGGCCGGAAAACGATCCCGATCCAACCCTGGTCAACAATCTGGTCCGGATGAGTCAAGGCAAAATGATGGGCGTCGATTTCAACATCGACAAGACTTGGGTGGGCTCCAGCATCGCGCTGCACGAAGGGTAGCCGAATCTTTAGGGAAAGCCGTTGGCTTCCCACGGGACGCCAACAGCGTCCCCTGTATCACGCGATCAGTCCGGCTCCGTGGAAATAGTCGCTTCGCCGGCGCCTTGCTCCAATGCTTGTTCCACAGCACGCCAGGCGAGCATGGCGCATTTGACTCGCTGCGGGAATTTTCGCACGCCGCTCATCACGCGAAGATCGCCCAACGCCTTCGGCGCATCGCTTTCTTCGCCGGTCACGAGATCTCGAAATGCGTCGAGCATTTCCATCACTTCCGCGCGGCTTTTGCCCTTCAATTTCATCGTCATCAATGAAGCCGACGCCTGGCTGATCGCGCAGCCGCGTCCGGTGAATTTGATGTCCTCCAAACCATCGTTCGAATCGAATTTT
>QHNQ01000129.1 GCA_003218135.1 Verrucomicrobiota bacterium
AACTCGTCGATATCATCGAGCGGGATGCGCGCGTCGAATCCTTCCATTAACGGACCGAAACCCTCGGTAAAACTTTCGCAGCCCATCAATGACAACGCCCCGAGGCTGAGCCCGTGAAACGCGCTCGCGAGCGACACCGCGCGCTTTCTGCCAGTTGCAGCGCGCGCGAATTTCAACGCGCCTTCCATCGCTTCCGTCCCGGAGTTACAGAAGAAAACGGCATTTAGATGGGGCGGTGTGCGTTTCGTGATTGCTTCTGCAAGCAACCCGCTCAACAGCGAGCAATCCATTTGCACCATGTTCGGAAGATCGAGATCCAGCACGTCCCGGATTGCTTGCTGCACCCTCGGATGATTTCGCCCGATGTTAAAAACGCTGTACCCGCTCAAAAAATCGAGATACGGCTGGTTGTCCATATCATAGAGGTACGCGCCCTCCGCGCGCGCGTACACTTTGTCGAACCCGATCACGCGCTGCGCCGCCACCAGCGTAGGATTCACGTGGCGTTCATGGAGCTCATAATTTTCGCCCAATCGCGCCGCGATAATCTCTTTCAAATCAAAAGTCATCAGGTGCAAAACTTCCTCGATTCGCATTCGAAACGCAAATCTGCAGCGGGCTTCGCTGCTCGCTGAGCCGAAGGTGTGCGCAGGCGGGTGGGAAACCTGCCCGTGGCTCAGCTGATTTGCGCGAGCCGAGTGCGGCGCGGACGAAATTGTTTCCAAGTTCCCACATCGGGCCGGGGAATTTGCGGCATTCGGTCAGCACGTCGTCGAGCGCGTTCACGAACATGTCGACTTCTTTTTCGCCAATGATGAGTGGCGGCAAAATTTTCATCACGTCCATCGCGTGCCCGGCTACCTGCGTAAGAATACGATGTTTGCTCAACATTTGGGTCACCACCATTTGTGCAAAAAGCACTTTGTCGATCTTGTGCAAAAGTTTCCACGCCATCTTGAGTTTGAACTCACTTGGCTCCTGAAATTCGATGCCGATTATCAGACCTTTACCCCGAACTTCTTTGATGAACGAATGCTTACCGCGCAGGGCATCAATTTTTTCCATCAACAGCGCGCCCATTTTGGCGGAGTTCTCGATCAAGTTTTCGTTATCTATCACTTCCAGCGCTGCGAGCCCGCAGGCCATGGCCAGATTGTTCCGACCGAAAGTGGTCGAGTGGACGACGCAGCGATCCATTCGCGAAAATGTTTTTTGGTAAATATCGCGCCGGGTGACGATCGCGCCGCATGGCACATACCCGCCACTCAAAGTTTTGGCGAGCGTAATGATGTCTGGTTCCAAATTCCAATGCTGGAATCCGAACATCTTTCCAGTGCGGCCAAGTCCGGTCTGGACTTCATCGGAAATCAACAGAGTCCCATACTTGCGGCAAAGTTCTTGTGCCCGAACAAAGAAATCGCTTTTCGGAGTTTGACATCCTTTTCCTTGCACGGTCTCGATCACGAATGCCGCCACGTCGCGCGAGCGCAGTTGTCGATCCAACTCGTCGATATCATCGAGCGGGATGCGCGCGTCGAATCCTTCCATTAACGGACCGAAACCCTCGGTAAAACTTTCGCAGCCCATCAATGACAACGCCCCGAGGCTGAGCCCGTGAAACGCGCTCGCGAGCGACACCGCGCGCTTTCTGCCAGTTGCAGCGCGCGCGAATTTCAACGCGCCTTCCATCGCTTCCGTCCCGGAGTTACAGAAGAAAACGGCATTTAGATGGGGCGGTGTGCGTTTCGTGATTGCTTCTGCAAGCAACCCGCTCAACAGCGAGCAATCCATTTGCACCATGTTCGGAAGATCGAGATCCAGCACGTCCCGAATTGCTTGCTGCACCCTGGGATGATTTCGCCCAATGTTAAAAACGCTGTACCCGCTCAGAAAATCGAGATACGGCTGGTTATCCATGGCGTACAAGTACGCGCCCTCTGCTCGTGCATAGGCCTTGTCGAATCCAATGACTCGCTGGGCTGCCACCAGTGTCCGGTTCAAATGCCGCTCGTGGAGCTGATAATTTTCACCCAGCCGCGCGGCGATAATATCCTTTAGGTCGAAAGCCACAACGGAAACGTTCTCTGATTTCGCCGGGGAACGCAAATCTGTAGCCGCTTCGCTGCCTGCCGCGCCGAAGCTATCCGAAGGCGGGTGCGAAGCGCGCACGTCGCTCACAGAGCGACGGCTAGAGCAAAAAGCCGCAGGATCAGCGACCCTGCGGCTTGAATTTTGCGAACACTGTTCGCTTAATCTTCGACGATCACGCGCTCGACCGTGCGATGTTCAGTTGGGCCCGTGTAATAAACGCGCACCTTCTGCCCAGCTCGCAGCGGGGCTGTCACCACTTTGCCGGCGCCGTTAACAATTCGCGCGGCAGTGCCTAGCGCGAAGCTAACAGGACCCTCATCGCTCTTGACCACAATCGTCTTGCCGGGCTCATAGGTCGTTACCGCTCCGGCTGTATAGGTCGTGGTTGTAGTGGTGTCTGTTGTCGTTGTCGGTTTGTTCGTCGTTGTCGTTTCTTCGGTCGTTGTCGTGCTGGTTTGCGCAAAAGCTAACGGCGTTACGAGCGCGCAGATCAGACCAATGATTGTTCTCTTCACTCTCATCCCTCCTGTTTGTGGTTAGTTTTACCTCAAGTTCGTGACTCAAGGCTTGAACGGACGCTCCTGTCCGCCTTAAGTTTGACTGCAATCGCGACGAGGTATTCAAAGTATTTGCTGTTTGCGTCATTGAGCAGACTTGGCGAATTCGTTAAGTTGATTGGCCAATGAGTCGCACAACGCCGACCGCCGATCCAGTAGTCACACCGGAGCTGATCAAACGACACGGTCTGACTTCGGAGGAGTTTGAGCGGATCAAGAAAATCCTGGGTCGCGAGCCGAATTTCACCGAGCTCGGAATTTTCTCCGTGATGTGGAGCGAGCACTGCTCATATAAAAATTCGAGGAAAGAACTGAGAAAATTTCCCACCACCGGTCCAAACATTTTGGTCAAGGCCGGCGAAGAAAATGCGGGCGTTGTCGATATTGGCGATGGCTGGGCGGTCGCCTTCAAGATGGAGAGCCACAATCATCCGAGCGCTATTGAGCCGTTCCAAGGCGCAGCCACCGGAGTGGGCGGAATCATTCGGGATA
This sequence comes from Verrucomicrobiota bacterium, assembly GCA_003218135.1. Classification (GTDB taxonomy): domain Bacteria; phylum Verrucomicrobiota; class Verrucomicrobiia; order Chthoniobacterales; family UBA10450; genus Udaeobacter. The sequence goes on from QHNQ01000129.1 coordinate 3,141, forward strand.
TTTTCACCATGGGTGCACGTCCGGAGTTTTGCCTGAACTCGCTGCGATTTGGACCGATCACGGATGAAAATTCGGGTTCCGAAATTCGAAAATCGAAAATCGCAGCGAATCGCAGATTGTTCACGGGTGTCGTCTCCGGTATCGCACACTACGGAAATTGCGTGGGGATCCCGACCATTGGCGGCGAGATTTATTTCGATGAAAGCTTCGAGGGCAATCCTCTGGTAAACGTTTTTTGCCTCGGCGTGTTGCGTCACGATGAGCTCGCGCGCGGCACAGCAGAAGGCAGCGGCAATCCTGTGTTTTACGTTGGCGCCGAAACAGGACGTGACGGTCTCGCGGGAGCAGCTTTCGCATCGCGCGAATTGACCGAACAGTCACGCGAAGATCGTCCCGCGGTGCAGGTAGGTGATCCGTTCAAGGAGAAATTACTGCTTGAAGCATGTCTTGAACTGCTCGCTCGCGGTGCGATTGCCGGAATTCAAGACATGGGAGCGGCAGGTCTGACTTGCTCAACCTGCGAAACCGCTAGCCGAGCCGGCAGCGGCATCGAGATTGACCTGTCCAAAGTGCCCAAGCGCGAACCCGGCATGACCGCGTACGAAATTCTCCTGAGCGAATCGCAAGAGCGAATGCTGATCATCGCTCGCCGGGGAAAAGAAAATCTTGTCCGTGAAGTCTTTGACAAATGGGACGTGCCCTGTGCCGAAATCGGTCGCGTCACAGGCGACGGTATGATGCGCGTGCGAAACAACGGCGCGATCGCCGCGGAAATTCCAGCGAAAGCGTTGGCTGAAGAAGCGCCGCTGTACTCGCGTGAAGCAAGGAGACCAACCACTGCGGGCGGGATCGGCGATCGCCGCTACAACAAGCTTCGAAAGATCGACACGCACGACGCTCTTCGGCAATTGCTTAGCGATCCTACGATTGCATCCAAGAATTGGGTGTCTCGACAGTACGATCACACCGTGCGCACTGGAACGGTTGTAAAACCCGGCTCGGACGCCGCGGTATTCTTCGTGCGTTACGCCAACAAAATCCTGGCTGCTACCACGGATTGCAATTCGGCTTATTGCGCGCTCGACCCGCGTGAAGGCGGCAAAATTGCCGTCGCCGAAGCAGCGCGCAATCTCACTTGTTCCGGTGCAAAGCCACTTGCTGTGACGGATTGCCTGAATTTCGGTAATCCTTACAAATCAGAAAACTTCTGGCAGCTTCGTGAAGCAGTTGAAGGAATAGCGGAAGCGTGTCGCGCAGTTGGTACGCCTGTCACGGGCGGAAATGTTTCGTTGTATAATGAGAACCCGGCTGGCGTTGTCGATCCGACCCCCACGATCGCGATGGTCGGGTTGATTGATGACGAAAAACATATCACCACGCAATGGTTCAAAAATCATGGCGACGTGATTATTTTGGTCGGCACCGTAGTCCCGAGAGGTCGGGATGATGCCGGCGCCGGGATCAACGGTCCCGGCTACAACTTAGGGGGCTCGAGTTACCTGAAAGTCTGCCATGGATTGAAAGTCGGCCCGCCACCACACATCGATCTCGCACATGAAATCAAAGTGCAAAACGCTGTGCGTGATTTGATCCGTGAAGGCCTCATCAAAAGCGCACATGATTGCTCCGAAGGGGGGCTTGCAGTCGCGCTGGCGGAAAGCTGTTTCAATCCTGAAAAGCTTTTTGGAGCGAAGGCCGATTGTAGCCGCCGCCCTGCGGGCGACGCGCAAGGGACGATGCAAACAAATCAGCGGCACGCTTCGCACAGCGAAGCGGCTACAGCGCTTTTTAACGAGTCGCAGTCGCGCATCATCATTTCGGTCGCGCCTGAAAACCTCGATAAAGCGGAATCAATATTACGCGAGCGTGCGGTCCCATTTCAGCAGCTCGGCAAAGTCGAAGGCGATCAATTGCGGATCCAAGTGGAAGACAAGAAATTCGCCTGGCCAGTTGCCGATCTTTTTGACGATTGGTGGAATTCAATTCGTCGAGTGATCGAGAGCGATTCGTCTGCTGAGCGCATTCCAAGCTTGTGAAGTCCGATCAAAAAACGCGGGATTGAATGCGTACAAATCTGATGGATTATTTGGCGTGATCCGCCTTTCAGATAAACCTGATCTGGAGCACGCGCCGGACTCACTCGTGCTACCACAGCACGAGTGTGGCCTGTTTGGTGTCTTCGGTCACCCGAAGGCGGCCGTGTTGACGTATTACGGCCTGTTCGCTTTGCAACATCGCGGACAGGAGAGCGCAGGCATTGTCACGAGCAACGGTCCCCGCACGAGCTTTCTCATGCATAAGGACATGGGGCTCGTTTCACAGGTGTTTGGTCAGGAAGAACTGGCGAAACTGAAGGGGACACGCGCGATCGGTCACACGCGTTACTCAACAACCGGCACGAGCACGATCAAAAACGCGCAACCCTTCGTGGTCGATTGTGTGCGCGGCCAGATGGCAATCGCACACAACGGCAACTTAATTAATGCCGATGTTTTGCGCGATGAACTGGAGCGGAGAGGTTCGATTTTCCAAACCACCGCCGATAGCGAAATCATTTTGCATTTGCTCGCGCAGCCATCGGACAATGGCGCCAATGTGCTCGCTGCGTTACGCCGGATTCAGGGCGCGTTTTCGCTGATCATCATGAGCGAACAGGAACTGATCGCGGTGCGCGATCCGTTCGGTTGGCGACCGCTCGCACTTGGCAAACTCGACGGGGCGTATGTGCTCGCATCTGAAACATGCGCATTTGATCTCATCCATGCCGAGTTTATTCGCGAGATCGAACCTGGCGAAGTGTTGATCATCAACGAGAACGGCTTGCGCTCGGAACGGCCGTTTCCAGAGGAGCGTCCGGCATTTTGTATGTTTGAATACGTGTACTTCGCACGTCCCGACAGCATGATCGGAGGCGTGAACGTCGGAAAAGTGCGCATGGAGATGGGACGCGAACTGGCGAGAAAATTTCCGGTTGAAGCAGACATCGTTGTGCCGGTGCCGGACTCGGGAAATTATGCTGCTCTTGGTTTCGCGCAGGAACTGAAGATCCCTTACGCCCACGCGTTCGTTCGCAACCACTACATTGGCCGCACATTCTTGCAGCCAAGTCAGTTGATCCGCGATTTCGATGTGCGCGTAAAGTTGAATTTGATCAAGGAAATGGTCGCCGGAAAACGCGTAGTGGTTCTGGACGACTCGATCGTGCGCGGGACCACCTCGCGAGCGCGCGTAGTGAACTTGCGCGAAGCTGGCGCCAAAGAAGTGCACATGCGCGTCAGTTGTCCGCCGCACCGGTTTGCCTGCCATTACGGCATCGATTTTCCTGATTCATCATGGAACGACGCGAGCAACGCGCCAAAGCGCTCGCCGATCAGGAAGCGCAGCCGAGGTTGTTTGCCGATCTAAAATAAAGATCGACATCCACAGATTACGCAGATTTACACAGATTCAGATTCTGAATTTAATCTGCGAAAATCTGTGAAATCTGCGGACAAAAAAACAAAGGCATACGCATCTGCGGGCGTAGACATCGATCTTGGGAACCGGCTTAAACGACAAATTCAATCGCTCGTGAAGCAAACGCATGGCCCGCACGTTCTCGGTAAAATCGGCGGCTTCGGCGGGTTGTTTCGCGCGAATTTTCCAGGAATGCGTGAGCCGGTGTTGGTCGCAAGCATTGACGGCGTCGGCACGAAGTTGAAGGTGGCGTTTGCCACGGACAAACACGATACCGTGGGCGCCGATCTCGTAAATCACTGCGTAAACGACATTGCAGTGCTGGGTGCGCGCCCTGTTTTCTTTCTGGATTACATTGGTTGCGAGAGACTCGAGCCCCGCGTGTTTCAACAACTACTTCGTGGCCTTTCTCGCGCTTGCCGATCCGCGGGCTGCGCGCTGCTCGGCGGTGAAACGGCGCAACTACCCGGGATGTATCGCGAGGGCGAATACGATCTCGCGGGTTGCATCGTCGGCGTCGTGGAGCGCAGCAGGATCATCGATGGCAAAATGATTCGACCGGGTGACGCTGTTCTCGGCCTTGAATCAAATGGGTTGCACACGAACGGCTACTCGCTGGCGCGAAAAATCTTGTTCGACAAAATGCAGCTCACAGTCACTTCGCGCCTGCCCGGCTCAAAGTTGACTGTCGGGGGCGAGTTTTTACGCGTGCACAAAAACTATCAGCCGCTTCTGGCAAAAATTCCCAGCGGCGCGATCAAAGGTCTCGCCCACATCACCGGCGGCGGTCTCATCGACAACATACCGCGAATTCTTCCTCTGAATTGTGATGCCATAATCGAGACGAAAAACTGGCGCGTACCGCGTATTTTCAAAATCCTGCAGCAAAATGGAAGGATCGACGTTCGAGAGATGTATCAAGTGTTTAACATGGGCATCGGCATGGTGGCGGTTATTGCGGAGGAAAATGCACAAGGCGTGATCTCGAGATTGAAGGCCAAACGAATTGGCCACGTCGTGCGCGGTTCAGGCAAGGTGCGTTTGCAGTTCTGATGATTGTAGCCGCGATCGGTGAGCGCGGCTGCCGGAGTCAGCGACTCCAGCTGCAGCTCAGTAGGTGCGCTGCCCAGGCAAATTTGGCGACGCCGGATCGGCGACGTTCACTGCAACCTCGACTTCGGGCGCTGCGGTGGCCGGAGCGATTCGAGGTTTGCGCGTTACCCGCTGGAGATCCGCGCGATGCGCTGCGAGATCGACAAGCTCTGCTACTCGTGACTTCAGTGCGCGCGCCCGCGTCCACAGGAAAAATAGAAAAAACAGGTATGCACCAATGGACCAAAGATCAATATGCGACACGTTAAGCTGGCGATAGATCAAGAAACTCAATGCAATAAGATTTAAGATAATCGTCGTCGTAACTAGCCGGTTACGAAGCCGAACACGGGTCAAGCATTTTCCGGCGCCGTGATATTCAGTGACGGTCTGCAGCGCTATGCTCCACCAGAAGTTGCCGTAGATTTGAATGTCCCACTCATTCCAACCGCTATCCGCGGAATACCGCCAGCCCTCCTCTTCGAGCAACTGGAACATTTCGCCCAGGAAATAGTGGCGGTCCCTACCCTGCTCGCTCCAGAAAACGCGGCGACTCAGATTGCTTGCAAAGCGGGCGCGCTCCGGTAAATGCTCGTGCCGCCGAATAACGTTGGCCGGTGTGCGTTTGAACCGCAGCCATGTGAAATATCGAGAAAATCCGCGAACCAGCGGCTGCGCAAACGCCAGAATAATCACGAGCAGTCGCGCGCGCACAGTGTCGAATTTCGGCTCGATCTGAGCGCGCACCATGTAGGAAAGCGCTACGCAAAACGTGCCGCCCACCATCAGGTACGGAACGATTCGGAGCGCCGGCAGAAAGATGCCCAGGCCAAAAAGAAAAATCGTCAGCGCAAACCATTCAATGCTGCTCAGGTACGCGGCTACATCCGACTGTGGCGTGGGATAAATCGATTGGAAAAATCCTTCACCGAAAATCCCGTGATAAATCACCGGGCGATTAACGAACCAGCTGAACCGCGTCGCGCCATAAATTTGACCACGCCATTTCGCCGTGCCGGTTGGCCCGAAAAAGATCAAATGCTTGAAGCGAAGCAGCGACTCGGCTTCCCCGTACCCATCCTGCTGTTTTAGAAAAGCGCGAAGTGTAAAACGTCGATAATGCCAGACAATTGCGGCTGGACTGAAAGCAATGACCCAGCCTGCCTGCTGGATGCGCCAGCAGAAATCGACGTCGTCCCCCGCCTTGCGATATTCGGGATCGAAGCCGCCCATGCTTTCGAACGCCCAGCGATAAAACGCCATGTTACAGCCGGGAATGTGCTCGGCGACTGTATCAGTAAGCAAGACATGACTCGGCCCGCCGGGCGCCGCTGCGACGCATGCTTGAATCCAATCTTGCGCGGGTGGCGTAATGTTCGGTCCGCCGACTCCGGCGTAATCGCCGCTTACAAGCGTGCCGATGAGATAATAGAGCCAATCGGCATCTGCCATGCAGTCAGAATCCGTATAGGCAAGCACTTCGCCTTTGGCAGCAATGGCCCCCGTGTTACGAGCGTGACTTAGTCCGTGATTGTTCTGATGAATGTAGCGCACCTGTGGGAACTGCGCTGCAACGTAGGCTGTGTCATCGGTCGAACCGTCATCGACAAGAATAACTTCATACTCGGGATAGTTCAGTTTACCCAACGACTCAAGGCACGCCGCAAGGGTGCGAGCCCCATTGTACGAACACACAACCACCGAGACGAACGGCGTCCGCGGCAACGGCAGATGCGGAACGATTGAATCCCTTCGCGCCAGTTTTTCCTCAAGCGTGTAGAACGCTTTCTTCGGTTTGCGCTCGCGCGTGACGATCCCAAACGCCCAATCTGTGATTTCTTCGCCACCGGTAAACCATTCATCGGTCCAGGTAAAAAAAACGGTCCCTGCAAGGCCGCATTTTACAACACTGTCGATATGCCAGCCGAGCATTTCCGCCTGCTCATCCTGCGAATGCCGGATCGTGTCCATGCCGAATTCACCAAGAATGAGTGGCTGCTCGCCAGAGAGATTTTGCAGCCGCAGCAGATAGCCCTCGAAATCCCGCTGATTGTGGAGGTAAACATTGAAACAGCAAAAGTCGGCATTCTGCGGCAACAGATATTCGGTCGGCGGATAGGTAGCATAGGAAAACAGCGCATCAGGATCGATGCCGCGCCCGATGCGAATTAATGCCTCTACAAACTCAATCACGCGCCGTGCACCGAGCCAGCGCGCCATCGTGCTGGACACTTCGTTGCCAACCAGGTAACCGAAGATTGCTGGATGCCCTGCGTGTGTGCTTACGGCAGCGCGAACGGTTTCGGTAATTTGTTTGCGAGTCGATTTTTCACGCAGGAATTCGATGTGTTTTTCCCAGGGAAGCGTCACCAGCACGCGCATGCCTGCAGCAGCACAACGATCCAGAAACCAGCGGGGCGGCGAATGGTAAACGCGCACCAGATTCAGCCCGGCCTGACGCATCAGCGCCAGATCGATGTCGACTTGATCAGGGCGGCCCACATAGTTTCCGTCGGCATCCGGCTTGAAAGGGCCGTACGTCACACCTTTA
>QHNQ01000161.1 GCA_003218135.1 Verrucomicrobiota bacterium
CGCGCGTTACGACGCGGTCTGGCTCAAGACGGCGATGATTTCCCGGCGCTCCTTGAAGAGTTGTGCACGTACTTAGGGCGGGAAAGTCGGGGTCAGCTCGTCAAAGCAATACCCGGACAAAACAGCAATGTGCCAATCACGTTGCTCGGATCGAGCGACTTCAGTGCTCAACTGGCAGCGGCATTAGGCTTACCCTTTGCGTTCGCAGCACATTTTGCACCTGACGCTTTGGATGCGGCAGCGAAATTGTATCGAGAACGTTTCCAGCCGAGTGAGGTATTGCAAAACCCGTATTTGCTTGTTGCGGTGCCGGTGATTGCAGCGAACACAGACGCTGCAGCTCAGCGATTGTTCACTGCTCCCCAACAACGTTTTCTGCGACTGATTCGGGGCGAGTCGCTGGAATTGTTGCCTCCGGTCGATTCAATGGAGCCCCTTTGGAGTGACATTGAAAAAGCAGCGGTGGAGAACAGACTGGGCGCAGCAATTGTCGGATCGGATGCAACCGTGCAGGCTGGGCTGGAGAAACTGGTGAATGATACTCATGCCGATGAGGTAATCGTTGTGACTGATACCTATGAGCACAGCGACCGGATGGACTCATATGAACGTGTGGCTCGAATTGCCGCGGAAATCAAACTGGTACCAAATGTTGAAAGGATATTCAAATGAACGGTTCAAGCAACGTACTGGTGTTGGGTGTAACAGGACAAGTAGGGAAACGTGTCGCAACAAATTTAAAAAGGAAAAAAGCAACCCTTTCGGTAGGGTCGCGAAGGAAAGCGAATCTGAAAGAGCTTGCAGATCAATTCGGAGCGTCGCGCTTTATCGATCTCGATGATCCACGAACTTTCGATGAGGCATTGAACAACGTCACCAGCATTTTTCTAATAACTGGCTATACGGTTGACATGCTTGTACAAAGCAAATCACTTATCGATGCGGCAAAACGTAATGGTGTAACCCATATTGTGCACCTGGGCGCATTCACGCGAGAACACGACTCCTATGCTACGGTTTTCGCCTGGCATCAGATGATTGAAGCATATCTTCGCGACAGCGGCATTGCATGGACGAATTTACATCCCAACATGTTTATGCAGAATTTCCTGTCAGTATGGTCGATCAAAGGTGGGTTATACAGCGCATATACCTCCAAAGCCATTGGGTTTACTGCTTTAGAAGATGTAGCAGAAGCTGCAGCAGTCATTCTCATGGAAGGGCCGGAAAAACACAGTGGAATGGACTACTGGTTTTCAGTGGAAGCACTTACGCCACACCAGGTGGCTGAAACGCTAACTGCGGTTACCGGTCGTAAGTTCACAGCAGCAGTTCATCATGCCGAAGGTTTCCAAAACGATGCGGCGCAGCCTGGTTCAGCATTCGAACCAGCGTATGCAAAGGGAGGACTCGAATTGTTCCGCCAGGTCGAGGACGGAAGAATGGCGTACGTTGGAAGCGTAAAAGACGATACAAAGAAAATTCTAGGCCGGGAGCCTTTGTTGTTGAGCGAGTGGGCAAAATTACACGCCAGTGAGCTATTGGAGATTGCGGGTGGCTAAAACGGTTGAACTACTCCCATCTCAATTGAAAGTTATCGACTTTGAGCCTGCATAGGGACACGACCGCAGAACGTCTTTCCATATCACTCCGGAAGACAGGCAAGCGCCTCCACGCCATCTGCAAGCCCGGGCTCTGGCCAAGGGAGGTCCAGAGCCTTCCAGCTCCGTCCGGCATCCTCTGATCTGAAGAGGCCGCGGTTGTTGGCGGCGTAGATGACGCCTGGTTCGCCAGCATGAGTGGCGAACCGGCTTACTGTCGTGCCCTTCGCCTCCGGCAGGCCGCTCCTTGCCTGCTCCCATCGCTTGAGCCCAGTCTTCCGATAGACGTACGACTCGGCCCGCCGGGGCGAATAGGCGGATCCGGGGCCGTCTGTTGCGGATACGATCACATAATCTGGATCCGCAGGATCCACGGCCACGCCCACGAGGTAGCGGTGCTTCAATCCATCCTCGGGCGAACTCCACGAGTCCGCAGCATCGATGCTTTCAAAGTACCCGTCGCCGGCGGCCGAGTAAATCCGCCCGGGTGCAAGTGGGTGCGTCAGCGCCGTGTGCGTGTCGTACGGACCGCCGCGAACGCGATCACGCCAGATCCGCCCGCCGTCGAACGTGCGCACGAGCGCGCCAGCTTCGATCGCGACGAACACGCGATCCGCGACGCTCACGTCGGCTTCGATCCACCGAACATGATGCGTGTGGGGGCGTGGGGGAAAACTCCAGGTGTTAGCAGAAGGGAGCGCGCGCAATCCGGCTAGGTCCACCCAGCTATCGCCGCCATTGTCGGAGCGAAACACCGCACTTGGTTCGGTACCGGCATAGACGATACCGAACCCGTCAGCTTGTCCCGCGTGACCCACATCAACCGCGGTGATCATTGGGTGGTCGATACCCGGTCCGACTGGCTCCCAATTTCGGCCGCTGTCGCGGCTTCGGAAGAGACCGTCACGCGCAGTTCCGCAGTACAGCTTAGCCGGACTGCGCAGGTCGACCGCGACACATTCGGGCGATAGTCCGCCCAAGTGTGCGTCGATCGTCCAGGTGGAGGTGCGCCGAGCGATCAACAGGGCCGCGCGTGTTACGACTATGATGCCGACCATGACTCAATCTCCTTCTGGAGCAACCCGGCAAGACCGGTTTCACATCGACGAAGATCGTCCAGTTCAGGGTAGCTTGTCGAAAAAGAGATAAACGGCGGCAATCCGGCCATCCCGGGCGATGATGAAATCAGTCCCGGCGTAAGCTGGCGCCTCACCAGGGCGGCCCGATACCCATCGGACCCGCCCGCCATTGCCCAACTCTTCGGGCTCGGCAATTGGCTGATATTGAAAGTCAGGGTGAGTAGCCTTAATCGCGCCGGCGATGCGATCGATCTCGTCGCGGCCACGGTAAACGCCCTTGGGCTCGTAGAACACGCAATCTTCGGTGAATATCTCGTTGATGGCCGCGCCCCGGCGTGCGGGGTCGTTTTCACCGAAGACGTCGTGAAGGTTGCGGATCAGCAACGTCGATATGCTGTAGGACATAATGGTGTCACCGTTGGGTCGAACGCTTGACCGCGGAAGCAAAGTCAGGCGGCACGCCCATTTGCTTGAGCATGATGTTGAGCGCGGGGTAGCAGTCGAATCTCTCGATCTTGCCGTTCCTCATGTAGAAGAAGTCCGCGCATGGGATGTTGACCTTTGCTCCTGATGGCTGGATCACGCCGGCGGGCGTTTCCATCGGGCCGCGAAAGGTTCCTTGAATGGACAGCTCAATGGCGACGACGTCGCCCATGACATTGACCCGGTGAAGTTCGCGGTGAACGTCGGGAAACATTTGTCCAAAGGCGATTACGACGTCTCTTAGATGCTCGCCTCGATATGATTCTTCGCCGGTGACGTTGTTGAACACTCCATCCTCGGTGAAGCTGCCGATCCATCCGGGGATATCCAGAACGTTCCCCTCAGCCGTATGGTAGGCGTTTCGTACGATTGCCTCGTTGTCATAGTTCATTTTGAGAATCCCTCCTCGTGATTGCTTCGTAGATTTCCGCCTCTTTGTGCGCTTTTATAGTTCAGCAGAAAATAACTTGTCGACCTTTCCTCGCTCCCGCCAAGAAACGGAGGGGTCCTTCGGCTCGTTTGCAATACGCCCAGCCATGAGCCAAGACGTATGTCACTCGTGGGAGATGTCTAGGACACACGAAGCACGATCTTGCCGTGTGACTTGCGTCTTGCCGCTTCCGGCCCACTGGACGACAGCCCATGAACCCTTGGCAGTTTCTCGGCGATGTCCTTCCAGGCCTGGGCTGCATCTTGGAGTGCGTACACGGTCGCAACGTCTGGGCGTATTGTCCTCTCTTCCAGCAGTCGCCCGATTCTGCTGAGCACATCCCCTGACGGCGCGAGCCTCATCATCCCGCCCGACACATGGTGCATCGCTGCCTCTTCCTGCGATACGGGCTGAACGGCAGATACGAGATGGCCGCCTTCCTTCAAGACGAGGAATGACCGCTTCTGTGCATCGCCACCGACCAAGTCGAAGACCACATCGACCTTCTCTCGCAGAACCTTCTCGAACTGCGCCTCTCGATAATCGATAACCCCGCCGGCTCCGATCGAGTTGAGGTACGCTTCATCGTCGCCGCTTGCCGTGGCAATAACGGTGGCACCGGCATGCGCTGCCAATTGCACCGCATAGGCCCCCACAGCGCCGGCACCACCATGAATCAGGATCGCTTGTCCCTTTTCCAGATGACCATGGGTGAAAAGTCCCTGCCATGCAGTTTGGGAGGCCACCGGCACTGATGCCGCCTCCTCAAATGAGAGATTGGATGGTTTCCTTGCGACGGCCGCCGCCTTGACAGCCAGATACTCCGCGTACGCGCCCATTCCGGTGGTGGTACCGAATACGGCATCACCTGGCGCACATGCCGCAACGTCGCTACCAATCTGTTCGACGATCCCTGAAAACTCATGACCAGGTATCCACGGCAGGTTGATCGGGAGTATCTGTCTTGCCGTTCCGGAGGCCTCAACAAGATCCAAATGATTGACGGCGGTACTCCTGATCTTGACCAAGACCTCGTCGCGTGCAATCGTCGGCGTCGGTACATCGTTGAAAACCAACTGCCCACCGTATTCCAACAATCTGACAGCTTTCATGCGAGCCCTCCTTAAGTCTGTCCAAAGGGCGCCACGCGCGCGGGCGCCTCAGAATTCAGTACATGCCAGTCGCCTTCACCCATGGCAATCTGATTGAGTTCTCTTGTTTCAGCGCCCATTTGGTCGCGCGTGGCGGCGTGCACAGTCGGGTAGCTTCGTGAGCGTGCGGCCGAACTCACGTTCCAGGCCAGTGACGTCGGCGCTGTAGCCGACGCGATCAAACCATTCCAGCATCACCGCCATATCCTTGCTGTACTGCCGGACCTGTTCGATTGGCGTCTGCGCGAACGCAATCGGCCGACCCAGCGCCTCCGTCAGGATCTCCGCCGCCTCTGGCATCGTTCGTACGTCGCCGGCAAGATCAATCTCCCGGCGGTTCAAGGCGCCTGCGTCGGTGAACGCACGCGCGCCGAACCAGCCGATGTCGTCCACCGCAATCATCTGCAGCTTCGTGCCTGGCCCGAGCGCCCAGGCGAGCGTGGAGCCCTGGAGACTGAAGGGCGCCAGGAGGTTCTCCATGAAGAACACCGGACGCAGGATTACATGCGAAGGGAAACGGAGGCCGCGCACGGTTTCCTCGATGCGCCACTTGCTGTCGAAGTGCGCGATTCCCGTCCGCTTATGCGCCGATCCCACTGATGTGTAGACATAGTGTTCGACGCCAGCCTCGCGCGCCAGTGTCGCAAGACGCTTGCCTTGCGCCTCTTCCCGCTCGGCGCCCGCTTCTCCCGCGTTCTGCACGCCGAAGACACCCCACGCGCCGGCCAACGCACGGCGCAGCGTCGCCTCGTCATCGAGATCGCCCTTGACGATGTCGATGCCCTGGCGCGCCAGCGCCGCCGCCCGCTCGCTGTTCGGCGTTCGCGTCAGGCCGCGCAGATGGAACCCTGTGCCCTGTAGCGCCTGCACGACCGCGCCGCCCTGCTTGCCTGTCACTCCGGTGATGAGAATCGTTCGATCGCTTGTCATGGCTGAAACCTCCCCAAATCGTGCGTAAGTCGGGTACTCGTGTCTACTCGCGGTTTGCTTGACCTGCTCAGGGCGGCGGCTGCAAGCGCGATTGGAACAACCCGGAAAAGGCCGGTCGCACGTCGACGAAGATCAGCGTCCACAGTACGGCCGCGAAAAGGGCCAGCGGAAGCCCGCTCGGGGCCATTAAAGCGTGGAAAGTAAGGATGTTGACAATCACTGGCGCCAGCACTGCCACCGCCAACGGTACATAACGGTTGGCCAGCAGAAGCGCACCTGCGATGACCTGAAACGCGAAGATCACCCAGAGGTAATGCGAGACATAAAGGGCGTCCATGAACTGTCCAGCAATGCCCGGCGGCGGGGGAAAGGGAATGAAGTGCAGGAAGCCGTTCAGCCCCATAACAAGAAAGATCACGCCCGCCAGATATCGGGCGATTACGGAAGCGGTTCTCATAACGGGTTCTCCTTTTCGACGGGGCGCCATTGCATTGGCGTCACGTATATTGATATCAAGACAATTGATGATGATATACTTCTGGGAGATTCAGGTTTTTATGACCCGAAGCATTCAAGGGACGGACCACGTCTGGCTAGTGATGATGAAGGCGATGCGCGCCCTGACAAGGTACGCAGCCGCTGGTATTGAAGAGACCGGGCTCGGCCTGTCGGATTTCGGCGTGCTGGAACTCCTACTGAACAAAGGGCCTCTGCCCGTCAATACAATAGGCCCAATCGTCGATCTGACCCCGGGCTCGATCAGTATCGCGGTCGATCGCCTCGTCGCGAAGGGACTGGTCAGCCGGGTCGAGAGCGCCGAAGACCGACGCGTCCGGATCGTTGCCCTCACTCCACGCGGCAAGGAGCTCATTGTTTCAGCTTTTCGAAAGCATTCCGGGCAGATGAAGAGAGTGTTCTCCGAACTAAGCCCGGAGGAGCTTCGTGGTCTTGAAGTGAAGCTCAAGAAGGTCGGCAAGCGCGCTGCCGCGCTGATGGAGGAGAGTTGAGCGGCTCCATGTCAGGCCGCGTTTTATGCTGGAGCGCTTCGATTGTCCATTTGGAGGCGCAATAGAAGCCGATGAGCGGCACCGCCACAATCCCCACGCCACTTGAGACGCCGATGATGTGCCCGCTGCCCTGTTGCCGCAGCAAGGGCAGCACAGCCTGAATGACCCGAGGGCTTGCCCAATGACCTTGCGTACTTGTTCGCGATCGGTTACGTCGAGCCCCAGAGGAAGAACCGCGTCGCCGAAAAGCTTCGTGAGCTCCGCAACATCGGCTAATTGTCGGACGGTAGCAGCAACCTTATCGCCGCGCCTGAGTGCGGCTTCAGCCCAGATGCGGCCAAAACTGCGCGAGGCGCCCGTGGATGAACCATGTCTTCTTCATGTGGATCCCTCATGTTTGTAACGTCAAGTGAACTAAGTAATTCGCCTTTCCGTTAATGGTCAAGCCACTGACGCCACACGGGCCGCGAAGTAGTGTGGCTGGTCGAGATCGGCGAGAAGGCCGGGCTCCTTCGGTTGCCAGTTGAGCCGTTTCTGAGTCCACTCGCTAGAAGCCGGTCCGTCCATCGCAAAGAACTGCCCGATCCAGCCAAAATGGTCGGCCATGTCTTCCCGCGACTTCGAAACCACCGGCACATTCAGTCTTCGGCCGATGACCTCAGCGAACTGTCGCGCCGGCACACCCTCGTCGGCAACCCCGTGATACCGCGCTCCCTCCGAACCCTTCTCGAGCGCGAGCCTGTACAGACGCGCGGCATCCAGTCGGTGTACTCCGGGCCAGCGATTAAGCCCGTCCCCTACATACGCTGAAACGCCCTTCTCCCGAGCGAGAGCGATCAGGCGGGGAACGAAGCCGTGATCTCCCTTCCCATGAACCGACGGAGCAAGCCGCACTACCGACGCCCGCACGCCACGCGACGCCATCGCTAGCGCTGCATCTTCCGACTTGCGTGGAAAGTTGGGGCTGGCGGCATCGTCTTCGGTTGCAATCCGGCCCGGCGCGACCACCAAGCTTCCAGAAGTGACGATCAACGGGCGGTCAGAGCCCGCAAGCGCAGCGCCGAGTGCCTCGATGGCCCGCCTATCTGCTTCTGCTGCCGGCCCATAGTTCGAGAAGTCGTGGTTGAACGCCGTATGGATCACGCCATCCGCAGCGGCTGCTCCGGTGCGCAGACTCTCCAGATCTTCGAGCGAGCCGTGATGCACCTCGGCCCCTGCTGCCGCGAGAGTCTTGGCACCGACATCCGAGCGAGCAAGTCCAAGAACCTGATGTCCAGCATCGATCAGTTCTCGGACCACCGCGGAACCTACAAAACCCGTTGCGCCAGTGACGAATACTCGCATATCAAAACTCCTTTCCTTGTGTACCGATTGAGTTGAGATTCGTAAGCACTTCAGCCGGGATGCGGAGCTGTGAAGCCTGAAAATTCTCTCGAAGATGCAGTAGAGAAGATGTCCCTGGGATCAGAAGAACGTTAAGCGACCGTTGCAGAAGCCAGGCCAGCGCAAGCTGCATTGCCGTCACTCCGATTGACGCTGCGGCTGTGTCGAGCTCCGACGACTGTAACGGAGTGAAACCACCGAGCGGGAAGAATGGAACATAAGCGATCCCTTGCGAGGCAAGGTCGTCGATGAAAGCATCGTCCTTCCTGTGTGCCACGTTGTAAAAGTTCTGTACGCAGACAATCTCCGTATTGGTCTGCGCCTCCGTTAATTGTTTGGGAGTGACATTGCTCAGGCCGATATGGCGGATGAGGCCTTCGCGTTTGAGTTCAGCGAGCACGGTCAATGGCTCCTCGATCGATCCCTCCGACGGTTCCGTAAATCCGCCGACCCGAAGATTGACCACATCCAGAGCATCGAGGCCGAGGTTCTTCAGGTTGTCGTGAGTGCTGTCGATGAGCTCCTGTCGCGAGAGAGCAGGAATCCAGGAGGCGTCTGCACCCCGTCGTGCGCCGAGCTTGGTAACGATCACCAGACCCTTCGGATAGGGATGAAGCGCCTGCTTGATGATCTGATTGGTGACGTGCGGACCGTAGTAGTCGCTGGTGTCGATGTGGTTCACGCCGGACTCGACCGCCTCTCGCAAAACAGCAATGGCGCCTTCCACATCACGGGGCGGTCCAAAGACGCCCGGGCCGGCAAGTTGCATTGCACCATACCCCATGCGGTTCACGGTCATTGACGTGCCCGAGAGTGTGAAGCGGCTGGCAAGATCAGTTTGTTCAATCATTCAACGCCTCCTACCTTCCTATGCATCTAAAACATTGGATGAAGGATTCTTCAGGTTTGGAGTTCGCTTATGGCGGCTGACACCGCAGTTGCATTTGAGCCAAGAAAGACGCCCGTTCAAGCGAGGGCGACGGTCACGGTGGGGGCAATTTGTGAGGCGACTATTCAGGTTTTGCTTAGCCACGGAGCAGACCGATTAACGACCACACGCGTCGCAGATCGGGCCGGCGTCTCCGTCGGAACCCTGTACCAGTACTATCCAAACAAGCGGTCACTACTGTTTGCGGTGTTCGAGGATCATATGGATAAGGTCTCGCAAGCAGTAGAGGTCGCATGTGCGGACGCATGCCACAAGCCGATGCCCGAAATGATCAGGCGGGTAGTGGAAGCATTCGTCGACGTCAAGATGCAGCGGGCGGATATTTCCATAGCCCTCTACAAAGTAGCGCCGGATGTAGGTGGTCCCGCATTGGTGAAGCGGACCGGACAACGGTTGCGGAAGGCGATTGAGGCGATGCTTCTGACTGCTCCGGATCTGAAACTGTCGCCCGACAGATTCGCCATAGACATGATGCTCTCAGCAATGTCGGGCGCGATGCGATCGGCCCTAGAGGCGGGAGCCTCGCCGGCAATGTTTCGCAAAGTGCGAGAACACCTAGTTCTGCTGTGCCAATCCTACATGGCGGCGGCGACAACGGGGGATGACTAGGCTTTTCCGGAGTCACGATCTGACTCCCGCCTACGCGACGACAAGGACGGGTCGCCTGACCCGAGTTACTTTCCGTTTTTTTTGAAGCACGACGTTCCTGGGTTTCTCAATCCATTGCCGACGCGTAGGCGAACATCGGCGCTGGTCACAGAGTGGTCACAATAAATCGGCCACTTTGAGAAGTTAAGTTGTTGATTAAAAACGCAGTTAGGCCTAAAGAGCTGAAAAGGCTGGCGTCGGCGGTTCAACTCCGTCCCTGGCCACCATCATTCCAAAGCAGTTAGCTCCTTTTTGACAAAACTTCTCAGTCCGCTCTCAGTCCGCTATTTTTCGGCGAGATCCGTCCGCTTCCTGGCCACGATGATGGTCAAGGACTTAAACTCGAATTGCCTCTAGCTCAGTCCGCTTTCAGTCCGCTTCCGTCTGCGGCATGGCTGAAAATCGCAACTAGGATTGCCCCGCGCAGCCACGCGAATCGGGTGACGGGGGTAAGCTGAAACCTTTTCCCGCCTGTTGCGTCTTACTGTCAGTGGTAGATAGACTGGTGATGTTGAAACTGTTGATCAAGCTCGGTGTTTCCGCTCTGGCGCTGATGCTGGCTGCGCTGCCGGTCGCGGCGTGCGTATTGCCGGGTACATCAATGACATCGGCCGAGCGCGAGTGTTGCAAGAAGATGGCTGAGCAGTGCGGAGACATGGGGATGGCGAAATCCCATGCTTGCTGTAAGGTAACCGCCACGCCAGCGGATTTTCACGCTCTGAAGACCGCCTCTTCGCAACTGGATCATGTCAGTTTGGTTCTGTTTCACGCGCTTCCCCTTACCGCCCAGACCGACGTGTACTTCTCGCTCGCACAATGGTCGTCGCGTGTTTCGTGCACGCATAGTCCGCCAGGACTAGAGTCTCTAACCACAACCGTCCTAAGAATCTGATCGTCTTTCCTCTGAGCTGCTAACGCACTCGTGCGTCTGCACGTTCGTGCGCCTACAAACTGGTGTTTGTTTGCGGAGGAAAGAATGCAATCCACTTATTTGTCCCGAAGTCTCTTCGGGTGCACTCGTATTTCGCTAATTAGTGTGGCTGTGCTCGTCGGAACAATGGTGCTTCCGGCCAAGGGAACAGCTCAACAAACAGGAATTTCGCAACAGTCAGCCTCGATTCCTGAGTCCCCCGGCATGGCCGAGCACGCGGGGATGCCCACGTCTCTGCGTGAGCTAATCCAAGAGGCAGAGGAGAAGAATCCACAGATTGCGGCCTCGTTCCACACGTGGCAGGCTTCTCGAAATGTTCCCAAGCAGGCCTCTGCGCTACCCGAGACGCAATTCTCGGTGCAGCAGTTCAGTGTGGGCAGCCCGCGACCCTTCGCGGGCTACAGCAACAGCGATTTCGCCTACATCGGGTTTGGCGCTTCGCAGGACATCCCCTATCCAGGCAAACGGCGGTTGCGCGCCCGTGTCGCCGAACACGAAGCGGACTCCATGGAAGCGCAGACCGATTCAATGCGCCGAACGGTCGTGGCAAACCTCAAGATGCTTTATTTCCACCTGGCCTATATTCAGCAAACCCTCGGAGTTCTGCAGAGAAGTGATGCGCTACTGACTCAGGTGCAGGAGGCGGCCGAGGCACGCTACCGCGTGGGGCAAGGCAATCAACAGGATGTGCTGAAAGCTCAGTTGCAGCATACGAAGATTCTTCAAGAGATCGCACACCACCATCAGGAAGAAGGACTCCTCGAAGCCCAGATCAAGCAGGTCCTGGGACGTTCGCAGGAGTCCGCAGACATCGTTGCCGAGAGTCTCACGGTGCGATCTCTTCCATACGCCGCAGCCGAACTCTTGCAGCGGGCTCGGGAGCAGAATCCGGATGTGCACTCAAAGCAGGCCTCTATTCGGCAGCAGGACACCCAAGTCGAGCTGGCGCACAAAGAGTTTCGCCCGGACTTCAATGTGGGTTACACATACGAGCACACCGCGAGTCAATTCAAGGACTACTACATGGCGAGCTTTAGTGTGCGCTTGCCGAACCGGGGCCGCCAGCGCGCGGCATTAGCCGAAGCGGAACAGAATCGAGAGCGAGCACGGCAAGAGCTGGACGCTGAATCGCAGCGCGTGCTTTCGGAAGTGCAGCAGCAGTATGTGCGCGCCAAGACTTCGGAAGAGCGGTTGAAGATCTACAGTGATGGTCTCGTCCCGCAATCGGAAGCTACCTTTCAATCGGCCCTGTCTGCCTATCAATCGAACCGCCAAGACTTCGAGAGCCTGCTTTCCGGGTTCCTCGATGTTCTGAACCTCGATTTGGAATACCGCAATGAGCTGGTGGAGCACGAGTCGGCGCTGGCTGAACTAGAGCGGCTTACCGGGGTGGATCTGCCATGAACGAGCGCAACTTCAAAACGAATGCAAACGAGGGATCAGACATGCTCCGTACAGAAAATAACAAATATCGCCGGGCGTTTTGGATTGCACTCACTACAACTCTTGTGCTCGCGATTGTGACGTTGCTCTTGTGGTGGCGTTTAAGCCATGCCGGAACTGCTTCGCAGCCTGGCGCCACCTCCGCAAGCGAGTCCATGGACTCGATGGCGCAAACTTCATCGGCCAACGCCTCGCGTTCGGAGCCAGCAGCGGGAGGCGACCCTCAGACCGGCAATATGCAAGAGACGCCGGTTGCCCCGTTCCAGCTGACGCCCCAGCGGATGCAGAGCATCGGTATGGTGCTTGGGAAGGTTGAATACAAGCCGGTCGACACGGAGCTTCGCTTCTACGGCAATGTGCAGGTTGATGAGCGGCGACAGGCCTACGTGCAAACCCGCTTCGCCGGATGGATTCGCAAAGTCTATGCCGACGCTACGGGCAATTTTATTGGCAAGGGTCAGCCCTTGTTCACGATCTACAGTCCTGACCTTGTCTCGACCGAGCACGAATACTTGCTGGCAAAGAAGAACTCCGAGGCTTTGCAGCAGAGCAAAGTGAGCGGGGTGGCTTCGGGTGCGTCTTCTCTCTTCAGTGCTGCCAAAGAGAGACTGCTGCAATGGGAAGTGTCTCCGGCCGAAATCGAGAAGCTCGATCAAGGCGGGAAGGCGATTACCGATCTGACAGTGAATTCTCCCGTGTCGGGTTACATCACACAGAAAAACGCACTGCCCAATATGTACGTCCAGCCTGAAACCATGCTGTACACCGTGGCTGACCTTTCTGACGTTTGGGTACTCGCCCAGGTATTCCAAAGCGATGCAGGCAAGATCAAGCCAGGTGATCCCGCAGAGGTCACGGTCGATGCGTATCCCGGTCGAGTCTTCAGTGGACGCGTGGATTACATCCTCCCGCAACTGGACATGAACACGCGCACGCTGCCGGTGCGGTTGGTCTTTGCGAATCCTGGCCTGAAGTTGAGGCCTGGAATGTACGTCAATGTTCGTGCCAAGCTCCCGATGGGTCGCCAGCTGGTCGTCCCGTCTAGTGCGGCGTTTCACTCAGGGACCAAGAACCTGCTGTTCGTCTACAGCGGCGAAGGCAACGTCGAACCGCGCGAAGTGGAATTGGGGCCTCAAGTCGGCGATGAACTGGTGGTCACCAAGGGCGTAAAGGCACAGGAACAAATTGTTACTTCGGCGAACTTCCTGATTGATTCCGAAGCCCAATTGCAGGCGGCCGCGGGCGCATTTGTTCCTCCGCCTCCCGGCGCTGGTCAGGCGGCTTCGATGAATGCTCCAGCAGAACAACAAGCGAATGTGGAATTGACAACTGATCCCGATCCTCCGCACAAGGGCAGCAACATCGTTCGCGTGAAGCTCACAGGCCAAGATGGGAAACCGATCACGGGAGCAAACGTAACCGTGACCTTCTTCATGGCGGCAATGCCGGCGATGGGAATGGCGGCAATGAAAACCGTCATCAATGCCAGCGACAAAGGCGGCGGCATGTATGAAGGCAAAGGCGATCTGGGTTCCGGTGGCACTTGGCAAGTCACCATCAGGGCACAACAAAATGGGCAGACGATTGCTAACAAGCAGCTCACGCTCAATGCCACGGGAGGTATGTAATCGTGATCTCCCGAATCATCGAGTGGTGCGCACACAATCGATTCCTGGTCTTCACCGGAGTACTTCTGCTTACACTGGCTGGAATCTGGTCCATGGGCCACGTTCCGCTGGACGCCCTGCCGGATATTTCAGACGTGCAGGTGATCATTCACACCAACTGGGAAGGTGAACCGCCCAACATCATCGAAGATCAAGTCACCTACCCCATTGTTACTGCGCTGCTGGCTGCGCCGCGGGTGAAAGCGGTACGAGCGCAGACCATGTTCAATGACTCCTATGTCTTTGTGGTTTTCGAAGACGGGACCGATATCTACTGGGCCCGTTCTCGGGTTGTGGAGTACTTGCAGACGATTGCGGGTCGGCTTCCCGCAAACGTTCATCCTGCGATTGGTCCCGATGCGACCGGTGCGGGCTGGGTCTATGAATATGTGCTGGTCGATCACAGTCACAAGCAGAGCCTCGCCGATCTTCGAAGCATTCAGGACTGGCACCTGCGCTATCAGCTGGCAACCGTTCCCGGCGTTGCCGAAGTGGCGAGCATCGGTGGGTTCGTGCGCCAGTACCAGGTGAATGTCGATCCCAACAAGTTGCTCGCGTATGGCATTCCGCTGTCCACGGTCATTGATCGGGTGATGTCGAGCACGAATGAAGTCGGAGGCCGCGTGCTCGAACTGAGCGGTACGCGATACATGATTCGTGGTCTGGGCTATCTGAAGTCACTCGACGATCTGGCGAACGTGCCCGTGATGGCGAAGAGTGGGACGCCCGTACTCATCAAGGATCTGGG
Organism: Verrucomicrobiota bacterium; assembly: GCA_003218135.1. Lineage (GTDB taxonomy): Bacteria > Verrucomicrobiota > Verrucomicrobiia > Chthoniobacterales > UBA10450 > Udaeobacter. The sequence goes on from QHNQ01000161.1 coordinate 14,451, forward strand.
CACGGTTTCCTTCGGCCCGGACATGCGGGAAGGTGTAGCGGAGTGGAATGGCGAAGGCGAGACCGTGGGCGGCATTGTGGTCATGCGGTATGGGCTGAATGCTCTCAAAGTGATTGATGGCGTCAAGAAGAAGCTTGCGGAGATCAAAGGATCGCTGCCTCCGGGAGTCGAGGTCGTGTCCGGCTATGACCGCGGGGGACTGATCAGCGAATCGATCAACACTTTGAAACATAGCCTGATTGAGGAAGCGATCATTGTCTCCCTCGTCATTATTGTGTTCTTGTTCCACTTCCGCTCGGCGCTGATCCCGATTCTCACCTTACCGATCGCGCTCGCGATCTCTTTCATTCCCATGTACTACCTGAATGTCAGCTCCAACATCATGTCGCTGGGTGGGTTGGCATTGGCGATTGGGGTGTTGGTGGACGCCGCCATCGTCATGGTGGAAAACGGATATCGGCATCTTTCCGAACGCTCGGCATCCGGTGGAGAAGCACTCGGGGAGATGAATTCCTCGAATGGACCACTCCTCCCCAAAGAGACAGACGCGAGCGCGGGTAAATACACGAAGAAAGCCGTTGAACGAGAGCGGGTACGCATTCTCATCGACTCCGCCAAGCAGGTGGGGCCCGCGCTGTTCTTTTCTCTCCTTATTATCGTGGTCTCGTTCCTCCCAGTGTTCCTGCTGGAAGCACAGGAAGGACGCATGTTCCGTCCGCTGGCATGGACGAAAACGCTGGCTGTCGGCTTCTCGTCCTTGCTGGCCATCACGCTGGTTCCCATCCTGATGGTCATTTTCATTCGAGGGAATCTGCGGCCCGAATCGGAAAATCCGATCTCAAGGGTGACACAGGCACTCTACTTGCCGGTTTTACGACTCTGCCTGAAATACCGCAAGACCACGTTGTTGCTCAATTTGGCATTCCTGGTGGTGACGTTTCCCTTGATGTTCAAGATGGGCAGTCAGTTCATGCCGCCCTTGTTTGAAGGCTCATCGCTCTACATGCCTACGGCGCTTCCCGGTATTTCGATCACGCAGGCTTCGCAGCTCTTGCAGGAACAAGACCGGATTCTCCGCTCTTTTCCGGAAGTTGAGACCGTGTTCGGCGTGGTCGGCCGATCCGACAGTGCCACGGACAACGCTCCCCTCGATATGTATGACACGACCGTGATGCTCAAGCCGCGCGAAAAGTGGCGGCCGGGTATGACCTACGAAAAGCTCATTCGCGCGATGGACGAGAAGCTCCAGTTTCCGGGCCTGACAAATACCTGGACAATGCCAGTGCAAAACCGCCTCGACATGGCTCTTACCGGGATCAAGACACCCGTGGGAATGAAACTCCAAGGGACGAATCTGGAGCAAATCCAGCAACTCGGGGCAAAGGTACAGCAGATTCTCTCGGGGTTACCTCAGGTGCGTTCCGTTTTTGCCGAGCGAGTCTCCCAAGGTTTTTACATCAACGTGGAGGTCAATCGTCCGGAGGCGGCGAAGTATGGCTTGACCATTGGCGACGTGCAACAGGCGGTGGAATCTGGCATTGGTGGCATGAACGTTGCCGAAAACGTCGAAGGCCGCAGCCGCTATCCGATCAATGTCCGTTACCAGCGTGATTTCCGCGACAACGTCGAAGAGCTGAGTCGCGTGTTGATTGCGACACCTTCGGGCGCGCAGATACCGATTTCCGAAGTAGCCAAGATTTCATTCTCGCGCGGCCCGGCAATGATTCGCGATGAAGATGGCCAGCTCACAGGATATATCTACATTGATCTCAACACCACCGACTACGGTGGCTTCGTAGACCAGGCCAGCAAGGTGCTTCGCGAAAAGCTGCAACTGCCTGCGGGATACACCTATCATTGGTCGGGCGAGTATGAATTCCAGCTTCGAGCGAAGGAACGGATGAAGATCATCTTGCCAGTGGTGTTCTTCGTGATCTTCCTGCTCCTGTACCTGGTCTTCCACAACCTAACAGAGGCCATGGTCCTTATCTTTCCCACATTCTATGCGATGACCGGAGGGCTGATCTTGCAGTGGCTGCTGGGCTACAACTTCAGCGTAGCCGTGTGGGTCGGGTATATCGCACTATTTGGCATCGCGGTGGAGACCGGCGTCGTGATGGTCGTGTATCTGCACGAATCGCTCGGTAAGCGCATCGCGTCAGGTCG
>QHNQ01000130.1 GCA_003218135.1 Verrucomicrobiota bacterium
TGGCGGCCATAGGTCTGTATGCGGTCATGTCTTATTTCGTTTCACAAAGCACACGCGAGCTCGGGTTACGAATGGCTCTCGGCGCCGGCGCCAAGGATCTTTTGAGGCTCGTCGTTTCGCGCGGTCTCCAATTGACCGCGGCAGGAATCGTTCTCGGCGGCATCGTAGCCCTGATTCTGACGCGTTTGATGGGCAATCTGCTCTACAAGGTCAGTCCGCACGATCCGCTGGCTTTTGGGTCCGCGCTCGTCGTGATCACGATTGCGTCGTTGACTGCATGTTTTTTGCCGGCGTGGCGCGCAACACACATCGATCCAGTTCAGGCGCTGCGCGAACAGTGATTAATTTATGATTAAAGATCTTCAATTCGCGCTGCGGCAACTGATTAAACAACCGGGATTCACATTCATCGCGGTGCTGACGCTCGCGTTGGCGATTGGTGCCACCACCGCGGTTCTGAGTCTGGTCAACGCGCTCTTGGTGCGGCCGTTGCCGTATCGAGACCCGCAGCGGCTCGTCCTGCTCCTTCAGCATTTCAAATCGCAAAATCTCGAGCGGATTCCGGTCTCGCCGCCCGAATTCGTCGATTATGAAACGCGAGCGCACAGTTTTGAAAAGCTGGTCGCGTTTGGTTACACGAGTTTCAATCTTGCCGCGCAAGATAGACCCGAGCGCATTGCGGGCGCGACTGTGACTGCAGGCGTGTTGCCGTTGCTCGGTGTTGCGCCCGTCAAAGGCCGATTCTTCGAGCCGGAAGAATGCAAGCTCGGTCGGGACGATGTCGTTATCCTCAGCGCGCGTCTATGGCAGCGCCGGTTCAACAGCGATCCGCAGATTATTGGGAAGAAGCTTCTTCTCAACGGCAAAAGTTTCACCGTTGTCGGCGTGATGCCGGCGGGTTTTGATTTCCCGCTTCAGCTTTTCAACCTCGGCAACGGCGGACAATTCCACGAGCGCGCGGAGATTTGGAAGCCACTCGCGTTTACGGATAACGAGATGAAGGCGCGCGGGTCGCGCGAGTATGCGCTTATCGGACGGTTGGCGGCGGGAACTTCAGTGCCTCGAGTACAGGCCGAGATCGAAACAATCAATGCGCAGATGCGACGCGAGCATCCGGACAATTATAGCCAGGACAACAGTTTCGGCGGCGATGTGTTCCCGTTGCAGCAGTTGGCGGTGGGTGGGATCCGTCCCGCGCTTCTCATCCTGCTCGGCGCGGTTTTTCTCGTCCTGCTAATCGCGTGCGCGAATCTCACCACGATGTTGCTCGCGCGCGCGGCCGCACGCGAACGGGAGATGGGCATTCGAGTTGCGCTCGGCGCGGGTCCGTTGCGGCTGCTCAAGCAAGTTTTAACTGAAAGCGTTCTGCTCGCGCTCGTCGGCGGCGCGGCCGGCGTTCTTCTCGCGCTGTGGGGAGTCGAATCGTTGAAAGCAATCGGCGCGCAAACAGTGTCACGGCTGGGCGAAGTGAATGTGGATCTTAGCGTGTTGGGCGTGACGCTGGCAATTGCTGTCGGCACCGGCATTGTTTTCGGGATTGTTCCGGCGTTGGCCAGCGCGCGACCAGAGCTGACTGAAGCGCTCAAGGAAGGCGGCCGAACCTCGAGCCAGGGCACGCGCCGCAATCGTTTGCGTAATGGACTTGTAATTGCCGAAGTCGCGCTCGCGCTGGTTCTGCTTAGCGGCGCCGGGCTTCTCATCAAAAGTTTCGTGCGCCTGCAAAACGTGAATCCCGGTTTCAATCCGCGCAAGGCGCTCACGTTCGAGATTTCACTGCCGAAGCTTCAATATCCGGATGATCCTTCAATAGTCCGTTTCAATAACGAAGCGCAACGTCGAATCGCCGCCTTGCCGGGAGTGCAGAGTGCCGGATTCAGCACGATCCTGCCGCTCGCCGGGACGAACAGCGATTGGTCCTTTGCGATTGAAGGCCGGCCTTCGAGCGACAACAGCCCAACTCCAGACGAAGAAAAGCGCCAGGTTTCTCCTGATTATTTTCGCGCGCTGGAGACGCCGTTGATTAAAGGCCGATTCTTCACTGATGCGGACACCGCAGATGCGCCGCGAGTCATGCTCGTGAATCAGGCGTTCGTGAAAAAATTCTGCCCGACTAAAGATGCATTGGGCAAACGTATTACCTTTGATAACCCGAAGAAGAATCCGAAGTGGATCACAATCGTTGGAGTTGTCGGCGACATCCGCCATTTCGGATTGGATGTCGATCCCAAACCCGAGATGTACGTTCCATTCGCTCAGGAGTCGTACTTCACCACAATCTACGTAGTCAAAAGCAGCCAGGACCCGCAAGGTTTGCTTCCAGCGATTCGGCGCGAAATTCAGGCGATCGATCCTGCGGTGCCTCTCGCGAATGTGCGCACATTCGACGACGTAATTGCCGATTCGGTCGCGCCGCGGCGGCTATCGGTGGTGTTGCTCGGAGTTTTTGCCGGGGTCGCATTGCTGCTCGCGGGCGTCGGAATTTACGGCGTGATTTCCTATCTGGTCGTGCAACGCACGCATGAAATCGGTGTCCGAATGGCTCTCGGGGCGCAGCGTCAGGATGTATTAGGGATGGTCGTGGGCCATGCGCTGAAACTTGTCGCGCTTGGCGCGATCATTGGCCTGATCCTGGCGTTCCTCTCGACCCGCGCCCTGGCGGCCTTGCTTTACAGCGTTAGCGCGTTCGACCTGACTACCTTCGTTTTCGTCACCATCACGCTTGCGTCGGTCGCGCTCGTCGCCAGCTACATTCCAGCTCTTCGCGCAACCCGCGCCGATCCGATGATCGCGCTCAGTCACAACGCCTGACTATGATTCGCGATTTCAAATTCGCCTTCCGGCAGCTGTTCAAGGCGCCTGGGTTTACAATTGCGGCGGCAACTGTGCTCGCGCTTGGGATCGGCGTGAACACCGCCGTGTTCAGCCTGGTAAACACCCTCTTCTTTGCTCCTCCCTCCTACGCCAGGCCGCACGAAATGGTGCAGCTATTTTCTCAGGACAAGAAGGATCCAAAGAAATGCCGCGGTTTTTCGTATCCCACTTATCTCGACATCCGCCAGCAGAACACGGTTTTCAGTGACGTAATGGCCTTCAATTTGGCGTTCATTGGTCTGGGTCAGAAAGGCGATACGCGCCGCGCGTTCAGTGCCGTAGTCACCTCGAACTATTTCTCAGTCCTCGGCGTTCCATTGGCGCGCGGCCGTGCATTTTTGCCAGAGGAGGAGACGCCAGGTCACAACGCGCAGGTCGCGATCGTCAGTTACAGTTACTGGGCAAAACATGACCTCGATCCTGGCGTGCTCGGTTCTCACTTACTCATCAACGCCCGCTCTTTCAGGATCGTCGGAATTACGCCGAAGGGTTTTGTCGGCACGATGCAAATTCTTTCCCCGGAAGTCTGGTTGCCGATGAGTGTTTACGATCAGGTAGCGAACGATTTTAATTTGGATAACAAGACGACGATCGACGATCGCAAAGGAACGCAGTTGCGCATCATGGGCCGGCTGAAACCTGGGATGACGGTAGCCGCAGCCAAGCCTGCACTCCAAGGACTGGCGGCCAATTTAGAAAAAGCCTACCCCGTTGAGCAAAAGGATCAGACGTTCATGACCGCTCCCGTGTCGCGTAATTCGGTAAGCAACAACCCCGGGGCCGAAAGCGGGATAGAAGTCATCGCGCCATTGCTGCTTGGAATGGCGGTAGTGGTGTTGCTGGTGGCATGCCTCAACCTGGCCAACATGCTGCTCGCACGCGCGACGGCGCGCCGCAAAGAGATTGCAATCCGCCTCGCTCTGGGCGGCAGTCGTTGGCGGATCATTCGCCAGCTTCTCACAGAAGGTTTCGTTCTGGCGTTGCTTGGCGGCGCCGGTGGTCTCGTTCTTGGACTTTGGTCGTCAGATTTGCTGGTTGCCTCCATGCGCAAACTGATGCCGCTCGACATTGTGTGGTTGAGTGGACCGAGCCCCGCAATTTTGGCGGCGACGTTTGGATTCTGCCTGCTTGGCACGCTCATGTTTGCGCTTGGGCCGGCTTTGAAAATTTCGCGCCGCGCGCTCGTGACTGATCTCAAGGAACATGCCGGGGAAGACGTGGTACGCCGACACTGGAAATTTCTACCGCGCCACCCGCTCGTGGTCGTGCAAATCGCCTTCTCACTCGCGCTGATTACCGCGGCGGCCTTGTTCATTCGCGGTGCAGGCAAAGCGGCATCCGTTGATACGGGACTAAAACCAGGCGCAAGCTATGTTCTGGAAGTTGATGCGAGTCTGGCCGGCTACGAACCGAAACGTGCGCAAGAACTTTATCGCAACTTGAACGCCAGACTGGCGGCGTTACCAGGCGTCGAGCACGCGAGCGTCTGTTCAATTGTCCCATTCGGGATGTTTGAATTAAACAGGAAAGTCCAACGCGCCGGTTTCAATCTTGCTCCCGACGCCAGGCCGGCTACTGCCGCAGAGAGCCTTGCTTTCGATGTCTCGTGGAACAGCGTCGGCGCGGATTATTTTTCAACCGTTGGCTTGCCAGTTGTGCGTGGTCGCGCATTTACCGAAGCGGAGGCGACCCAGCCCGGTCCGAAGGTGGCGATTATTGACGCTGTTCTGGCGAAGAAACTCTGGCCCGATACGGACGCGCTTGGACAACGGATTCAATATGCGGCGGCAAATGCCCCGTCAGCCCAAGGCGGCGAGGGCGGGCATGTTGGAGGGAGCGCCGATTTGAGTGAAGGCCAGAAGCAGGAGGAGACGGTCGAAGTAGTTGGTATCGCGCCGGCGACGCGGCATGCGCTCTTCGAAAAAGAATCCGCGGGCGGGATTTATTTGCCGTTTG
>QHNQ01000131.1 GCA_003218135.1 Verrucomicrobiota bacterium
GTTCAACTTTTGTTCCCGGCCAGATATTTATTTTTTCCACACGCCCTTCTGTGTTTGCGGCAATCCAACGAATGTCCTCCGGCACAAGCGTTCCGAGGCCGCGCACCTGGCGCACCATTGGGCCACGCTTAACGGTATCGATCCAAACAGTTGAGCGATCGATGCTCGGCACTGCTGGTTTTAATCGCGATATTGCAATCGTCGCCAGAATCAAACCCAGCGCAGACGCAGCGATGATCATGATGCGGCGCTTGCGTTTTTTCGCCGCAACGCCTGGGCGCGGTACGTCCATCGAGGAAAGACTCGGTGCAAACCCGGCCGGACGCACAATCCTTTCGTCTGTCGTTTTTCGCTCTGGAATCACTGTTGAATCAAAACTGTCCAATTACTCGGCAGAAATCGGCAAGAGCAGATGCCGTGTTGAAGAAGGGTGCTGCAGCCGTAATGATGATCGCTACGAACAAACATGCTTCGCCCACAAAATCGCGCCGGGCTTCCCGCTGAAAATATTGGCTACTTATGTTGCGAAACGAAGGCGCCGCATTTTTGGCGCAGCGTGGTTGATACCCGCTGAGTCTCCCCGGCTGATAACTAAATTCAACCAGTGGAAAGCTCCGGCTGTTACCCGTTGTTGGTGAGATCGGTTTCATAATCTTTTCTCCTTTGTTGCCGGTGACTGATGCAATGCTCGTGCCAAGTACCAAAAGAAAGTTACATGGCGCACCCCATCAGCGACTTACGCTCGACGAGACAAAACGCAGCCGCGTGCCACTCGACTCGGTTGTGGGATTGTTCCGTCCCAAGTTCGGGACGCGACCTTGGAGTGCGCGGACATGTCCGCGCTTTCGAAAGCGGCGACATGTCGCCGCACTCAAAAGCTAGCGCGGCGAGCGCAGCAAAACCTCCGCGCCCCGGCTGTGTCACCAGACATAATTTCATGTTCTTCTGTCTTTCGTGCCCTCTGGTGAGATGCAGTTTGCCGACTCGCTGGATTCACAACTTTTGTGTCGGCTGGCGTAATTGCTTTCGCGGTCGAGAGCCGACGCAAAAACTGCCGAGGCAACGAACGCGAGGAACTATTTCTTGCGCGTGTAGTGAAAGATGGTCGTTCCGGTTTTGCCCTTGTAGAGATAGGTCCAGCGTTGCGTCATGTGATCTTTGTCATCTAGCGTCAACGTTACCCCGGTGTTGTGCCAGTCCTCTGGTGTCTTCATTCCCGTTACTCGTTCCAGGGAAAACGTCACACCCTTGTCCAAATCGCTAGGTACGCCTGTGATCATTTGGGGCTGATTTCCGGCAACGCAGTAGTGGGTGGCAATCAGATGATCGCCGTCGACGGTGAACATTGTAATCATTGGTTCTGAATCAGCCGGCTTCGTTTCGGACATGAGCACGCTGCCGTTCGCAGTGAGCGTGTAAGTCTCCTTCACCGGCACGCCCTCCTGGACCGCTTCCCATTCGCCCACAAGCGACTTCAGCTGTTTAAATACGGCTGCGCTTTTGCTGCTGTCCTGTGGCTGGCTTTGAGCCCATACTGCAGCTGTTGCGACGATATAAACCACTAGAGACTTCGTCGTTAGTTTCGTCATAAGGCACTCCCCATGTTATGCAGACCGCCGTTTCATGTGGTGGTCTTCCTCGAGTTTCCAGGTTTTTCCGCCGTCATGCGACTTCTCTCCCTGCCAATGAAAGGAGTCCGCTTTCATTTCGCTGAACGTCCAACGTATCGGCAGCCCGTCAGTGTCTCGCCCGTGCAGGACGATCCGATCGCCCTCACGGCCCCCTTGCGCAGTAACGACGTAGTTGAATTGCGGATTTACAAAAACGACGCGCCATTGCTTAAGTGCTGTATCAAAGAACCGAATCGTCGTTCCGATCGTGCGTTCTTTCTGGTTCTCTGCCGGATAGCCGATCCACAGGTCCTGTATTGCATGACCGTCCATGACCCAGCCGAACAGCAGCTCTCCCTTTTTATGGAAAACGGTCCCGTCGGGGCGATAGAAAGTATAGTCGGCATCCCAAGTGCCGACGAGACGGTCAAAGGTTTTTGCTTCTTCGCCCATGGACGGATTCGCATCCGCCGATCCCAGCACATTGATCATTGCCTCTCGCGTAGCTTTTGCGAGCCGCTCTTGAGTTTGTCCGCTCGCCGTTTCCTGCGGCCCGACTTGCGCACACAATGTGATTGTCGCAGTAACAAGCGTCACCAAGACGAGCGTTGGAGATTTACCAGTGCTTCTCATGGCGGTGATGTCCTGGCTCTACTGCAATGGCCATGCCATTCGAGAAAACAAACTCACAAGTCACTCGGATGCTCCGAGTAACACTTGTCAACGTTTCCCCGCGCTGCCTGAAGCGATCCGTTTTTGGGACAGCTCCGTCCCAAAGTTGGGACGTTCCCAGTGACAGACCTTAACGCGGCAGGCGCAGCACAGCCTGCGCGCCCGTCGCATTCTGCCGGTTTGTTAGCACCAAGGTGCCGTCGTGCGCTTCGGCAATTTGACGACTCAATGGCAGACCAATTCCGGAGCCGTCGGGCTTTGTGGTAAAGAACGGAACGAAGAGATTGGCGGGATTCATGATACCGGGACCGTCGTCTTCAACCAGGACCTCAACGCAATTGCCTTTCTCACGCCACCCAAGCGTGACGTCTCCATGCGTTTCAAGCGCGGCATCCACAGCGTTGTGCACCAGATTGATTAGCGCTTGCTCAATCTGCGCCGCGTCTGCGCGAATCACTGTTTTCGGACCCGGCAGGATTTGAACTTTGAGCCTTGGTTCCAAATCGACGACACGCTGTACCAGCTTGGCAAGATCGACGTCGTGTTTTTGAGGCGGCGGAAGTTTTGTGAGCCGCGTATAAGCCTGCAGAAAACGGCTCAGCGAATCGGCGCGCGAGGCGATGGAATTCAACCCTGAGCTTGCATCATCTTTCCAATCCGCTGGAAGCGGGTCGCGTCGCAGCAGCGATTCCAAGCTCGCGGCAAGTGACTTGATCGGCGCCAGTGAATTGTTCATCTCGTGACCGAGCACTCGCACGAGTCGCTGCCAGGCGCGTCGTTCTTCTTCGCGCAGCGTGCGACTTAGATCCGTCAACACGAGTAATTCATGCGGCAAACCCTGCTCACGAAATGTGCTCCGACGAATCCCCCAACGGCCTGACCATCCGGGGAAATTCAAGGCCAGCGGTTCGTCCTCGTCAGCATCAAAACAACGGTCGAGCCCGAGTTCCTTCGCCGATTTACCTAGTAATTTGTCGATCGTGCGTCCCAGCAATGTTTCGCCGGCACGATTGACAAGGCGCAGACGCCGCTCGGGATCAAAGGTAAAGATTGCGACATCGATTTCGCTCATGATCGTGCGCAGCAGCGCAGTCGCTTCAAAGGCTCCGAGACGTTGTTGACGCAACGTTTCGCCGAGCGAATTGACTTCGAGGAGGACTTCGCTCATTGCGCTCCCTTCGCCAGCGCCCCTGGCACGAATTGAATAGTCGCCCTCGCGTAGTGCGGCGAGCAGATTAGACAGCGTTTGCAACGGGCGAACGATGTGTTCTCGCGCGCTGGAAATGAACACAAGCACGCAGCCAAGAATCAGCATCGTAAATGTCCACTGTACTTTGGAGCTATGACCGCCGAACCAAAGCAGTGCTAGCGCAACAAGGAGTGCAGGCGCGACCGCGCCGAGCGCCAGCCACGTAATCTTCCCTTCGTAGGAAAGCCGGCGTCGAGTTTTTGGTTTGCTGCGCATTACAGCTGCAATCCGCAACTCCGACATTTTGTCGCGAGCACGCGAACACGTTCGGTGTCAGCAATCCGCAATCGGCAATGCCTAAAGGCCATATTGCTGCAGACGACGGTAGAAAGCGCTTCTGCTCAAGCCCAGCGCCTCTGCGGCCTTGCGCGCGTTCCCGTCATTTCGGGCCAGCGCTTTTTTGATCAGAAATGCCTCGACCTCTTCGAGACTCATTTCCTCGACGTTCCGCGATTCGCTGCCGCCAGTCGTCAGACCAAGGTCGGCTGTGCGAATTTGTCGATCCTGGGTCATCAACATGGCGCGCTCAATGATGTGATCGAGTTCTCGAATGTTTCCGGGAAAGCGATGTTGTAGCAAACGCTCGCGCGCGCTTTCGTCGAAGCCGCCAACCTGTTTCCGATAACGCTCTGCGTGTTGACGAAGAAAGCTGTTCGCCAGCGGCATGATGTCCTCGCGTCGATCGCGCAACGGGGGCAATTCGATCTGAATCGTGTTAAGGCGAAAGAGGAGGTCCTGCCGAAAACGGCCGGCTGCAATTTCGTTTTTCAGATTTGCGTTTGTAGCTGAGATGATTCGCACGTTTGCGTGAAGCGTTTTGGATGAGCCGACGCGCTCGAAATCGCCAGTCTCAATTACGCGCAAAAGTTTGGCCTGTTGAGCAAGAGGGATGTTTGCGATCTCGTCCATGAAGAGCGTGCTCTCATCCGCGAGCTCGAAGCGTCCTGAACGATCCGTTTTTGCGTCAGTGAAAGCGC
>QHNQ01000132.1 GCA_003218135.1 Verrucomicrobiota bacterium
CGGGTGGTAAGGGTCCGGCGCGAAAAACCCTGACCGTACAAGCCGGGCAGACCTACTCTTACACCGCAGCATGGTCGGGAGAGAAGTTGGTTTTGGTGAGGAATCCATAACCAATACCGGCGCGTCGTTCTTGCTGTAATCGCTATCTTGGACGGGCGCTACGAAGCATGGGTGCCGTGGGACCGCTGCAGGCGACAGGCCGTCAAGTGATGAAGGACCTGATCTCAGGAGGCCATTAATTGTAGCGCCGCTCGTGATCCAGGAGCCATTTCTTCCGCCACAAACCACCTCCATAACCGCAGAGGGTTCCGTCGGCACGAATGACTCGGTGACATGGAATGACAATGCAAATCATGTTTGTTCCGTTCGCACGGCCAACCGCTCGGCGCGCATTTTCATCGCCGAGGCGTTTCGCCATCCATGAATACGAGCGCGTTTCGCCAACCGGGATTGACCGTAAAGTTTTCCAGGCACGCAATTGAAAGGCCGAGCCGACCGGCGCCAGCGGAATATTGAACTCTAGGTTCTTGCCGGAAAAATAACCAGCCAGCTGCTGGCGCGTTGCCGCAAGATGCCGGTGCTCACCCGGGACGACATTCGTCCCCAATCGCTTTCGCAGGATTGATAATTCGCGTTCGGTCGCGCGGCGATCGATGAACTCCAGCAACCGCAAACCCTCATCATCCGCGACGGCAATCATCGCACCCAACGGTGTATCGATTCGCTCAGCAAGCAATGGAGCATGAGCCCTTGCCGTCGTCGGCGGTTCGCCAAAGATTTTTGCAAACGCTTCGCGGAAACCGCTCTCTGATTCAAAACCGCTGCCGTTTTTCGCTTCGGCCACTCGACCGCCGCTACGCACGTCGCGCAACGCCAATCCGATGCGCCGCGCGCGATGATACGCTTGAAAGGTCATTCCATAATGGCGTTTGAATTGTCGCCGCGCCGTGGAAGGATCAATCGACATCGCTGCCAGTTCCTTGTCCGTCAGCCGGCCACCCGGCGCACGCTCGACTTCAGTGCGCAAACGCTCAATCAATTCCGGTGGACGTTTGCCCGGTTCGGTCGGATGACACCGCAAACACGCACGATACCCGCTCTCAATCGCTTCTATCGAGGTAGCAAAAAAATCGACATTCTCTCGCGCCGGCTTTTTCGCCGGGCAGGTGGGCCGGCAAAAAATTCCCGTCGTGCGCACTCCGATAAAAAATATGCCTTCGAAGCTCGCGTCGCGATTCACCAGCGCGCGATACATCGTTTCCGGCGGAGGAAGGAGTTCAGGTGTTTTCATGCACGTTGGATTCGAAAAGTGTAACAACCGCGGGTTACGCTGCGCGCATCCACAAATGCAGTCTCCGGATTTTGCAGCAGCTTTTCAACAATCGCTTCCGGTTCGTTTACGTTCGCGACCTCGGCATCGATCATGTCGTAACTTGTATTGTACGCACGGAACGCGCGACCTCTGCGAAGGTCCTCCGGATATTCGTGCGTGGCGCGATAGCGTTCGCACGGCTCAGCATGAACGAAGATCGGTCCAGTCTCCGAATATGGGTGGCCAGCCGGAATTGCCGTCTAAGGAAATACAATCACGCGCTCTCTCGGTTTTGCGAAACGCAGGCAATGCCGGCACGGATAACCAGTCGGTGAATCTGCCGTCACCAGCGCGTGGTCCGCTGCGTCGGCCTCTGCCGCGCGCCGAGCTCTGTCTGCGATTTCCGTGGGAAGAGGAACAACCTGAAATGTTGAAGTTTTCATGAATCAAAGCTAAACGCGCTTCTGCGAATTGTGCATCGACGAAATTCGGGCGACGAATTCCGAGGGCAGCTACGTGATTCTATCCTATTAGCTACAAGGATCCGGTCACAATCTTCGCCGCCTCGGCGAGAACCGCTGCGCGATCGTTCGCAGTTGCCGTCGATCCTGCGGAATAAATGACCAGAAGAATTGGCGCGCGACCGGGCGGACGCATGATGGCAATATCATTCGTCGCGCCGTTTGCTCCGCGTCCGGTCTTGTCACCAATAATCCAGCTTGTCGGAACGCCGGCACGAATCATCGACGCTCCAGTTTCGTTCGCTTGCAACCATTGCTCGAGTTGATGACGAGATGACGGCGACAACGTATTCCCCAAAAGGAGTTGCAGCATATCAGCCAACATCGCCGCGGGTGTGGTTGTGTCGCGCTCGTCACCGGGACCGGCGGTATTCAATTCCGGCTCTTTACGGTCCAACCGTGTCACCTTATCGCCGATGGCGCGTGCGAAATTCGTCAGGCCAACGGGCCCGCCAATTGCATCCAGCAAAAGGTTTCCGGCTGTGTTATCGCTCTGTTCGATCGCAGCCGCACACAACGCACCGAGTGTCATCCCGCCCTCTTTGAGGTGAATCTTCGTCACCGGGGCGTATTCCAAAATATCCTTCGCGTCGTAAGGCACGAACCGATCCAGTTTCTCTTGCTTTTCATCGACACGTTTCAACACCGCAGCGGCAGCGAGAAATTTGAACGTGCTGCACATCGGAAAACGTTCCTCGGACCGACAATCGAGATGCTTGCTGCTAGCTGTGTCCAGCGCGGCAACCCCGATTCGACCGCCAGTTCGCGCCTCGATGGTAGCCACCCGATTTTCGAATTCACTCTGCGCAATGGACGTGCTCGCCGCAGCAAGCAACAGAACGAAAATAGCTACCATCGGTGATATGCCGGATGGCCTTCCTTCACAGCTACGAAAATTCCGCGACACGTAGCGCAGGTTTTTCCGCCGGCGCTCAATGTTCCCTCCACGACCGCGCGATCATCTGTAAGATCGACAACTCTGGCCGACAGAAACACAGAATCTTTCGTCGGAGTCGGCCGCGACATTTTGATTGCATATTCTGCCGTGACAGTGCACGGAGGGCGATCCGCTTTCGCCCGCTTCATCAGATGATACGCTGCCGTCCAGTTGCAATGGCAATCGAGTAGCGTGCCGATGACGCCGCCATTCAAGACTCCATCAAACGCTTCATATTTTTTCTCCGGTTGCCATTCGGCGACGACTTCGCCATTTTTCGCAAAACTTCGGATGTGCAATCCATCCGGATTCGCCGGGCCGCAACCCCAGCAGACGTTGTTCGGAGCGTACCTTTCCTGAAGTGATTGCGGTTTCACCCGAAATGAATTCTTCGTCTTCCGCTTCCTCTCAATCTTCATCTCATTTCAAGAGCGAAAAAGCAGAGGAAGAGGTAGCGGAAGATTATTTTGGCGAATCTGGATAAGGCCGCAATCGCGGCCCGACGTAAAGTGAGCGCGGCCGGATCAGGCGATTGTTATCGTGTTGCTCAGTGACGTGCGCGCACCAGCCCGCGACGCGCGATGCCGCGAACAGAGGCGTGTTCAACTCTGGCGGGAAGCCGAGCATCCAAAAAACCGGCGCAGCGTAAAGGTCCACATTGGCGCAAAGATGTTTCTCGCGGTCCATTACTTCTTCGAGCTTCTCGCAAATCGGAATCCATTGTTCCTTGCCGGTGCGCTTGCCCAGTTCGCGCCCGATCTCTCGCATCACCGGCACGCGTGAATCGCCCTTTTTGTAAACGCGATGACCGAACCCCATGATCTTGTCCTTGGACTGCAGTTTCTTCATTAGCCATGCTTCGGCGCGATCTGGTGTTCCAATTTCTTCGAGCATCTTCA
>QHNQ01000137.1 GCA_003218135.1 Verrucomicrobiota bacterium
TCGCTACTTCTTTTCCATCCGCCTGCTCAGTCGACGCAACGCCGACATAAGACGCGGATGTGACATGACTCAAATCCGACGGTACCTTCTTATAGGTTATTAGGGGCTGCTTGACATCAATGTGGACCACGCCTGAAGGCGTTTGAACGTCGAGTGAGCTTCCTGTAAATGACCGGACTTTTCCAATGACGCCGGGAATTGGAGGGGCCACTTGCACTTGTGCCCAGGCTGCATTTGGCGCCGCCTGCGCGGCCAGCAAAGTGACGAATACGAGACGCAACAACGAATGCTTCATGAAAATGTCCTTCCAACTACCCGTAGTTCGGGCTTTGGGGGTGAACAACACTTTTTCGACGGTCATGGTGAGTTCTCCTTACGAAAATTGTGCGGTGCACATTGTCGAGTGATTCGGATGCGATGCACAGTTGCGATTAAGCCTGAAGCGAGGGGACAAATCTATTGGACGATGGTGTCGATCGATACCTTGGTATCACTCGGCGCGACGAGTGCTTAGTCGCTTCCTCGTTCGAAAGATTTGTTGCTGCGCGAGACGCGCTGGTGCTGATTTCGGCGGACCGATACGAAGGTCCAATTGCGCCCTCGCATGGAGCGGTGCATCCTCGTGTTTATGGAGTGCTGCCAAGAAGGACCGCCATGGAGAACGAGCTCAGCAGCGTCGTCAAGGTGGTGGTGACAGCGACCCTGATCGAGAACTGGATCGACGAGTAATCGATCGCGTTCACGACTCTACCAATCACAAAATTATCCATCGCAAGAGAAAAGGAGCAAAGCAATGCCATACATTACAGTCGGAAAAGAAAACTCTGGCAACATCGAGCTTTACTACGAAGACCATGGCTCGGGCCAACCGGTTGTTCTGATCCATGGATACCCGTTGAGTGGCGCTTCTTGGGAGAAGCAAGTCCCTGTTCTCCTAGAGGCGGGTTACAGGGTCATTACCTATGACCGCAGAGGCTTCGGCAAGTCCAGCCAGCCAACCACCGGGTACAACTACGACACGTTCGCAGAAGACCTCCACCAACTCATCGCCCAGCTTAAGCTGCGTGATTTCACATTAGTCGGTTTTTCGATGGGCGGAGGCGAAGTGGCACGCTACATCGGAAAATACGGCTCCAAGGGCGTGAGTAAAGCCGTAATTATCTCCAGCGTGGTACCGTACCTGCTCAAGAGCGGCGACAATCCCGAAGGTCTAGATGCCAGTGTATTTGCCGGCATCGAGAACGCCGTGGCCGCCGACCGTTACGCGTTCTTCACCAGCTTCTTCCAGAATTTCTACAACACCGACCTGCTGTTGGGTAAGCGTGTCAGCGAACAAGCAATCGAGGCTGACTGGAACGTGGCGGCCACCGCCTCCGCCACCGCGAGCCTGGCGTGTGTCGCAACGTGGCACGAAGACTTCCGCAAGGACCTGGAACGGGTTGATGTGCCAATCCTCGTCGTCCATGGCGACGACGACCACATCGTTCCGCTCGCTGCCGCCGGCGCCCGCACCGCCAAAATGATCACGGGTGCTCGCCTGCACGTCGTAAAGGGGGGGCCGCATGGCGTCACTTGGACGCATGCAGAGGAAGTCAACACGCAACTGTTGAGCTTCCTGGGCGAGAAGGCGCAAGTGAAGAAAATCGTCGCCTGAGCAGCCACGGACTAAGACCTGCTGCCGGGCCGTTACAGCGCCCGGCATTTCTTTTAAACCTAAACGCAGAAGGAAAGAACAGGACGAACAGAAACGAAGTCCCGGAGCGGCGCGAACTGCCGGGTTGAATCTGAAAAGCAGTCTGCCAGCAGGAGTAACCATCGCAAGAGAGAGGAAAACTGCGGTGAGAGTGCCATGCTGCCGACATGTGCGAAGATTTTGCAGCGAGAGCGCGATCCAGCGAGCTTGCGTGCGCCCTCGGGTCAAATTGTCTGAAGCCCAAACCTACTTGGCGAGAAAATCTGTAACCAACTTGATGGTGGCCTGTGGATTCTCCTCCATGATCCAGTGCCCGGAGTTGGGCACGATGCCGCCCGTGACGTTGCTGGCGGCGAACTGCATATGATCGGCCATGTTCTTACCGAAAAACTTCTCGGCACCGATGGCAAACACGGGCATGGTGATCTTGCCGCTCTTGGCGAGCAACGCCTTGTTGTCAGCGGCGTCCTGGCGGAGTGCCCCAAACTGCTCGAAGGCATCGTGCATCGCATGCGGCCGTGCGTACAGGGCAGCAAAGTGCTGCCGCGTGTCTTCATCGATCCTCTTGGGGTCTGCGGACAACTCGTTCCAGAAGCGATCGAGGTAGATGCGCTCCCGGCCCTGCACCAGACGCTCCTCGTCAGGACCTCGGAAATCGAAGTGCCACAGCATCGGGCTGCGAACGATGTTGTCCCAATCGCCGATCCCGGGCAGCGGTGCATCGATCACCACCCAGCGCGTGACCCGGTCCGGATATTGAGCGGCCAACGCATAGCCGACCATGTTGCCGATGTCATGTGTGACCAGATCCGCATTCTGGACCTTGAGTGCATCCATGACGCCGGCAATGTCGACCGCCTGGTTCTTCTTGGTGTAGCCGGTATCCGGGTGGTCGGACATACCCATGCCGCGCAGGTCGGGGACGATCACGGTATGGTCCTTGGCCAGAACAATTGCCAGGGGGGCCCACATATCACCCGTAAAGCCGAAGCCATGCAACAGCACCACGGCCGGACCCTTGCCGCCGACTCGGACGCAGAGGCTGGTGCCGTTCGTCGGAACCATTTGCGTGTGAAAGCTGGCCGGAAACGGCGTGACTCCCGCCACGAGGGGCGCTGACAGCAAGATCGCGACAACGATGGTGGTGACATACCTGAACATATGAACTCCCAACAACTGCAGTTCGGCGTTTTGAGACTCTTGAACCCTTATTGGACTTCCGACCTCTGCTGCTTTGATCCCTGCCCGGGCCATGTGCCTTTGTGCTAGAGGCCAAGCTCGCTTAGCCCTGGGTGGTCATCGGGACGTCGCCCGACGCCCCAGTGGTATTTGCGATCGGCTTCCGAAATGCGGAGATCGTTGATTGATGCATACCTTGAAGCCATGAGCCCTTCGTCATTGAACTCCCAGTTCTCATTGCCATAAGAGCGATACCAGTGATCTGAGTCATCGTGCCACTCGTAAGCGAAGCGCACGGCAATGCGGTTTCCCGTGAATGTCCACATTTCCTTGATAAGCCTATAGTCGAGTTCTTTGGCCCACTTGCGAGCGAGGAAAGCAATAATTTCGCTTCGCCCGTTGATAAACTCCGAGCGGTTCCTCCATCGGGAATCAATCGTGTAGGCAAGAGCCACTTTGCCCGGATCGCGAGAGTTCCAGCCATCTTCGGCCAGACGCACCTTCTGAATCGCGCTATCGCGGGTGAATGGAGGCAAAGGGGGACGCGCGGGCGTCGTTGCTGTTGCCATGATTTCTTCTCCTTGGATTGATTCTTTTGGCATATCCATAAACTCACATACTCGTGCGGCGATCTCGTCTGGGGCGATGTGGCTCCACTTGCAACTGTTCGCAAAGCTAGTTTTTGTGCGTTTCTAAGGCAGCCGTCGTCCACACGCTTTCGGGTTCGTCCCAATGGGATCGCCTGCGCGTCAGCAAGAGATAACTGACAGCCAGCAACATCAACACGAGAGCATCGACAAAGAACACACCATATCCCAACACGAAAATGTGACTGAGAATAATGGCGGTCATCCACAAAATGACCAATCTCGCCCCCAATCTCGCTGTCTTCGGCATCAGGAACAGAACTGCCACCGTGGTCTCGAACACCCCTGACCCTAGCCGAAACACGGGCTGAGGTATCAACCCGTGGACCGCTTGCGACATCTGCGTGAACAGGGCCACCGACTGTGGTATCCCTGCAAACTTGGCTAAGATGGCGGCATACAGAAGGTTCACTGACACCATCAGACGAATTGCCACTAATGCGAATCTCTTACCCATAAAATCATGCCTCCTTGACTAAGTTGAACTCTCGAATTCTTCGCGAAACGAGTACTCATTTCTGCGTCTTCATGAACTGACCTATCAGTGCCGCAATTTCATCTGCAGCCGTGTCCAGCGCGAAATGACCGCCATCGACAATGTGGACTTCAGCATTGGGCACATCTCGCCGGTAGGATTCCGGCTCCGAGGAATCAAACGATGACTCATACTTGCCCCAAATCACCAGCAGGCGCGGCTGCTTCTCATGCATCCAAGCTTGCCACCTGGGATAGTTTTCGACGTTGGTGCGGTAGTCGTAAAAGAGGTCGCTCTGAATCTCGACCTGACCGGGCTGATTGAGAAAAGCAAATTCATCTGTCCACAGATCTGGGTCATAGCGTTCCACGTTCGGATCGCTTCCGACATGGCGCGTCCGCGTCGTCTGCAACGACAGGAGGTTGGTACGAAGCGCGCTTTCGTTGACAGCACGATCAGCCCAATAGGCCCGACGCGTCTTCCAGTTCGCCCCCAAGCCTTCGTTGTGCGCCACAGCATCCTGGACTATGAGACCCACGATTCGGTCGGGATGAGCCAAGGCCATGCGAAAACCCACGGGGCCGCCGTAATCCTGCATGTAAAGCGTGTAGCGCGAGAGC
>QHNQ01000162.1 GCA_003218135.1 Verrucomicrobiota bacterium
GAATCGGCCATCGTCTCCACTGCAGGTGTTCCGCTCGCTCGATCGCGAGCAGAATCAAACTCGTCCAAAAGAGTGAACTCCAGAATAGATAACGCGGAGCAAAAGGCTCCAGATCAAACGATTTCAGTCGTCCGACAGCTATAAGCGTTAGAGCAAAGAGGTTAAAAATCAAAAGCGACAAGCCAGTGCTTTCGAGGCCGCTTTTAAGGTCGCGCCAACGTATGCGAGGTATAACAAAGATTCCTGCGAGCACCAAACCCGCCAAGCCGGTCCACAATGCGATAGCAAAGGATCGCTCTAAATCCGGAAGCGGCTTTTCCGTGCGCCAAGCCGCGATTGTGTATAACACCGGACTACCTACAAGTCTGCAGAAGTTGGTTAAAGCACTAATGGGATTACCGGGAGAGACCGCCGATGCTTTTGGCCAGCTGAAGTGAAGCACTGGAACCATCTCGTAGACGAGGGCTGCTGCAAGCGCGCTGATTCCGAGCAAAACAATCGTTCTCCACGGAAGACGCAGGCACCAGGCCAGAAGCAGCAAAGTAGGCCAAATCGCCAACCCTCCGCCAAAACTAAAGGAAGCGACAAACCCGGCACACACTACAATCGCAGTGGTCGTCCACGAGCAACGCGTCTTGGCTATCAAAAGAAAAGCCAGTGCCGCTCCGCTCATCGCCAAAGAGTTTTCACAGTTGAACTCGCCATTGGCAGTGATGCTGGCTCGGCCCATCCAAAAATTGCCCGTGACCACAACAAGTGTGGACAATGTCTTTCCAGTCAGCCTTATGGTTTTATCACGCCAAATCGGGATCAGAAGCAGCGAGACTGTTATAAAAAGCAGCCCCAGCCCTACAAAGAAGAGCATTTGCACGTCGCCGTGAAAAAAACGCAAATTGGCGAGACCAATGAGGTTGGGGAAGAACGTAACGTGACCAGCCTGTTTAAGCAGGGCACTCTGAAACCACGTGTGCTTCCAGGCGAGAGCGTAAACGCTCCAAAAATCGCCTCCCATCAACCAGGTTACGCGGCCTAAATAAAGATAGACACCTGCCGAAAGTAGGAAGACTCCGCCAATTACAATGGCAAAGATTTGGACGGCGCGCTCGGCCAATGGAGCGAAGCGAGGCATTCGACTTAGTGCGCTAGTGGCGCAACGGGATACCTTGATCGCAAACACGGATCGCCGAAGTTCTGCTTCATGAGGATATGTTCAAGAACTGGCTTTCAATTTCGACTCCTTGATGCTGAGTCACCAGGAAGCATCAACACCAGCCCGCCAGCTTCCAAAACGCGATGCCACTCAGCGTCAATCGATTTCAGAGCCGTCAACACTCTCTCGCTTTCAGGTTCGGGAACGGCAACTGCATTTGCGCGACCGGTTTCGATTACCTCGCGAAAGCTCCGCTCTAACACTTGAAGCCGTGCCACGTTTTCAGGAGGGTTTTCCTCGATAAAAGCCTGCGCCTGTTGGCGCAGTATCCCTTCCTCCGTATTGCCAGCGTTAGCGAAATAATGGACGACGAGGCGCGGAGCTACAACTTTCATTTCTGGAAAGAGAAGCGGTAACTCACAACCTGCTGTCCAAGTCGGTACGAGCAGTTTTGCATTCGCAATGTAGCTGCCGGCAGCTTTAGCAAACTGGAGATTCGCCGGAAGTAACTGGTATTCCCCTGGTGACTTCCAGCCGATGCCGAGTTTCGCATCTCTCGGCACGATTGAAAGTCCACGATAACTATAGACGAAAGTCACGATGACCGATGAAAGCGCCAGGACAGTCACTAATCGGGTTTTCAGCAAGCTGTGTGACCGTGCTAGTGACGACGCTGCAGCTCCAACCAACGCACAGAGCATCGGAAACTGCAAAAGATAGACAAGGCGAAAATAGGTAGGAGCAAGGATATTTGCCATCCACACGCGCGCCAGCAATGGGTTCAAACAAAACAGCCACACAGCACAAAGATAAAGAAAGATAAAGAGCCCAGTGGTTCCCCTGACGATTAGCAACGGCACGGCAATCATAAGTACGACATCGCGCAAGTACTCCGCCGGTCCGCCGATAGCATAATCTACGGCTTCACGCCACGGGAGGTATCTCGGTCCAAGCAGGTGGATGTCGATCGGCTTTGGAATTATGTCCAGTTTCAGCGATGCCAAAATCCCGATTGGGTATACGAGCGGAATTGCGAACCAAAGGCCACGGCGAACGTGTTTCCATACATCCGCTCGCGGCTTGTGTTCGAATAAGTGAAGCGTGAAAGACGCTAGCCAAGAGCACGAAATCACCGCCGGAATTGCGTAGAGCGCGATATTGCTGAGACCTACCCCGGCGATGCCTAATAAAGTGAGCCACACCAGATCACTCGCACTACCTCGATTAAGAAATCCGTAACTAAGTGCCAAAGCAATCGGCAGAAACAAAATCAAAACGATTGGTTTACCCTGCCACATGTAGCCGGAGACGGTCGCAAATCCGACCCATCCGGCTGGGTCGGCTGACTGTAGTGACTTAACAGTTCCAAGCATCACGCCGAACGACGACCTGTCGGCGAGAAGCAGAAATCCGATGCCAAGCGGAGTCCCGATCGCTGCAGCCCAGCGATTCAATCGAAATCTCCGGATGCACCAGTAGAGGACAAACGGAAGCGAAAATGCAGCAATTGCGTGACCAATTACTTGATAGAAGTACAGCGGATCGATTCCAAGATAGTGCCCCAAAAAACCCATGAACATCTCATAGCTGGTTGCCAAATGAACTGGCGAGAATGCCGCCGCGTCCATGTCAACACTCGTCTGACGGAGGTAGATGGGCTGGTTAAGATCTAACAATTGAGTCAGAACTCTATGAAAGTAGACGACATCGTCCTGATTCGGACGACGCACAAAAAGAACTGCCATTGCGTAGCCAAGACCGAGAATCAGAAGAAAAAGGTGGGATAAATGAAAGCGATACCCTTTGGCAGGCGTTGCATTCGTTTTGTTCCAGAAGGCGGCCAAAAGGAAAAAACCGGCTATGGCCAAAGCCAGGAAGCACCACGTAATCGTTTTCGCTGGCCATCTGACGATTAACACAAGTTGATACGCGAAGGTCCAAAATGCGAGAATCGCTATGGGCAGCAGTAGAATGTCACCGGCGTGCGATTCGGCAGGCGTTTTGGAAATTAGCGTGCTCTTTTCACTCTTTTTCATTGCGTCCTGCGGCTGGATGTATAGCGACATCCCAATCACCTGGTGCTTAGGTCACGTCGAGGTTCTTGCTCGGAAAAGCAAAATCGTTGGAAAGGAATATGTCATATCTGGAGGAAAGTGCGTGAGACTGAACTCGTGTCCAAAAATCCTTACGGGCACGCGATAAGTTTTTGCATATTTAAATTTTCCCTGCGTCTCAACTTGCCGAACAGTTGCGTTGATTAGCGCCGGCGCAGCTTCAGTGGGAAAGCCTACTAGAAGGAAATCAGCGTTTTCCCCAGGATCCTGTAACTGAACCGTCACTTTTTCGTTATTCAGTGGCTTGGCGGCGGGCATTACTGTATAAAAATCCGGTCCGACGTGCAAAATACCAATCCGCGTTGGTCTCTCTCCAATGGCATTCTGCAGATCTTTCCGAACGATCTCGCGTGCATCCTTTTGCTGCATGGCCCGACCGTACGCCAGATCAAAAATTAACGATGGCACAACAATGAGCAGGAGCGCAACGGTCGAAACAACCGCGAGTCTGCGGTGGTTTCTCACCTGTAACTGCAGGTCGCTCCAAGCTATCCCAACGAGAACACAAAATCCAGGCATCAAAAGCATGGTTA
Organism: Verrucomicrobiota bacterium; assembly: GCA_003218135.1. Lineage (GTDB taxonomy): Bacteria > Verrucomicrobiota > Verrucomicrobiia > Chthoniobacterales > UBA10450 > Udaeobacter. The sequence goes on from QHNQ01000162.1 coordinate 3,798, forward strand.
TCCGGCCGAAATAGGGTGCCAGGTAGCCTTTTCCCATCAAATACAGATACAGAAGCGAAAAGATCAGTAATGGAACGGTTAGTCTGTAAAGGCTGCGCTTGAAAAGAAGATAAACAACCGAGCAGTAAGGAACGACCCACAACACAGGGTACATGGCGAATGGAATCACGTGTGTGACATACCTCCAGACAGCAGACAGATTAAGTAAGTGAGCACCGCTGAACTCCTTTAATGCCGCGTATTTTAATGTTTCGTCTGTGATTGCTTTTGTGACGCTTGATGGGTCTAAAAACAGCATCGGATGGCCAAGGAACAGCCCGATTGCAAATCCCAAGCCGATCAACCAAGCTGGTCCTGCGACAAACTTTTTCACACGTTCCAGAACTCGCAGTCGCCAGGACGGTAAATTGTCACTACCATTAAATAGCAAATACAGACACGGAATCACAACGATGAGTCCCACAGGGTATCGGGTCGCCGCTCCCAGACCAGAAAAGAGACCGACGAGAAGAAGCAGCGGCCACGATTGGGATTTCCGGAGTTTTAGTGACAACCAAATGACCAGTGCGCATAACAGATTGCTCAAGATGTGGGTCCTCATAAAATGTGCGTAGATCACCTGCATTGGCAGAACGGCGTAACAAAGCGCGCCCACAAGGGACGGATAGAACGCATGAGTTGCTTCTCTGATCGCGAGAAAGACGACAACTATTGCGCAGAGATCGAAGAACACCGACATACATCGAGAGATATACAAAAGATCGGAGTGATCTTTTGTTGTGATTGAGTCGCCAAGGTCTGTATCCTTCCTGGCGGTGAGCTTGAGCACTGCTTGTGGCACGGCCCACAGGTAATAGTTGAATGTGCCCTCAAAGTATGCTCCCGGGGCCTTGATATTGCCTGCTAATAAATCTAACTGGAGGACGCCCCTGAGGCTTACGAATTCATCCGGCTGAAAATTCAGCTCGTGCCCATACCCGCTGTGGAGACCCCAAGTCAATCCAGCTAGTCGAAGATAGGCCGCCAGCAAAAGCAGACCCGAAAATGAAATAACGCGACGAGCTCGTTGCATGAATTGGTCTCCGGGCACGCTGTAGGGAAAACGAGCTGTGATGCGCATTATTCCGGTGGTGTCGGCTGACCCTGGCCGAGGGCAGTAAGTTTTAGTATCGCGGCGTTGCCATCGGAGTTGTTTAGAATGCGCCATTCGTATCCCGGAATGGTCGGCAAGCGCGACTGGTTTGTAGTGAGATCGTTGGGAGAAGTGAATAGCGCGTAAACGGGAAGTGATTGTTGCAAGCCGTGCTCGACCAACACCGAAGCCTGCGCTTGGTCATAATGCCAGGCGTAGCTCCACTTGTAATTATGCTGCCCATCGACCGGGGCTGCGACGAATGCCCCCGGCAGAAGAGCGTTTAGATAAACAGGATCAATATCGCTGAGAACGATCCCAGGTTGGCGCCTTAACCGTTTGGCGAACTCCTTTTGCGCAATGAACTGGACCGATTGGCGCATTGGAGTCGTGAAATGAAGAGCGTCCCACGCTTGGCATCGGCCAATGCTCTGTGTCTTATAGCCCGAGCGTGACGGAAAACCGAGACAGGCCGCGGCGAATAAGACAAAAATCGGCAAAGCGATAATAATCCGTCTGCCGGTAACAAGATTCTTTGCGGCCCACGTCGCAGGCTGCACGGCAAGCGCGATGGAGAGGATTAGAAGAGGCAGGTAGTATCTTGCATCAACAAGTCTGTAATTATGAGTTAGAATCACTCCAAGGAAAGCTGAGCAAGCTAAAACGGCGCAGGTAACGAAGCGATCGATCCGGATAAAGAACAAGCCTGCGCAAGTTAAAAAAAGGAAGGCTGGGACAAAGCAGGTACCAGTTCCAAAAATATTTGCAGTATGATATTCCAGCGGCTGCAGAGCGAATTCGTTCCACAGCGCGGAGGCGTTGTTTGGAACATAGCGAAGAGAAAAGAAAAGGTGATTCTTACTAAAAAACGGGGTCCAGAAGTCGTAGCCTGTCCTAAGTGGTGAATGAAACTGAATCGTGTTCAACAGCAGCACAGGACTGGCAGCCAGCACGAAGACAGCCGCAGCGGCAGCGCAATGCAGCAGCCAGCGCACGCGCATTTCTCTCATTGGGAAGATCGCCATGACCAGCAACAATGGTGCAAAGAAAGCCGACTGCAGTCTAACGTTTACCGATAGGCCAAGAAGAATCGCCGACAAATAAATCTTCGAGCGCCGTTCTTCCGTGACTCCGAGGTAGGCAAACATAAACGCCAGTACAATTAGCAGCGATGCACTTACGTCGCTGAGTGAGGAACGGCAAAAAGTGAAAAAGCAAGGAAGGGTTGCGACTAACAGCGCGGCAAAGCCTCCCGTTATCGGCATTGCCAGATAGGCATAGAACGTAAATACAGCCAGGAGCAGCAGCAGGCCGAGAGTTTGGTTGGCTCTAAATGGCGCTAACACAACAGCTGTAGTTGGCAGAATGTTCAACCAAGGAAGCATTAGCACCGGATAGCCAGGCGGGTACCTAGATGGCAGCTTCTCGTATCCAATCTGTATCGAAGGCCATCCATCCATGCCCAGCGCTTTTGCCTGTGCGAAATATTCTGTAGCATCGGGGTGCGGACCGAGATCGAGCAGCGATGTTTTGGTATAGTCAACTCTAAGAACCGCGAAGTAATAGAATATCAATGCACACAGGAATAACGAGGCGCCAACTACGAACGGCACGGTAGCAAAGTTCGATTTGATAACTTCTCTCATACAGGGTCTAACGAGAACTTAAGCCGCGCGACCGGTCCCGGCTTATCAATAGATAAGATCCCTCATATTACGCAGGCTGAAGCCTGGCTAATTCGGCTGCTGCGTTTTTAACGACCATCTTGTGTCCCAGCAGGGAGTTCTCACCGATTTACCGCTGCGCGAGCAGATAAATTGCAATGAGCGTGAGGAGAAAGTACGGAACAAGCACCGCCGCGCCTGCGTAATCCTTGGCCATGCGTTGGCCAAAGAATAGCGCAAGGACTGCAACCGTGGCAATCACCGCGCCACAGAATGCGATGGTCGGATCGTGCAAGAAAATCACCAGCACAAACCCAAGCGCACTCAGTGCTCCGGCTGCAAGTTCGAGAATGGTAATTATGGTTAGCAGCGCAGGCACCAGTTCAGCTAACGGGCTCTTTCCGAAATGTCCCTTTAGCCATTCGAAGTTTCCACGGCGATCGACGATTTTATCAATCCCAGATTGAAGAAAAAGAATCGAAAGAAATGCAGCCGTGAAAATCTGCATCAGATAAGTTGCTTCCGTGCCGGTATGCAAGGTGGGCATAACACACCCATCTTAGCCGGAAGGATTCAGCTTTGTCGATCTTTCATGTCGCCGTCGCGACCGATGTCGAATCCAACCCTGAAAACAGTGTCTAATGGCTGAGGCGCCTTACTTTGTCTTTGAGACGGTGAACGTCTAATTCGTCCGGAACAATGCACATGTGCATCACGCGCGACTCACTCTTCTTGGGTAACCGCATCCGCGAATGCGACATTGTCTGATTTTAAATCCCATGCGGTTTCCGCTGGTGTGCCAAAGAGGCGCGTGCGTCGTCAAATTGTTTTTCCCAGCGCGCGACGACCACAGTCGCGAGACAGTTGCCGATCACATTTACACATGTGCGACCCATGTCCATCAATTCGTCCACGCCAAAAATAATGGCGACACCGATCGGCCCAAGTCCGGACGGCACGAAAGAATTCAGTACCGCCAGCAAAATGACAAGCGCCGCCCGCGGCACGCCGGCTACCCCCTTGGAACTCACCATCAACGTAAGCATCATCGTAATCTGTTGGCCGAAGGACATGTGCCAACCCATTGTCGTTTCGGCTGCTTGCGCCACAAACACGGAGGCCATTGCCAGATATAATGTCGATCCTGTGAGGTTAAACGAATAACCGGTCGGCATCACGAACCCGACGATGTGGGGCGGCACGCCGAAACGCTCCATCGATTCCATCGCTTTAGGCAACGCCGATTCGCTGCTCGTCGTGGCGAATGCAAGCGCTGCCGGCTCACGCACCGCCTTGACGAATTGCCGCAACGGTATCCGCGCGATCCAAATGACCAGCCCAAAGATCCAAACGATGAAAATCACGAGAGCCAGATAAAGTGAGCCAATCAGTTTACCGAGATTCATGAGCACACCCGGACCCTGCGTACCGATCGTGTGCGCCATGGCTGCGCCGACCCCAATTGGCGCAAACATCATCACGTAATTCGTAAATTTGAACATGATCTGCGACAGGCTCTCCATCGCTCTGATGATTGGTTTACCTTTTTCGCCAACGGCTGAGACAGCAAGAGCAAAGAGCACGCTGAATGCGACAATCTGCAAAACGTCGCCGCGCACCATCGATTCGATCACACTTGAGGGAAAGACGTGCACGATCGTTTCGACGAATGACTTCGGATGACTTTGCTCAATCGTCTTGAGGACGTCGGTGTTTGCGGCAGCGAGAGTTACGCCTAAACCGGGCTTAATGAAGTTAACTACGGCCAATCCGATGAAGAGCGCTGCGGTCGTGACAAGTTCGAAATAGATCAGCGCTTTGATTCCCATGCGCCCCACTTTGCGAAGCGCGCCCGCGCCAGCGATTCCGACGACAATGGTCGAAAATACAAGCGGAGCGATGATCGATTTGATCAGATTGATGAAGATGTCGCGCAGAAAATAAACTGCGTTCCCCCAATCGGGCCGCAGCCATCCGACAAACCCGCCCACGACCAGCCCGATCATGATTTGTGTCGTCAGCGACGGGGGATACCACGGCCGACGAATCGGTTGAGCGGCCTTCGCAATCATTCGTCCTCGTATTATCACAAAGGCAAATTCAAAACAGCATGCGTTTCAGTTCGTGCCCGCGAGCGAGGGTGGAATCCTCTGGGTTGTTTAGAAATGCAGGCCGATCCGAGAGCGGCGCAGCATCGCCGCACTCAAAGACGTGGCCGTAATTGCGTGTGCAGGATGGTCGCTTGCGTTTTGGAGTGCGCCGGTGCTACGGCGCTTTGCGATGCTGCCAGCATTGACGTTGAACTTACGCTGTCGCGAACGCGAAGCTTGCGATGTGGCAAATTCAGTCAATCAAACGTCGATTGATCTCACCGTATGCATCGATTCGACGGTCGCGGAGAAACGGCCAATGCGTCCGATGCTCGTTCACCCGGTCCCAATCGATATCGGCCGTCACAATTTCCTCCCGATCCACTGAGCCTGTGGCGACGATTTCCCCGTCAGGCCCGCAAACGAAGCTTTGCCCCCAAAACTCAATGCCATCGCCGCCCGCTGTGGCTTCATGGCCGACACGATTTGCCGCCGCGACGTAACAACCATTCGCGATCGCATGGCTACGCTGGATGGTCTCCCATGCCGAATGCTGTGCTCGGCCGAATTTTTTCTTTTCCGATGGATGCCACCCGATGGCGGTCGGATAAAAAATGATTTCCGCGCCGCGCAGCGCAGTGAGCCGCGCCGCTTCAGGGTACCACTGGTCCCAGCAAACGCAGACTCCGATGCTCCCGTGTGTCGTCTGCCAGGCCTGAAATCCGAGGTCCCCGGGCGTAAAGTAAAATTTCTCGTGATACAGCGGATCATCGGGCACGTGCATCTTGCGATATTTGCCGAGCAATTTTCCATTTGCGTCGATAATTGCCGCAGTGTTGTGATAAACTCCGGCGCTGCGTCTCTCGAACAGCGATGCAATGATCAGTGTGCCAGTTTCGTGCGCTACTTCTCCCAGGGCCCCAGTCGATTTTCCCGGCACTTCCTCCGCCAGATCAAAATTTCTGTGGTCCTCTGTCTGACAAAAATACTGGGACCGAAAAAGTTCCGGTAAACAGATGATTTGAGCGCCTTTGCTTGCCGCCACGCGAATGAATTCAACTGCGCGCGAAAAATTCTTCTGCGGCTCCGGCCCGCAGCGCATCTGAATGAGCGCGATCTTTGTCAGTTCTGAACTCATTGCAGGGTTCTCTTTAATTGATCTTCGGGCCATTATTGGTTCTCATTAACACCGGCCTTTAGACCGGTGTTACTCAGCGTGCAAGCGTCCCAAGCCGTTTCAACGGCTTATTTCGTTCGATCGCGAAAAGCCGTTAAAACGGCTAGCAATAATTCTTGGGGTAAACACCTGGCTGAAGCCAGGTGTTAATGAAAAAATTTCGCGTCGCTATTTTACCGAATCAGCCGGCACGATTTTCACGCTTTCGATCACTACGCGCTTTGTCGGCTTGCTCTGCTCGCCTCTGCTATTTTTGGTGACAGGCGTCTCGCCAATTTTCTCGAGCACATCGTCGCCCTTTATCAATTTGCCAAACGTCGTGTATTGATGATCGAGCCGATGCACTGGTGCGAGACAGATAAAAAATTGCGACCCAGCCGAATCCGGATCAGGCCCGCGCGCCATCGAGAGAACACCGCGCTCGTGTGGATGATCGTTAAACTCGGCCTTGATGTTGTAATCGGGTCCGCCTTCGCCGTAGCTGTCCTCCTTTGCCGGATCTTTCGAATTCGGATCGCCGCCTTGAATCATGAATTCCTTAATGATCCGATGGAAAATCGTGCCGTCGTAAAAACCCTTTCGCGCAAGTTTTTTGAAATTCTCGATCGTATTTGGTGCCGCATCGGTCCAAAACTGCACGACCATATCGCCTTCGCTGGTCTTGATTACTGCGACTTCGTTGGATGAATTCATGGGAGCCTCCTTCTGTTTCTTTTCTTCGGCGGCTAAGACCGCCGCGGCACTCAATAGCGTTGCAAACAGGATCGACAATTTCATGCTGACAAGTGGCATTAAAATGACGAATGACAAATAACGAATGACAAATGAATGACCGAATGACGAATGTCGAATGCTCGCGCTGGTTGCGATTTCGTCGTTCGAGTTTCGTCATTCATAAGTGGTATTCCTGCAGGCTGCGCACCTGAACTTTTCGTTTTTGTAGTGATCGAATTCCATTCGCGCTCGCGAGCGCAGCGCGCACGGTCGTCATGATAGGGATCTTGGCGGCAAGTGCGGCGTTTCGAATAACCACTTCGTGCTCGCGCGGAATTTTCCCACTGGGCGTGTTGATGATGAAGTTGATGTCGCCGTTCTTAATGCGGTCGAGGACATTGGGGCGTCCCTCATGAATCTTGAACACCTTGGTTATTTTAATTTTCGCTCTCGTCAGCGCTTCTGCGGTCCCGCTCGTGGAAATGATTTCGAACCCGAGCTTCACAAACTCACGCGCGACCGGGATGACGGCTTCCTTGTCGGTGTCTTTAACGCTGATGAAAACTTTTCCCGTTTTCGGCAGCGGCGGCGGCGCGGCCATTTGCGATTTCGCATACGCGAGACCGAGATCGACGTCCATCCCCATCACTTCGCCGGTCGATTTCATCTCCGGACCCAGCGAGATATCCAGACCTTCGTAACGCAGAAACGGAAACACAGCTTCCTTCACGGAAAAATGTTTCGGCACGATTTCACTTGTGAATCCGAGCTCACGCAACGATTTCCCGGCCATTACTTTGGCAGCCAGCTTTGCCAGCGGAACGCCGATTGCCTTGCTGACAAACGGAATCGTGCGGGAGGCGCGCGGATTCACTTCCAGGACGTAAACATCATCGCCTTTCACGGCGAATTGCACATTCATCAATCCGCGCACGTTCAGCTCGCGTGCCATCGATTTTGTCGCGGTCGAAATCTCATCGAGAACATTTTGCGACAGTGAGAACGTTGGGATCACGCAGGCACTGTCTCCGCTGTGGATGCCTGCTTCCTCGATATGTTCCATGATCGCGCCGATGACGGTCGTTTCGCCATCGGAGATACAATCGACATCGACTTCGATTGCGTCTTCAAGAAACCGATCGATAAGCACCGGGCGATCGGGTGTGACCTCGATGGCGCTCGCCATATAGCGACGGAGATCTTCTTCGTTATACACAAGTTCCATTGCCCGTCCTCCCAAAACAAAGGAAGGCCTCACGAGTACGGGATAACCAATCTTCTTAGCAATCGCGACAGCCCCTTTGGTACTTGTTGCCGATCCATTTGGAGTCTGCCGCAGAGCGAGTTTATCCAGCATCGCGGCGAATAGTTGCCGGTCTTCCGCTGTCTCGATGCTTTCCGGCTGTGTCCCAAGAATCGGCACAGCCGCGGCCTTCAATCCGTTTGCGAGATTCAACGGTGTTTGTCCACCAAACTGGACGAACACACCCTCAGGTTTCTCTTGATCATAAATGTTGAGCACATCCTCCAAAGTGAGCGGCTCAAAATAAAGTTTGTCGCTCGTATCGTAATCGGTGGAAACCGTTTCCGGATTCGAATTCACCATAATCGTTTCGAATCCGAGCTCGCGCAGAGCGAAGGCGGCGTGAACGCAGCAATAATCGAATTCAATGCCCTGGCCGATGCGGTTCGGGCCGCCGCCCAGAATCATGATCTTGCGCTTGTCGCTCTCGCGCCGTTCGTTCTCATCGCCATAGGTGGAGTAGTAGTAGGGCGTGTAAGCTTCGAATTCCGCCGCGCAGGTATCGACCAGGCGATAGGTCGGTGCGACACACTCAGCCTTTCGCTTTGATCGAATTGTTTCTTCTGAAGAGTCTCGCGCGACTGCCAACTGTCGGTCTGAGAAACCGAGCTTCTTCGCGCGCGAGAATGTTTTCTTCCTCAGGCAACCCGTTTCGGTAACGAGCTCGGCGATGTTTCGCAAAAACCACTTGTCGATTTTTGTTAGCTCATAAACCTCATCAATCGATGCGCCCTTTTGAAATGCTTGTGCGATATAGAAAATTCGTCCAGCGTTCGGAATCGCCAGCTTCAGCCGCAGCGTTTCGAGATCGACATCCTTATCTGCTCCGTCGCCTAACAAGCCGAAGCGTTTAATCTCCAGGCTGCGAAGCGCTTTTTGCAGTGCTTCCTTGAATGTGCGCCCGATGGCCATCGCTTCACCGACACTTTTCATCCGCGTCGTAAGCGTCGCATCCGCTTGCGGGAACTTCTCGAACGTAAAGCGCGGCACTTTTACCACGCAATAATCGATCGTCGGTTCAAAGCACGCCGGCGTTTCGCGCGTGATATCGTTTTTGATTTCATCGAGTGCGTAGCCGACCGCGAGTTTTGCCGCGATTTTCGCAATCGGAAACCCCGTTGCCTTTGAAGCCAGTGCGCTGGACCGCGACACGCGCGGATTCATCTCAATTACAACCATGCGGCCGTTGTCCGGGTGGACAGCAAATTGAATGTTCGATCCTCCGGTTTCGACACCGATCTCACGAATGACCGCAAAAGCGGCATCGCGCATCATTTGGTATTCCTTGTCAGTGAGCGTCTGAACGGGCGCGACCGTGATCGAATCGCCGGTGTGCACGCCCATGGGATCGAAATTCTCGATGGAACAGACGACGACACAGTTGTCCATACGATCGCGCATCACTTCCATCTCGAATTCCTTCCAGCCGACCAATGATTCTTCGATCAACACTTCGTGAACCGGCGAGAGATCCAGACCGCGCGCGGCGATCAAGTCGAGTTCCTCGCGATTGTAAGCGATGCCGCCGCCCGTTCCGCCCAGAGTAAACGCGGGTCGAATGATGAGCGGAAATGTGCCGATTTCGCTGACGATGTGATCAAGATCTGCCAGGGAACGCGCCACTCCGGAACGCGGCACCTCAAGTCCGATGCGTAACATCGCTTCCTTGAACAACTGCCGATCTTCGCCCTTGGCGATGGCCTGAGCGTTTGCGCCTATTAATTTCACACCGTGCCGCGCCAGCGCGCCATTGCGGTCTAATTCCATCGCGGCATTCAGCGCGGTTTGTCCGCCAAGCGTTGGCAAGATGGCGTCCGGTTTTTCGCGTTCGATGATGGCCTCAATTACTTCAGCAGTAATCGGCTCGATGTAGGTGCGATCGGCGAATTCCGGATCGGTCATGATGGTGGCCGGATTGGAATTGACCAGCACAACCTCGTAACCTTCTTCCCGAAGCGCCTTGCACGCTTGTACGCCCGAATAATCAAATTCGCAGCCTTGGCCGATCACGATTGGACCGGAGCCGATTAGCAGGATTTTGTTGAGCTCGTTATTTCGCGGCATCTGCGCCAGCGCCGACAGTAAACGAAATCACGCTGACGTCACGCGAGAACTCCAACAATGTCATCCCGAGCGAAGCGAGGGACCACGCACAGGCCCTGAAATTCACGCATCGAAACTCGTGTGACCAAAGCTTCGAATGTGAGGTTCCTCGCCGTCTGCGCGGCTCGGAATGACAGCACCTTGATTACGCCACCTGCGCCATGCGCTGTCGATCGAACCACACTTTGCAGATACTTTTGATACGCGTGAGGACGTAATAAACCGTCTGGCTTCGGATACGGACCAATTCCGTGCCCACAATGCGCGTCACGAAATCGCTGGGCAGATCGAGAATTTCCTGCGGAGTCGAGCCCTCGAGTCCTTTGCAAAGAATCGCCGTCATAGACCGCGTGAGCGTTTGCACTTCCGGGCCGAGCGTCACGCGGATGTGCGCCCTGCCATTTTCATCGACGTGCAGGTAGACGCCCACGGTGTCGGTGCATTCTTCATCTTTTCGGACGTCAACAAGGTCGAACTTCTCGCGTTCGCGCGGCTCCTGGTTCTTCGCATTGTCGGCGTAGGACACGAGCGTCTCGCGTCGTTCATCTTCGGGCAACGACTCGAAGAGATTGATAATCTTGTTCAATTTCGGCGGATACATCGGTGATTAAGTTACCACCGACTTCCTTCGTGTCATTCCGAGCGAAGTCGAGGAATCTCTGATCCTGCGACTTTGCTGACCAACACGTTTGTGGCTAATTGCATCATGAAAAGTCCTATCAAAGTCGCTGTCACCGGCGCGGCGGGACACATTGGTTACGCGCTTGTGTTTCGGATTGCGTCCGGACAGATGTTCGGGCCCGATCAACCGGTCGCACTATATCT
>QHNQ01000138.1 GCA_003218135.1 Verrucomicrobiota bacterium
TGTTGAGCGAAGCGAAACATCTCTGGCCGAGTTCCGTTGGGGCGTTACCAATTAATCCGGGATTCTTCGCTTCGCTCAGAATGACAATATGAGACGATTGATGGTTATTCGGATTTGTTTCGAGATTCGGCATTCGAGATTCAAATTTGGATCATAGGGACGGCGCAGCGCGCCGTCCCTGCCATTTTTGACTTGGATACGCCCAAGTCGTATTTTTAGAAATGATTAATGTCACGGACAACGCTGTTCGGCAGCTCCAGAGTTTGCTTTCGCAGTACAGAGAAAATTCGCCAAAAGGCTTGCGCGTTCACGTCGCGAAAGGCGGCTGTTCGGGTATGCATTACGAGATGACCCTCGACGAAAAGAAAGACGGGGATGAAGTGATCGAGAGGGACGGAATGCAATTTTTTATCGATGGCGACAGCGTTCCCTACCTGCGCGGCGCGACTCTGGATTTCAGCGGTGGTTTGAGCGGCGCCGGTTTTCGGGTCGTAAATCCAAACGCATCGCGCATGTGCGGATGCGGGACATCGTTTGAAGCGACGCAATCAGGCTGAAACTGAAGAACCGTCACGCACTGGACTGATGGACTATGGCACTTACGAACCATACGACGAGCCGTACGCCCGCCCACGGCGGCGCACCAATTATTTTGCATGGACAGTTGCAATTTTGCTTTTGATGGGTTTCGCGCTGGCGGCGTGGCTGGGCAGTTTTTATATCTTCGATCAACCGGAAAGGCCTGACAGCTACCGAATCCTACAAAAGCTGCACAAGATTGAGCCACCGAAGCGCTTCGAGCTGACTGCTGCGCCGGCGGGGGAATTCCTAAACCCGCAACAGCTCTATGAGCGCTACGTAGGAATGGGCGCGGCCGAGCTTGCCAGGGCGAACGCTGAACTTGCCCGCAATTACATTCGAAATTATCAGCAGGTGCGCGGCCTTGTGCCGTATGTAGTTGGAAGGTACACGATCGTCGCAACCCGGGAGCTCGGTGCAGGAGACGTGTTTACCTCAGGCATGGTCGCTTTGACGCATGCCATCGATAACGGCGAGCTACTGATGGAACATGTCTACCCTGCAAGCCCTGAAGCCCTGCCGCTCATGAAACAGACGCTTAGTGTTGGGTTGGAAGTTAAGCTGGAACGTACACACGATATTTCTGCGGTGATTCACGCGGATCGACTCGTTGATGGCCGCATGGTGGTGACGGTTGTCCCGTTGCTTTATGGTAGCTATACCGTCACACGCGGTCTGGGAACTTTTCGACTTCAGCCGCCGCTTTCTCTTAACCTTGTGGCAGGCTGGCCGTTGTTTAAGTCACACGAACGGTCCGTTATCGAGCAACGCTACGCTGAGTACCGGCAAAAGGCAGCCGCGATACAACAAGGCGGTCCGGTCCCAATACCTGGCTTGAGCCAGAGCGCAACTCCACCGCCGGCGCAGAATGAATTGGTGCGAGTCGAACAAGCAAGGCCCGTTCAAGGGTTTTCGCCCCCGCCTGTTTTGGCAAAGAACGACAAGCTAGCCAAGCCAACGCCGTTACCAAAAGGCAAGCGGGGAAAGAAGCAAACGCCACCTCCGAAAGCTACTCCTGCGCCGGCAATGCTCGCTCAGAAACCTGGCGCGCCAAGTCCGACTCCAATCACCATTGCGTCTGCGCGCACGCCGCCGCCAGGCATTCCGAATATTCCCGCTGTTACACCAGCGCCAGCGCCGAAAGCTCCCGAACCTGCGATTCAACCGGTAGCACAGGCTCCGTCTGTTCCGGCTGCTACTCCCGTACCCGTTCTTCCAGCCCAGCCTGCCCCGGCCGAAACTGCAAACGTAGCTCTGGCCTCCAACGCAGGCGGCGGCAGTTGGAAAACATTTCCACCTGGCAAGATGCCGCTCGGCAGGCTCATCGGAACAGGCGATCTCCGAGATGTTGCCGACCGTGGACTTGCGGGCGAACGCATCTATTTGAAGGGACAGTTCGTGGTGAATTTCTCTGATGCTAACAAGGCCGTGATGCGCCCGCGCGCAAAGCTAACGGATAAAGTGCTGCACTTCGGCGGCGGTTCGTCCACGCGCATCGTCGTGGAATTTCCGAATGGTTACACTCCTCCGCCGCAAGGCGCGGTAGTAAACAGAGACGAGTTACGTCCGTACGAAATTACCGAAGTGCGCAAACAGGAAGACGGCCAGCTTAACGTCTTCGTGCGCGAAATCATGCAGCCCAATTAGCCGAACTCAATTATTGTTCCAGCCACAGATGAAACACAGATTCAGAAGATGAGCCGTTTGTGTTCGACTTTGTATCGGCCGAAATTTAAGAGAACGCCAACGGTTAGTCCGGTTGCTTTTAGTACATTCAACAGCTGAGCTTCGTATTGCGGTGCGATTTTGATTTCAACAAGCACCGCGTTGTCAGCTGCGAATTCGAGCATCTCTTATCTGTGAAAATCTGTGTCAATCTGTGGCCGAATTTCTTCTACTCTGTGCGGGATCGCAGGATCACTTTGCCGTCGCGTACCTCAATAGTGCCGACGTTGTGCTCGTTGCGGTAATCGGCGACATAGTCTCCCAATCGTCTCGAACGATATTTCCAATTCAACAAATCGCTCGGCACCTGTTCGCCATTCACCACGACCCGGTTCAACTGCGGATTCTCCAAGGATTCCGGACTTTTGAATTCCACCGTGACGTCGCCATTAAAATAATAACCCGGCCGGCTGAGAATATCTCCAAGCGGCACACTCGCCTGGACACGAAGCTTGTCGCCTTCAATCGAAACGAAAGCTTTGCCGCGCGCGTGTCGGTTCGCAGCGATCAAAGCATTGATGTCATTCGCTGTCAGCTCGATCTCCGCGGGTTGAGCTGCGCGCGTCTTTTGTTCGAAATCCTGCCACCGTTCGCGGACCTCTTGAATCTGATTATCGGAAGCGCTGAATTCCGGTACGGGCGCAGACTCTGCGGCAATCGAATGCGTTTTGGCCAGCCAATAAATGCCGCGCACTACTGCCGAGTGCCGCTGAAGACCCCACCACACACCAACAAAACAAGCGATCGCCAGTACGATCGCAAACACTAAAAGAATCAGGCAACCCCGGGCAAAACAACCCAGGCCCTTCCTTCGCGGCGGCGCCTCGACCCAGGTGTTCATAAAAGGGTGATCCGTGATTGGTGATCAGTAATCGGACCAGGGTCGTGCGGTTGGTAATTGGAATTTCCCGATCATTGATCACCAATCACCGATCACGATTTCTCTCCGCCATCTTCGACTGCGCGTCCATCAATTTATCGTAAAGTACGCGCAAACCTTCCGAGAGCGTGCGTGTGCCGGTAATGATCGGCATGAAATTCGTGTCACCGCTCCAGCGTGGCACGATGTGAATGTGCAAATGATCGGTAACACCTGCGCCCGCGCATTGGCCAATGTTCAAACCGATATTGAACCCCTGCGCCTTGGTCGCCGCGCGCAAAAGCGCCTGCGCATGCACCACCAAATTCCAAAGCTCGACCACTTCATTGTCCCCAAGCGCAGACAGCTCCCCGACTTTGCGATAAGGCACCGCCATGAGATGACCCACCGCATACGGATAACGGTTCATCATCAGAAACGCATTCTTGCGCCGCGTAATCACCAGGTGCGCGGCGTCGTCGCTCGCCTGCGCCGCTTCGGAAAGAAAATTAAGATCACGCGGTTCCTTTTCGAAATATTCCACCCGCCAGGGAGCCCAGAGCGTCTCCAATTCTTTCTTTGGAAATTCTTCCATGCGTATTTCCCAATCAGTTCTTCTGCAGGGGAAGCTGCCAGCTTCCCATTCGTCGAAAGTAAATTTATCCATCGCAAAATGCAGGCAAAATAAATTAGACTGCTCAAAAGATTTCGGAGGTATCATTATGAGACGCATTTTTTTCGTAGTGTTGATTGTCCAGATTTCAGCTTTTAACGGCGCTCTTATCGCAGGCGATGAGCCAAAAGCCGAAGACGAACTCACCACACTCAAACGTGATTACGCCGACGTTTTGGCCCTTCACGGCACATCGAAACAGGAGATTCTCGCCATCGCCAAAATTCTGCGCGCGAAGCCTGAGGTGGCGATCGATCAGACAGCGGCGAGTGGCGAATACTGTTTCAACAGTGGCCACGGCACCATGGTTCACTTCGCTACCCAGTCGGAGCTCACGCAAGAAGATGTCGTTTACGAGTTCGACGCCTCCGGCCTAATCGCGGCAGGCTTGGATCCGTCGCGGCTGCAACAGCTGCCCGAGCGCGGCCAAATGACGCCTGGGGTGTGGTATTTCCTTCCAAAGGGACAGCCAGATCCCCATCACGCCCATGCGCTAGCCAATCCCACCATCGCAATTGCTGTCAACGTAAAGTGAAGCCACTCAAGGTAACTTTGCTCGGTGCGGATGCTGTAGTGCTTGCGCCGAATCACATCGCGCACTTGATCGAGCAGTTTTGGTTTGTTCACGGCGGGCAAGCTCGCTACCATTGCAGCCATGGTGATGATTCTGGATTTGTCTGGCCGGAACTCAAGCTCGATTAGACCGAAAAACTGGACGTTTCTCTTGAAATGTCCAAAATTTGGTTCGAATTCTCG
>QHNQ01000163.1 GCA_003218135.1 Verrucomicrobiota bacterium
CCTTTCCAGAGACAGACTTGCGTCTTATTAAACCACATAAATTGCCCATAGTCGCATCTTTATTTTGCTTTTGGAATGATGGCCGAGTATTGTGCGGGCGATCGAAGTCCAAACAAGGAGTCTGGGTCGATTCAAATTAAAAAACTGAGCACCAGCTCGGGTCCGTTGACATACTGGGCCTACTTGTTACTATCGTCGCTCCCATGAGATTTCCTCTACCGCTCACTGCAAAAATCGCGGCCTATGTGATCGGCCATAAGCTTCGTGGTACGAAGAAATTCGCCACGGTTCTTCAGCTTGAGCCGTTGCACACATGCAACCTCACGTGCACCGGCTGCGGGCGAATTCGAGAATACTCGACGTCGCTCAAGGACATGATGAGCTTGGAAGACTGTTTGGGCGCGGGAAATGAGTGCAACGCGCCGATGGTATCAATTTGCGGCGGCGAGCCGCTTATCTACCCGCATATCGAAGCGCTGGTTGAGGGACTCCTGGCGCAGAAACGGATCGTTTACATCTGCACCAATGCCATGTTCATGCGCAAGAAAATGCGCGAGTGGCTGGCTTCGCAGATCGCCGGGCGTTCCGAGTTCGTCGATCAGAAAATCGACGAGTTAATGAAAGCCGGTTTACTTAGTGAGAAAGATGCGGCTGAAATCCGCAAAGGTCCGAAAGACGCGAGCAAGCCTGCGATCGCGCCGAGTAAATGGATGTACTGGAACGTCCACCTCGACGGCGTGGAGCGCATTCACGATCTCATCGTCGAGCGCGAAGGCGTTTTCAAGGAGTGCATTCTCGCGATCAAGATGGCGAAGATTCTCGGTTATCAGGTGGCTACCAACACGACCATTTACAAGGAAACCGATATGCAAGAGGTCGAGCAGATGTTCGATTATCTCTCCGATCTCGGCGTGGACGGCCACACAATTTCCCCCGGCTATGAGTACGATGCCGCAAAGAAAGACATGATCAAACGGCTCAATCTGCGCCCTGAAGATTTTTTCCTCACGCGGTCCATGACGATTCGGAAATTCCGAAAAGTGGAGGAATGGATGAATCGATACACGTTTTTCGGCACGCCGGTCTATTTTGAATTTCTCGCCGGCAAACGGGATTTGACCTGTTCAGCCTGGGCGATTCCGACCCGAAACATTCGTGGATGGAAAGGGCCCTGCTATCTCATGACTGACGGGCATTACTCGAGCTACGCGGAATTGCTCGAGAAAACGGAGTGGGACAGGTACGGCGTGGTAAACGGCGTCGCGCGCGATGGCCGTTGCGAGAATTGCATGGTGCATTGCGGTTACGAGCCAACAGCCAGCCTCGGCCTTCAGGCGCAGCACGGCGATACTTGGAAGACGATTAAGTTCAATTTCGGGCCGAAACCGAAGCCGACCGGCCGGGGCAGCGAAACGATTGTGTTTAACGGTATAAGCAGCGGCAACGGACATATCACGGGGAAATCCGCTCAAGCGAACGGCACCGCAGCGCGCGCCTCGTAAGATCGACATGTTGAATTCGTCGGAGAACCTGATCGCCTTGCCCAGCGCGCGGCCGGACGTGTCGGAATCATATTCTGCGACAGATCAGGAGATCGCGCGCGCGATCGCCCGCGCCCAGGAAAACCTTTTGCGCCAGCAGAAGCCCGACGGCCATTGGTGCGGCGAACTCATCGTCGATAGCACGCTCTGCTCCGATTACATCCTCTTCATGCATTGGTGCGGTGAAGTGGACGCGCCATTGCAGAGGAGTTGCGTTCGTCACATTCTCAAACGCCAACTACCCGATGGCGGTTGGAACATTTATCACGGCGGTCCGAGCGAGATCAACGCATCGGTGAAAGCGTACTTTGCGCTGAAACTCGCCGGTTCTTCGGTGGACGCGCCGTTTATGCGCGAGGCGCGTGCGACGATCCTGCGCCTCGGCGGAATTCCTCAGATGAATACCTTTAGCAAGCTTTATCTCGCGCTCCTGGGCCAGTTCCCTTGGAAATATTTGCCTGCGATTCCGATCGAAATGGTGCTCCTGCCGAAGTGGGCGCCGTTTCATATTTACAAAATGTCATCGTGGAGCCGGGCCATGCTTTTGCCTCTCGGCATCATTAATCATTTCAAACCGACGCGCGTTCTGCCCGGTGACAAGCAATTGCACGAGCTGTATCCCCTCGGGACTGAGCAAGCCGATTTGCGGCTACCCCGAAGTGAGAAGTTTTGGACATGGCGCAATTTCTTTCTTCGCCTCGATGACACCCTGAAATTTCTCCAGCCACTTCGTATTGGTCATCTGCGCCGGCGCGCGCTTGAAGCAGCGGAGCGCTGGATGGTTGAACGGATTGGCGAAGGCAGCGATGGGCTGGCCACCGTTTATCCAGCAATGCTGAATTGCATGATTGCTTTGCGCGTGCTCGGCTATACCAAAAAGAATCCGACCTACGCCAAGGCGGAAAAAGATTTTGCTGGCCTCTTTCTTGATGACCCGGAGGATTTTCGAATTCAACCTTGTCTTTCCCCGGTTTGGGACACTGCCATTACGATAATCTCACTGGCGGAATCTGGCGTGGCGCCCGAGCATCCCGCGCTGCAGAAGGCCGCGGATTGGTTGATCGGCAAGGAAGTGCGCATCCGCGGTGATTGGGCTGTCAACAATCCGTATCCGGAAGCGAGCGGCTGGGCGTTCGAGTACAATAACGTTTATTACCCGGACACGGACGACACCGCGATGGTGTTGATGGCATTGCGACTAGTTCAACCGCGACACCGGCAGTCGCTCAATGAACTCTTTCGTCGAGCGCTTGGGTGGCAGCTCAGTTTCCAATGTGATGATGGCGGCTGGGGAGCGTTTGATAAAAACGTAACGACCGAATGGCTGGAGGACATGCCGTTTGCGGATCACAACGCAATTCTCGATCCAACCTGCAGCGATCTCACTGCGCGCACACTGGAACTGCTTGGTTACATCGGATTCGATCGAAACGCGAAGTGCGTTCGGGACGGCTTGAAATATCTGATCGACACTCAAGATAACGACGGCTCGTGGTATGGCCGCTGGGGGGTGAATTATATTTATGGGACATGGCAGGTGCTACGTGGCTTGCGGGCAATCGGCGAAGACATGACCCAGGACTGGATATTGCGCGGCCGCGACTGGCTTGAGAGCTGTCAAAATAATGACGGCGGCTGGGGTGAGACCTGCGGCACTTACGAAGATCCATCGACCAAAGGCATAGGAGCGAGCACTGCGTCACAAACAGCATGGGCAGTCATGGGCATCTGTGCATGTGGCGATCTCGATCGATCAAGTATTCAACGCGGCTTGGGTTACCTGCTGCGCTCGCAAAAACCCGATGGTTCGTGGGATGAAGAGCAAATCACCGGCACCGGTTTCCCGCGCACGTTCTATTTGAAGTACGACATGTATCGCCAGAATTTCCCGCTGCTGGCGCTCTCCACTTATGTGAACTACCGCAGCGGCCTGGGTACGCGCCCCGGGTTTTATCGCTGCGAGGATTAATGCTTATTAACACCCTGCTTCAGCGGGGTGGAGAACCGAAGAGAGTATCCCCAACGGCTTTAGCGGTTTCCGGCCGGCAGAAGAAAACCGCTAAAGCGGTTGCGAACATGCCAGTTTCGCCTGACACCTCGCTGAAGCGAGGTGTTAATGAGATTCGCCTCGGTCGAATACGGAAATCTGTCGACTGAAAAATAAAACCTGTCGTGATGCGTAATTCGATCTAACTGTAAGTATTATGGCTTACGAACTACCTAAATTAGCTTACCCGTACGATGCTTTGGAGCCGCATATTGATGCGCGCACCATGGAAATCCATTACACGAAACATCACCAGGCTTACGTCGACAACGTTAACAAGGCGATCAAAGGCACTGATCTGGAAAAGAAATCGGTGGAAGATTTGATCAGCGATCTCAATGTGGTCCCCGAAAACATTCGCACAGTCGTGCGCAACAACGGCGGCGGCCACGCCAACCATTCCTTCTTTTGGAAAATCATGGGGCCAAATGCGGGCGGTGAACCGAAAGGCAAACTCGCCGATGATATCAAATCAACCTTCGGCAGCTTTGATGATTTCAAGGAAAAATTAGCCGCCGCCGGAGTGGGCCGGTTCGGCAGCGGCTGGGCGTGGCTCATCAAGAATAAGAACGGAAAGCTCGAAATTATTTCGACGCCAAACCAGGATAGTCCTCTGATGGATGGCAACACGCCGATCCTCGGCGTCGACGTGTGGGAGCATGCCTACTATCTCAAGTACCAAAACCGTCGTGCCGATTACCTCAAGGCTTGGTGGAACGTGGTGAATTGGGACGCGGTGGCGAAAAATTACTGAGCAGCGCCCCAAACGTTGTAGAGGCGCTTGTGCCAAGCGCCTATCTTCTTAGGTTCGGCGTTTGACACAAACGCCGCTGCAACGATGGCCTATCTCAACGAGCATTATCTCAAGCTTCAGGCCGGCTACCTTTTCCCAGAGGTGGCGCGGCGTGTGCGCGAGTTCTGCGAGAAAAATCCCGAAGCAGCGAAGCGGTTAATTCGGTGCGGGATTGGTGACGTCACGGAGCCGCTCCCGCGCGCGGCAATTGAAGCAATGAAGCGCGCAGTCGAGGAGCTGGGTCATCGCGAGACATTTCGCGGCTATGGCCCGGAACAGGGTTACGAATTTCTTAGATCCAAAATTGCACAGCACGATTATCGCGAACACAACATTGAGATCGCCGACGACGAAATTTTTATCTCGGACGGTTCGAAATGCGATTGCGGCTACATCCTCGACATTCTCGGCGACCAAAACAAGGTCGCCGTCCCCGATCCGGTTTATCCGGTCTATGTCGACACAAATGTGATGGCTGGGCACACGGGGCCCGGTGGGAAGGACGGCAGCTATGAAGGCCTCATGTATTTGCCATGCACGGCGGAAAATAATTTTGTTCCCGAGCCGCCAAAGGAACATGTCGATCTGGTCTATCTTTGTTTTCCTAACAATCCGACCGGGGCTGTGGCATCGCGCGCGCAGCTCTCGCATTGGGTCGCCTACGCGCGCGAACATGACGCGCTTCTGTTGTTCGATGCCGCTTACGAGGCGTACATTTCTGACCCGGAAATTCCGCATTCAATTTTCGAAGTGCCCGGGGCGCGAGAGTGCGCGATTGAGTTACGCAGCTTTTCCAAGAACGGCGGATTCACCGGCGTGCGCTGCGGGCTTACAGTCCTATCGAAATCGGTGCTCGCCCAGACCGAGAACGGTCGGCGATTACCGCTGCATCCGCTTTGGCAGCGGCGCTGGAGCACCAAATCCAACAGCGTGGCTTACCCGGTGCAACGCGGTGCAGAGGCGTTGTATTCACAAGAAGGTCGCAAGCAAGTGCGGGTGCTTATCGATCATTACATGGGCAACGCAAAACTCCTCCGGGACGCCGTTGTCGATGCTGGTCTAAAGCCTTTCGGCGGAGTAAATGCGCCGTACATCTGGGTGAAAACACCAGATGACCTCACGAGCTGGGAAATGTTCGATCGAATGCTGCGCGAGCTAAATGTGGTTATCACGCCGGGTGCCGGGTTTGGCGCGCAAGGGGAAGGCCACTTCCGCATTTCGGCTTTTAACAGCCGCGAGAACGCCGAGGAAGTCGCGCGCCGTTTAAGAGGACTGCACTGATGACGGATGCTGTAGTGTGCGCTATCTCAGCGCATGTAACTCTCAGCGCGACAATATGTGATTCCGTGGGACAGCGGACTCTACAGGTGCGAGCCAGCCATTTAGCAACCGGCTACAAATCCTTGTCGATGCCGTAGAGCAGCGTAGAGTCCGCAGAGTTTTCGTATATCAGGCGTGCCAGACCGAAAGCAAAATCTGCCGCAACTTTATCGTTTTTGTTTCCTGATGCTGGGCGACTCGCCCAAAGCTCAGGAAGTTTTTCACACCACGTTGCGCGAAGCAGCCCTGCGCGCCGCACATGGGGAATTGCCGAAGGAACGTTTTTGGCTGTTCCGTGATGCGCGTTGGCGTTGCTTGGAAGCAACCGAAGCTGACTTGCAACCGGAGTCGCTCAAGCTCGATGAACACGACCTCGCTCCACATGCTGCATCACAAATTGAACAGATGGAGCCCACCCAGCTCGCAGTCTGGATCTCCGCCGCACCCGATCCTCAGAGGACTGCCCTTGCACTTTTTTATCTGGATGAATTCGATTACGACGAAATTCTGGATATCGCAGATCTCAAGCTCACTGAGCTTTCTCGATTTTTGGTGCAGGGGCGCCGACAGTTGCAGGCATGGCTCGACGGAAACTTTCCTGAAGCCACCAACGTATGAGAACGCCACGGTTATCGCGCGGGCAACGCGCACTTTTGAATTGCGCGCCAGTCAATCAAGGCAAGCTGACTGATCGCTTGATGCGCTCGGCTGTATCTCGTGCAGCAGACTCGCCTGAATTTGCCAATCAACAGAACTTTGATCGTGCGGTCGCCGCGCTGGTAACCCTCATTCCGGTTCCGCCAGAGACGGCGGAATGGTTTGCCGAAAAAGATCTGGTTGTTGGGTCGAAGTGGACGTGGAAAAAAATAGTGCGCAATCCCGCCGTCCTGGCGATCAGTATCGCAGTCGTGGTTATCGCTGGAGTATCCGTGTTTCAAGTGCTCAGTCGTCTGAATGATTTTCCGGGATCAGCAACCGCTCGGAAATTATTGACTGTAGCTGCCTCCACACGACCGGTCATGCTCGATCCCGTCAGCACTGAAGCGGGCACGTTGAGCGATTTGTTTTTTATGAAGCACGGCCTGGAACATTACGATGTCCCGGAGGAGTTCGCCGATTTTCGCACCATCGGTTGTCGCGTTTTCGAGGATGAGGAGTCGCTTCGGATTGCCCAAATCTGGCTCGCCGAAAAACGGATGCAGCTATTTCTGTTTCCGGCAGAGCGGAACACGAAAACCGGCGCGGTGCTGCGGTTTCCCGGATGGCGCTACATTTCTCAGGAAGGCTGGGTGGGCGCCGTGAAAGAGCAAAGCGGCGTGTGCTTCATGGCCGCGCTACGGGGCGGCCAGAAGGACTTGGAGCCGTACATTGCGAAAACGAAAGAGTAGCCGACTCTTTTCTTCCGCTTCCTCTTAATCTTCTTCTAAACCTGACCCATTCTCCGCAAGTCGAGAGTGAGCGTAAGAGGCAGAGGAAAAGGAAGCTTCGGCTGTGTGCCGGCGCGTTGACACTTCGTATCTCGCGATTGACCTTTGTCGCCGCCAATTTCGCCAGGGTAGCTCAGTGGTAGAGCAGGGGACTCATAAGCCCTTGGTCGGGAGTTCGAATCTCCCCCCTGGCACGCATTGATATGGCTTGGTTTATATCCTTCGCGGATCTAACAGCCGGCATTACATTGGCTCGGCTGTTGATCTTGACGCCCGCTTTGCGCAACATCTCCGCGGTCATACGCATACAACTAAGCGGCTTGGTAAAAACATTGAAGTCATCGCAAGCAAAGAGGTCGCAACGCTGACTGAGGCGCGGAGGATTGAACGCATATTGAAAGCAAAGAAAAATCCGAAGCTCGCGATCCATTACTTGTAACAGCAGAGCAAGCCCGAAAGCATTCGGGGTTGGTCGGGAGTCCGAATCTCCCCCTGGCAGGACGTTGGATTTCCAATTACCAAGTGATTCAGTATTGAGCGTTGGACGTTGGACGTTCAGCGTTGGACGTTTTCCGTTCAGCGTTGGACGTTTTCTTCGCCAATGAATCAGGAAAACGTCTTCGAAAAGTTTTTCGCGCTCGGAAACTCTTATTGGCTCACGCGTTTCGTGATTCTGCGGCTGCTGGGTTTTGTTTATGCGGTTGCGTTTTTGGTAGCCGCACAGCAACTCCTGCCATTAATTGGAGAGCACGGACTAACTCCGGCGAATCATTTTCTTGCGAGCGTACAAACGCAACTTGGTTCACGCACTGCCGGCGTGCTGCGAGTGCCCAGTCTCTTTTGGTTCGGCATTTCCGATCACGGTATGGTGGTCTTCGCCTGGACAGGGTTCGCGCTTTCGCTTGTTGTTTTCGCCGGGTACGCAAATGCGATCATCCTCGGAATTCTTTGGGCGATGTACATGTCGATCGTTCACATCGGGCAGATCTGGTACGGTTACGGGTGGGAGATTCAACTGCTCGAGACTGGCTTTCTCTCGATCTTTCTTTGTCCACTGCTCGATGGACGGCCCTTTCCAAAGTGCAGACCGCCCATCCTGGTCTTCTGGCTTTTTCGCTGGCTCGGGTTTCGCATCATGGTTGGCGCCGGCCTGATCAAACTGCGCGGCGACCCATGCTGGCGTGATCTTACGTGCCTCTATTATCACTACGAGACGCAGCCGATTCCGGGCCCGATCAGCCGTTATCTGCATTTTTCGCCGCATTGGTTACTCAAATTTGAAACGGCGTGGAACCATTTCGTTGAACTCGTCGTGCCGTGGTTCTCGTTTGGGCCCCGACTGGCGCGCCACGTCGCGGGTGTGTTGCTGGTGACGTTTCAGATTTTTCTCATTATCAGCGGCAATCTTTCGTTCCTGAATTACCTCACCATCATTCCGTTTCTGGCGTGCTTTGATGATAGTTTCCTTCGCCACTTGTTACCGCGAGCCATCGTTAGGCGCGCCGAACACGCGGCGCAGCAATCGCAGCCGTCGCGCATCAACAACGCTATCGCGGTCGTACTCTCGATAATGGTTATCTGCCTGAGCATACCCACCGTGCTCAATCTCGTATCCGGGCGCCAGCTGATGAACTACTCGTTCGATCCTCTTGATCTTGTGAACACTTACGGCGCATTCGGTACAGTGGGCCGGGAACGCGACGAAATCATTTTTGAGGGAACCGACGACGTGCTGATTACCGACGACACGAAATGGAAGGAATACGAGTTCAAAGCCAAACCAGGTGATCTGAACCGCTGGCCGCCATTCGTGGCGCCGTACCAACCGCGGATTGACTGGCAAATCTGGTTCGCTGCAATGGCCTCACCCGCCGACTATCCGTGGACACTGCATTTTGTATGGAAACTCTTGCATAACGATCGCGGCACGCTGTCGCTCCTGGCGAACAATCCCTTTCCCGACGCGCCGCCGCATTACATTCGAGCACGGTTGTATCGCTATCAGTTTGTGCCAATTGGCGACAAAGCGTGGTGGAAACGCGAACGAATCGGCGAATGGTTGCCGGCGTTGGACGTAAACGACCCTCAGTTTCGGCGTTTGCTGGACGCGATGGATTGGCTGGACTGAGTAACACAGCCATTTTGGCTGTCTCGTTGTGCGGCTGCTCAGCCCGCACCGAATCTTGCAGGCCAGAAGCCTGTTTGACGCAGTCAGCCAAAATACCTGAGTTACATTCATCGTTCTAAATGAGATCTGCTCGGTTCCTCAGTGCGAAGCTTTTTGAGCAAATCGCTGATCCAACATCGCGGTATAATTCGGATTATCTCGCCTACCGAAAGGGTGAGATTACGCGCGCGGAGCTGATCGCGCGCCTCCCGCATGTCGCCCTGCTTGGCGACAGCGTCTGTATGGGCATCTACATCTCCTCGGCATGGAGCACGTTCTGGCGCGCGCACACTCGCCGCCGACGAAACTGGTTTCTTGACGCTGGATCGCCACGTCCGGGTTCGCCACGGCGAATCCGTCCTGTGGCGGACATTCGCAGTGTTTCCAAAAGGCTGGAAGAAATCACGCCTTTCGTTGCCTTCGAGTATACCGGCATCGGCGCTCTGGTCGATCATGACGAGAGCGGGCTAAGTTTTTTCCGCCGCCTCCTCGGGACGCGCAATTTTTCCGGTCAAATTAGTCAGGTGCTGCGACGGCGGCGATTTCCCGATCTGATTTTGATCTCAATCGGCCACAACAACATCGATTGGGCGTGGCGATGTCCGCCTGATGAATTGAATGCGCCGGAACAGCGCTTGAAAAACCAAAGCCAGTATTTCCGACAAAATTACGCGCGTGAGCTGGGCCGCTTGCTTCGAAGCGCGCGAAATCAAAAGCATCGGGTGTCCGTCGTGGTTTTCGGATTGATCAATTTCGAATCGTATTTCAAAGGGCGCGAGAGCGCCGAGCGGCTTCGGCAGTCGGACAGACGTTTGTATCCACACTTGGAAACGACTTACGAATATTTCATCTCTTTTCATCCAGATTACCGGCGCGACTTGATTCGTCTGGCTTCAATGGTGAACGAAGATCTGCGGGCAACGGTGGAAGCGCTGAATTCCGAGATTGAGGACGCGGGAAATATCCAATTGCGATATTCCCACACACTGGCGACAGCAGACCTCAGCCGCGCAGAACTACTTCACCCGATCGACGGTTGGCATGCGTCGGCGGAAGGGCACAAAGTTCTCGCCGAGGCAGCATTCAGCGACCTCGGACCGAGCCTGGAATTTGTTGGGATCAACCCGCCATCTAATTAACACCTGGCTTTAGCCAGGGGTTTTCCGCACACCGCGCCGATAAGCCGTTTAAACGGCTTGATCTTTGGACTCGTCGGTGCACCGCGCTGAAGCGCGGTGTCAATAAGAACACGTAAATCGGAAGTCGCCCGGGAAATTGCGATTCACAAATCGCCGCGCGCTTTCAGCCGAGTGATCGTTTCGCGCATCATGCGATGGCCGAAATGGCCCTGGCGAACGCGCAACAGTTCCGAGCCATGCCATTTTCGCTGGATTGCCGCGATTTGCTCAGCAGGCGCGATCGAATCGAATTCGCCGGTCACGAAAAGAACGCGAGCGGGATCGCATCGTGGCACACAGTGCAACGGTGAGCTCAGGGGAAAATGCCGGGCAACGAGAGAGGGCTCGATGTTTGCGCGGATCAGTTCGTGCCGAATGCGACGCGCAGCGGGGCTTTGCCAAATGGCGTGGTCGACGTTCACGATCGGCGCCATTAAAGCAACGAAACGAAGATCAGATTCCACGGTGGCGAGCAGCGCGCCGATCCATCCGCCGTAACTGGTGGCAAGCACACCGAACTCGCGGCAGCCGTGTTCGCGCAGCGCGTTCATTAACTGACGCAGCTCGACCACACCCTGACGCAATGCTTCGGCGTTGCGAATCAGATTCGGTGTGATCGCCAGTTCCCCGTTCCAGTATCCAGCCGGGACACGCGAAAAGTGGTAGGGCAGATGAACGAAACAAGCATTCCAGCCAAGTTCGTTGAACGATTCTGCCCAACGGTGATAGCCGGTGGAACTCGTGGACATGAGTGCATGCAGCAGAAACACCGTTGGCATTCGCTCCCACTTCCGTGCATCGGTTCGGAAAAGCTCCACGCACGCGACATTGTTTGCCGCAAATGCAGTTTGGATGGGGCTACGCCATGACAGCGTTGCCATACGTGAATCACGTATGCCATCGACCGTTGGCTCTGAATCTGATTCACCGTTGCGAGCAATCACGTTCGGGGCGGAGTAATACTGGTGCGGCGAAAGCGCCTCGCACATCACCACGTAGCGCTCCATCTGCTCGCGACTACTCCCGTTCAAGCGGTGGCGCCTGTGCAGGAAATTAATGGATGCGCATAGAAGCGAATCAACCGTTCCCGAAGCAAAACGCCGCAGCGCATTTTCCGAATTTGCATGCCAACCGCTGCGGTTGCTGATCCCAGTCACGGCAAGGTCGCCGCGGCGACTGCTTGCCCTACAATGCTTCATCCTTTCTCGCGGTGAATGGGGCAGATCATCAGGAGTGAGCTGAAGCTCTCTACGTAGTTCAGCGTAAAGATTGTTAAACGCGGCCGCCAATTGGGATCCAATTCGCTCGCGTGCCTCTGATCTTTGCAACTCTGGGAAGTGTGAGATGGGAGTGCCAAACGCGATCCAGATCGGCGTGCGTCTCAGCGGAAGCCACTGCTTTGCGGAATAGAGCCGATCGCTGCCAAGGATGACGCATGGCTGTATCGGAACGCCAGCGATGTGCGCGAGAGTCGCCGCGCCCGGTCGAAGCGGTGCCCCTTCCAGCACTGAACGCACGCCATCGCGAATCCCGCCCTCCGGAAAGAGACCGACCACGCGCCCATTTTTCAGTCGGTCGATTGCGGTGCGAATTGTCTTGCGGTCGGCGCGATCGCGCTCTGCCGGGAAGGCGTCGATCGCGCGCAATAAGAACCCCAGCGCGCGCGGCCGGAAAAACTCCGCCATTGTCATCCAATCGATCTTTCGTCGGACGACTAGCGATATGAGAAATGGATCGAAATGGCTGATGTGATTTGCTGCGAGTAGAAAGCCTCCGGAGCAATTTGCATTTTCGCGTCCGAGCACGTGAATCCGTGCGATGCAGCCGAACAGCAGCCTCGTCCACAACCATCCCACGTGATAGGCGCAAGAATGAAATGCTGAGGCAATGACGACGCACGAATGACGAATGACGAATGAAATCCGAATGTTCAGATGACGAAGACCAGCAGAGGCGTTTCGCGATTCGGATTTCGTCATTCCGTCGTCATTAGACATACGGCATTCGTCACTGCTTGTGTTCATGTCGCATATTCTGAACCCATGCCACACGAAGATTTCATCAAATCGTTCACGATCTGAAGCTATTTTTCAGGCTGAATCCTTTTTCGAACATGGTATCATAGTCGCAGTTTCGATCTTAGCTGTGGGTGACAGATTATGAAACCGAGGAATCCTTCCGCGGGCGGCAAGGGACAATTCCCCCATACGGACTACTTTTTCCATTCGGGTTTCGGCCACTGGCGTGGCGGACACTTCTCGCCTTATGACGGAGAGGAGAGATACAGATTCAGGAATTTTTACAATTTGGGACGCGAATACCGCATTGAAGCTGCTCGGGAACGCGCAAAGGAAATGGCGGTGTTCGCGTTGATCGTTCTGACGTCGGCGTGGCCGGTGCTCTACATGGTCGTTACGGTTGTGAAATTGCTGAGCAAAGGCCGGCCGCTGAATTGATCCCGCAGCGAATTTCCGGCCGTTACGGTTCCGGTTTGGGCCAGAGAAATTCGTCGCGATACTCGGGCGTCTGTTCAGGAGCGAAGCCGTGGCGAGTGGTGTTTTCGGTGACCACGCGCGGGATGAGAAATTGCAGCAGATAATCTTCGCCACCCGCTTTGGTGCCGCTGCCGCTCATTTTGAATCCGCCAAAAGGATGCCGCCCGACGATCGCGCCTGTGCACGAGCGATTAATGTAAACGTTGCCGGCCTCTAATCGTGCTTTCACGCGCTCGATGTTGTCGGGGCTGCGGGAGAAAAAGCCGCCGGTCAACGCGTAGTCGGTTCCGTTTGCGACCTCCAGCGCTTCGTCGAGATCGCGCACTTTTAAGACGCTCAGCACCGGGCCGAAAATTTCTTCGCGCGCGATGCGCATGTCTGGTCTCACATCACTGAAAATTGTCGGCGGAATGAAGTAACCGTGCGGCGGTACTTCCTTTGCCTGATAGGCGAGCGTGGCCTCCTTTTTACCGATCTCTATGTATTCCAGAATCCGCCGGTACGCAGGTTCATCGATGACCGGGCCGACCATAATACCCGGTTGCTCTGGATTCCCGATGCGCAGACTGGCTGCGGCGGGAATCAAGCGTTCCATCACGCGATCGTAATTTTCCTCGAGTAGAATCAGACGCGACAGCGCAGAGCACTTTTGTCCCTGAAAACCGAACGCGGAGTAGATGGAGTACATGATCGTTTCATCAAGATCAGCGTCCGCATCGACGATCATCGCGTTTTTGCCGCCCATCTCGCAAATCACTCGCTTTAGCTCGCGTTGACCGGGCCGGGTGATGCCGGCAGATTCCCAAATCTTCAGTCCGACTTCGCGCGAACCGGTAAACGCGATCAAATCGACATCCTTGTGATCAACCAGGTGCGCTCCGATCACAGAGCCGTGGCCGGATAGAAAATTCAATACGCCTGGCGGAACGCCTGCCTCCTCAAAGACCTGCATGAGCATCGCGCCGCAGATGATCGATTGCTCGGACGGCTTCATGATGACGGTGTTTCCCGTGACAACTCCGGCCGATGCCATGCCACATAGAATCGCAATTGGGAAATTCCATGGAGCGATGACGAATGCTACGCCGCGCGGCCAGTAATGGTGATAATTTTCTTCGCCGGGAACCTGTTGGGTAAGTTTAGGTCGTCCGAGTCGCCGCATTTGCTGGGCGTAGAATCTGCAAAAATCGATCGCCTCACGGATATCGGCGTCGGCTTCGGACCACGCTTTGGCGACTTCGAAAACTTCGACCGCCGAAAGCTCGTAGCGGCGACGCTCCAAAATGTCGGCCGCCCGATCGAGCAAACGCGCCCGCTCTTCAACAGGCGTCCATCTCCACGTCTCGAATGCCGCGCGCGCAGCTTTAACAGCGCGCTCAGCTTCGGGAATTCCTGCCTCGGTTCCGTAACCGACAATCTCGCTCGGCTCGGCTGGACTAACTGAAGGCGTCAAATTATCGGTCCAAACCTTTTCGCCTCCGATATAGAGCGGATGTTTTTCGCCGAAGCGTTTGCGCACTTCGCGTA
>QHNQ01000139.1 GCA_003218135.1 Verrucomicrobiota bacterium
GTATACCCCCAGCCGCCCTGCCGGAAGTTCGACGTTACATTGTTAAATTGTCTCCAACCAATCGCCATCCTGCTGCCATTGGTCGGGTCAACCGAGATCGAACATTCGTTGGCAGCGTCACCGACGATGTTATTGCCATTTGCGTCGACGTTCGCCTGGTAGCTGATGAACACGCCATGTGGAGAGACCATTCGTGGAGAGGTCTCCAGCCGGTAGATGTACGGAGCAGGCGGGTTGTCGTATTTTTCCAGTGGCTTTTTGGTGTGCGGGTCCCACGTCGGCGCCAACTGGCCTGAAGCGGTACCGAGCGTGAATGGCGAGACCGCTACCATAGCTGTGAGCAAATATGTGGCAGTTAATAATCTGGTCTTCATAGCTCGATAAAGCCGTGGGGGAAGCTCTTCAGCTTCCCCCACAGGTGTTAGTCTTGGCAACGTATCAATTAATTATATTGCCCACTATGGTCTCGGCGGCGGTGATGTTGGTCGCGGCCTCGGCGTCGGTGATGGTCTCACCACTATTGGAGTCGGCGTTGGGGTCGCTGTTGAAGTAGCTGTAGGCGTTGGTGTTCGCGTCGCCGTCGCTGTTGCTGTCGCCGTTGCTGTCGGCGTAGGCGAAGCCCCGCCGCAAGGGCTAACCGGACAATTGAAGATATACATCGAGGCCACGATGGCACCGCCACCGTCATAGCCGCCTGCAAACCAGACGCGGTTGGTCCCGTCGGTATCCATCGCGGAGTTACGCCGCGCGTCTGGCATTGGAGCACCCACTGTCCACGTATTGGCGGCCGGATCGTAGATATCCACTTCGCTGGACGGCGTAGGAAATTGCCCGCCTAATACGTACAACTTGTTACAGAAGTTCAGCCCTCGCGTGTTACTTGTGGCACGCGGTATACTCGCAATGGTGGTTATGGAATCCGCCGTGGGATCATACCTGTAGGAATTCGTGGTATCGGTAAGGGTCCCGGGATACTCGGCGCCGCCGCCCGTATAGATGAAGTTGCCAATAGTCGCAGTCGGTATATACGCGAGCCCGTTCGTATCGGGCAGGAGAGTGTTCTTCAGCACCCACGCGGCAGGGCCGGGAGTAAACTCATAAATCTCTCGGGTCGCCGCCACGTTAACATTAAATCCACCCAGAGTGTAGAGCTTGTTATTGAAGACCGAGAAGCCGCCGGGCAGGGTGTTCGCTGCGCCGGGCGGGAAGGGCGCTGGAACCGTGCCGATGACATCGGTGATGGGATTATAACGGAAGACGCGACTGGTAGTCATCTGAGAGGCTACCTCCGAGCCACCTGCGCAATAGATATAAGGTATTCCCGATTCGGTGAGCACGCCGCAGGCCATGTTGTTGACGAAGGTATCCGGATAACTGGCCGACTTGGTGACCCAACTGTTGGGGGTGTACTCAAACGGGTGCACGAACTCGCTGCCTGCTACGTCGGAGCTGCGTCCGCCCATGGCGTAAAACTTCCCGTTGGCCGGGAAATAGACCCCTACCATGCGCGTTCCGACACTTGGGAGGGCCGCTCCTGGTCCCCAGGTGCATTGTGCCGGTGTCGCTGTTGGAGTCGGACTAGGCGATCCGCCTTGGACACATGCAAAAGGGGTAGGTGTTGCTGTTGGTGAAGGACCCGGCGCGCCAGCCAGATTAAACGCGCCGATTCGCAATCGCCAACCAATGGAGCTAGTCGTGGGAACGTACTCGTTGACAACCCAAAACGTGGTGTCATCGAGCGGGTCGATATCAATTGACGTATAATCGCCCCAGCGGTTGCTACCGGTTTGCGAGCCGGTCCCGTTCATGACGGATCCTTCGCCAAGGGTCATCTGACCCGGCGGATCGCCCGCGTGCCGGCCGGTGTAATACACACTTGGAAACGTGGTCGTGCCATCGGAGGCGCTGTAGCTTAGCGCCATGTCGCCGAGTGAATTCATGGCGATGCTTCCCATCCAGCGATGAATCCCATCAGTAAGCCCAGGTGCATAAGTGCCCTCCTGGAAAATGACGGGGCTGCTGTTGGGACTGCGCAACTCCCACCAGCGAATGCCTGACACTTCGCCGTTTGGCCCCGTGCCAGCAGACACCGACTGGTTCGTCACCAGCGACTCGTGATTACCAAAGTTGCGATAGGCAAGCCGAAACAGCGGCCGCTGTCGATAACCCAGGTGATCGATTCGATTGCTGGTACCAGGCTGGGGGATACATGCGCGAGTGCCGCCGCATAATGCCAGGATCGAGTTAAAGGGCTGCAGCGTCGGCAGCGTATTAGTCAGCATGAAAGTCGAGTTGGCAGGAATCATGGGATCGTAGTGGAATTTCCACACCGTCAATGCGTCCGCCGGCGCACCGTAGGGGCCATTGTTGTCCTCTGAACCCACGAAATAGTTAGGGCTTCCGGCAGGCGGCAGTGTCTTGCCATCGAGATCGCTCGGCAACAAGCCATCGCCAACCACGTATGCTGGGTTCGGCGGCGCAAGGAACGAGACGATCGTCGGGTTGGGGTTACCAACGAGAGCCTGGCAGCGATCCAGCGCATACGCGCCCACACCGACAAACGTGCTGCCACCTGCAAACTCTCGCGTGCTGAAGTAATAGGCATCTGGCCACATCCCAGCCTTCGGATAATCCCCAAAAT
The DNA here is from genome assembly GCA_003218135.1 of Verrucomicrobiota bacterium. Lineage (GTDB taxonomy): Bacteria > Verrucomicrobiota > Verrucomicrobiia > Chthoniobacterales > UBA10450 > Udaeobacter. The sequence continues at coordinate 2,642 of QHNQ01000139.1, forward strand.
TAGCGCCACCGCCGACCAGAATGGCCCAACGGTAATAAGCTCCGGTCGGATCGTTCGTCTGTGACAGCGCCACACACTGCAAATATGGAGCGGATGCAGTGAATTGCGAAAGCAACCAGCGATCCGCCAACTGGTCGTATAACACAACAGGATCACCGGAGTTCGAGGTTTGGCAGCCGCCGCCAAATCCAGACCACAGCGTATTGTTTGCTGCAGGACCGAAGAGCGATGTGCCAGACTTGTTGAAGATTTGAAAATGCAGATTGGCCATTGTGACGACATGATTGGGACCGACCGCTCCATTCGGGTCCGGCGGAGAGCAACCGCACAGATTGCTGTTGCCGTCGAATGAAATAATGGGCCCCGGTATTGCAATCTTGCCGGGCACCCGTTGCACGGCCTTATCCGGCAGGACCGGGCCCACAGGTCCCAGCGGAATCGGGCCCTGCTCCTCGTTTTCCGATTTTGTACATTGCGGCCAAGCCAGCGGCTTCATGTCGCGCAATGGCGGTGAGATATCGAAGTGCACGACCTGCGACACGCCGCGATATTGAGCCTGGAAGATCGGCTGCGAATTGCCTGATTGCACAGACCGAGGCTGTGCAAACACGACAAATGCGATTGCCGCAAAGCACAGCAGAACGCCGACTGCAATGCGGAGTTTGAAGAACCCGCCTTCGCTGAGGCTACGGCGGGCAGGTGCGGATTTGGAAGCGGATTTCTTTTTCATGGGATGACTATGGGCTGAGTGGGAATCTTGTTTCTACCTGAATCCGCAAAAACATGTCAACATTATTTGCGTCGACGTTCACCTGGTAGCTGGTGAACGCGCCATGTGGAGAGATCATTCGCGGAGAAGTCTCCAGCAGGTAGATGTACGCTGGTGAGTCGTCATATTTTTCCAGTGGCTTCTTGGTGTGCGGGTCCCACGTCGGCGCCAACTGGCCTGAAGCGGTATCGAGCATAAACGGTGAGACCGCCACCATAACTGAGAGCAAATACGTGGTAGTTAATAACTTTGTCTTCATAGCTCCATAAAGCTGTAGGGGAAGCTGTCAGCTTCCCCTACAGATGTTAGTCCTGGCAACGTATCAGTTAGTAATGTCGCCCACTATGGTCTCGGCGGCGGTGATGTTGGCCGAGGCCTCGGCGTCGGTGATGGTCTCACCACTATCGGAGTGGGCGTTGGGGTCGCTGTTGGCGTAGCTGTAGGCGTTGGTGTTCGCGTCGCCGTAGCTGTTGCTGTCGCCGTCGCTGTGGCTGTGGCGGTAGCTGTTGCTGTCGCAGTAGGTGTGGCGCTTGGACTTCCGCAACCGGCCTGCGTGTAAGTACGCGAACGGTTGCCAGGAGGCGCGCTAGTGGCAGGGTTGCAGAAGTCTGAGGTCTGGAAGCCTCCAGCGCTGTTGCCCTGCACACCGCCTGACCACAGCTGCGTAGCCCCGGTGCCGTTAATCTCCCCATAGACCACATCAAAGCGCTTGTTTGTCGCTGCCGAGTTCTCATACAGGCGCAGCTCGTAGTTTTCCCTCGAGTTATTATTGCCAAACAACACCGCGCGCCATTCGATGTTAAAGATCCGGTTGGGCGCAGTCCCCGATACCGATGTGTAAATGCCGCAGCTCCCACCAGGATAAGTCGAGCAACCGCTCAACGCCGCGTCAGTGCGCGTATCCTCAAACAACGCATGAATGGTGAAGTCATGCGCTGCCCACGGGATGCACACAGTCACAAACGTGCTGTCGCTGGTCACAA
>QHNQ01000133.1 GCA_003218135.1 Verrucomicrobiota bacterium
ATGCTGAAGCCCACCGTAAGAAATCGTCACTGTCACAACTTGCGGTTTCAGCGTTGGAAATGGTGAAAAACCAACGGCTTTAAGCTGAAGTTGCTCGCCGTGAATCAGCCGCTTGCGCAGGTTGCTTAGCGCCATCGTGAACCCGAACCCCGCAAACGTCCGGCCCGGCTCGATTTCAATCTTCTCTGACACGTCCTTGTTGTCTTTGCGGACATGGGCCGTACCTATTCCCGACAGAAAATCGGCGGTGAATTCGCGCTGCAACGTTCCTTTAGTGAGTTCTTTCCACGACCATTGTTCCTGCATCAGCTCAGATTCTTGCCGAAACCGCGCCTTCTCTTCAAATGATTGCCCGTTTGGAAACTTGTAGCTGATGACGACGTAAAGGTGATCGCCTTCGACCCATTGCCTGAACTCGCCGTCGGCAAGTTTCTTTCCGTTGATATCACAGAGTCCCGGATAGCCATGCGCCGCGCCGGCCTGCTCTGTTACCTTGATCGCAAAAGTGGATGCCGCGATGCAGAGCACAGCAACCGACGCGAAGAGGCCGATCGATCTTCCTTTCGCAAACATACGTATACACGTATCGCGACACCGGAGCCGGGCGGTGGCAGTCGACCAACTCTGTGTTCTCCGAGTTGGTAACGCGTCCGTTACCAATTCGATTCAAATTTTAAATCGACAATCATTGCATTGTCGGTACGCTTGTGACAATGAGCGCTGACATGACGTATTCTCAAGAGAGCGCGAAAGCCTCATGCTATGGCTTCGCGTCGGCACTCGGTTGGTGGCGATAACAAGCGACCGTTTTCTCAACGGACGCTGACTTTTCTCTCCTTTTGCAAGGGAGATGTCGTCTCTGCGTCAATGAAAACAATGAACCCTTTTTGAAAATATGTTAATCGTGATGAAACCAAACGCCGCCGCGGGCGACATCGATGCAGTCATCAAAGTCATCGAGGCAATCGGATTTCGCGCGCATGCGATGCCCGGAGCTACCCGAACCGCTATTGGTATCACCGGCAATGAAGGCCCCGTCGACGGCCGGCGCTTCGAAAATCTGCCCGGTGTCGCCGAAGTCATCCGCGTCACCAAGCCCTATAAGTTAATCACACTTGATCTGCGCCCAGACAAAACAGTCGTCCGTGTCGGCGACGCTACGATTGGCGACAGTGGCCTCGCCATCATTGCCGGACCTTGTGCGATTGAGAGCCGCGACCAGGCATTCGCTGTGGCGAAAGCCGTCAAACAGAGCGGAACGCGCTTCTTTCGCGCGTGCGTTTGGAAGCCCCGAACTTCGCCTTACACATTTCAGGGTTTGGGTGAAAAGGCATGGGAAATTATCACCGCCATTCGCGAACAGTTCGGGCTAAAAGTCGTCACCGAGGCTGTCGACGAATCTCATGTCGATCTTATCGAAAAGTACGGCGACGTAATTCAAATCGGTGCTCGCAACATGCAAAACTTTTCGCTTCTGAAGCGGGCGGGCCGGTCAAAGTTGCCGGTGCTGTTGAAGCGCGGGATGGCCGCAACGCTCGAGGAGTGGTTGCTCGCGGCCGAGTACATCATGGCTGAGGGTAACTACAACGTCATACTGTGCGAGCGCGGTGTTCGGACATTCGCGCAGCACACGCGTAACACACTGGACCTCGCCTCGGTGCCAGCGATTCGGCGTATTTCACATTTGCCGGTGATCGTAGATCCCTCACACGGCACGGGCACCGCATATATGGTAACTCCCCTCGCCCGTGCTGGCGTGGCCGTCGGCGCTGATGGTCTCATGATTGAAGTGCATAACCAGCCCGAGCTCGCTCTTTCCGACAGCGCACAAGCGCTGACACTGTCGGAATACGCGCAGCTTATCGAAGAGGTTCGCGCGATTCGGGACGTAACAGCCCCATTGCCGGCGATGGCTCGAAAGAAGGCAAGCAGCTAGCGGATTCCATGTGATGCTCCTGCTAATCGACAACTACGATTCCTTTACTTACAACCTCGCCCAATATTTCGGCGAGCTTGGATGCGAGGTGATTATCAGACGGAATGACGAAACTTCGCTGGAGGAAATCGCTGCGTTAGCACCAAATCACATCTGTATCTCGCCTGGGCCATGTACGCCGCGCGAGGCAGGCATCAGCAATGAACTCGTGCAGCACTTCGGTGATAAGATTCCGATTTTAGGCGTCTGCCTGGGCCACCAATGCATCGCCGCAGCGTACGGCGGAACAATCGTGCGCGCTTCGCGGCTTATGCACGGAAAAGCATCCATGATCCGACATAATGGCGGCGCGCTTTTTTCAGATTTGTCGAATCCGTTTGAAGCCGGCCGGTACCACTCACTGGTAGTCGAGCGAAGTTCACTTCCCGAGTGTCTGGAAATCACCGCCGAAAGCGATGACGGAGAAATCATGGCGCTCCGCCATCGCCAATTCCCGGTGCAGGGAGTGCAATTCCACCCCGAATCGGTTCTCACCTCCGCTGGCAGAAAAATTCTTGGCAGCTTTCTCTCGTATTGAATGAAACCGTTGATCGCGCCGTCGCTGGATGAATTCCTAAAACTCGGGAAACAGGGCAATGTCATTCCTGTTTTTGCGGACTTCGTCGGTGATTGCGAAACCCCGGTCTCAGCATTCAAAAAATTTAGCCGCTCCGCTTTCAGCTTCCTTTTTGAATCAACGGAAAAAAATGACCTGTCGGGCCGATTCTCTTTCGTCGGATTCGATCCGCGAATGGTTATTCGAAGTTACGGGCGCGAGATCCACATCGCGCGGAACGGCATCGAGGAACGCTTTAGCACAACCACCGATCCTCTCGATGAAGTCCGTAAGTTAATGGCGCGATATCAATTTGTTTCGCATCCAGAACTGCCGCGGTTCGCTGGCGGCGCGGTCGGTTTTCTCGGGTACGAAGCAGTTCGATTTTTCGAACCAAAAGTTTTGGCAGCGCGTCAGGACGATCTGCAACTGCCCGAGATGCTTTTCATGCTCACGGGTAACGTTCTGATTTTCGATCATAGGCTGCGCAGCTTGAAAATCCTGGTGAACGCATTTCTCGATGGCGGCTCGCCAGAAAAGGTTTATGCGCGCGCTGTCGAATCGCTGGATTCGATTATGCAACAGTTGTCCGAGCCGACCGATCTGCCGCTTGTTCCCGTTGTGGACGGTGAAAAACAGCCTCCGCCTCGCAGTAATTTCCGTCGCGAAGATTTTCAGCGCGCAGTGGAGCGCGCCAAGGAATACATCCGCGCAGGCGACATCTTCCAGGTTGTCTTATCGCAACGATTCGAATCTCCGTTTAATGGAGCGCCGCTCGATTTTTATCGCTGTCTTCGTTTCATCAACCCGTCGCCGTACATGTTTTGTCTGAACTTTGGCGACGATTTTGCGCTTGTTGGCAGCTCGCCGGAGATGCACGTCCGGCTCGTCGGGAATACCATCGAGATCCGGCCGATTGCGGGCACTCGCGCGCGCGGCCTCACTCCGGCGCACGATGAAGCCAACGCCGCTGAGCTCCTTGCCGATCCAAAAGAACGCGCGGAACACATCATGCTTGTCGATCTCGCCCGAAATGATGTCGGCCGCGTTGCGGAGTTCGGCACGGTTCGCGTAACCGAGATGATGGAAATTGAGCGTTACAGCCACGTAATGCATATCGTTTCGAATGTAGTTGGCCGTTCACGCGCCGGTTGCACCGCCTTTGACGTTGTCAGAGCGACGTTTCCCGCCGGGACCGTTTCCGGCGCGCCAAAAATCCGCGCCATGCAAATTATCGGCGAACTGGAGGACACCCGGCGCGGCTGTTACGCAGGTGCAATCGGCTATTTCGGCTTTGACGGCAATTTTGATTCCTGCATCGCGTTGCGATGTGCCGTGCTGAAAAATGGAAAGGCATATTTCCAGGCCGGCGCCGGCATCGTCGCTGATTCGGACCCGCAACGGGAATACGAGGAAACAGTCAACAAAGCGCGTGCAATGATGAAGGCGCTGGCAATGGCGAGCCAGATGAAAACTGCATGAACACGCAAGGCGCGATCAGCGAAGTCGGCAATGTCGAGCTGCGTAGATTGATTGCCCGTCTGATGCGCGGAGAAAACCTTGCGCGCAGCGAGGCGGCGAATTTTTTGAATGAGTTGCTTAGCCCGCCTGCCACGGACGCGCAGGTGGCGGCGGCTCTGGCGCTCCTGGCCGCCAAAGGGGAAACGGTCGAGGAACTCGCGGGAATGGCCGAGGCTATGCGTGATCGCGCTATTCAACTGCGCTCGCGTCACGCGCGTTTCATCGATACCGCTGGAACCGGCTCGAGCCGCGCGAAAACTTTCAATGTCTCGACAGCGGCAGCTTTCGTCATCGCCGGCGCTGGCCTGCCCGTCGCAAAACATGGTTCACGAGCGGCGACATCGCTTTGCGGAAGTGCTGACGTGCTTGAGGCATTGGGCGTTAACACTGCTGCCTCACCCGAAACGGTCGAGCACTGCTTCAACGAGCACGGGATCTGTTTCATTTTTGCGCCACTCTTTCACCGAGCAACCGCTCGCGTCGCTCATATTCGGCGCGAGCTGGGCTTCCGCACCACCTTCAATCTGCTGGGTCCTCTGACCAATCCCGCTCGCTTCGCCTCAGGATTTTGGATTGAAAAAGCAAAGCCTCAATGGATTCGGCGGCGGCAGCCCCCGTGAAAACGCAGAATTAATCCGCGCAATTTTTCGAGGTGAAACGCCGAGTGGGATGGCTGCGGCGCGCGATCTCGTCATCATAAACGCCGCCGCCGCGCTTCACCTGAGCGGATTCGCGCATGATCTTTGCGAAGCTGCGAGTTTTGCACGCGAGAGTATCGATAGCGGACGCGCGACGTCAAAACTGGATGTCCTGATTCGCGAGACAAATCGAGACCGATGAGTAGGAATTTTCTTTCCCAAATTCTTGCGCAAAAGCGTGAAATCGTGGCACAGCTACGACGCGATTCTTCGGTTAATCGTCTTCGTGATCACGCACTGGAAACTCGAAGAACCGCTGCGCCGCATCGTCTGCTGCAAGCATTGAAATCGGAATCGCCGCATCTGAAAATTATTGCGGAATTAAAACGCAGATCACCGTCCGCGGGAACAATTCGTGGGAATCTTTCGGCCGACGAAATTGCTCACCGTTACGAACGGGGCGGCGCTTGCGCGATTTCCGTCCTTACTGACGAAGCACACTTCGGCGGTTCGATCGCCGATCTCCGCATTGTGCGGTCCACCACGACCCTGCCGATTCTGCGCAAAGATTTTATTGTTGATCCGATTCAGGTTTACGAAGGTGCCATTGCCGGCGCGGACGCTGTACTATTAATCGTCGCTGCACTGAGTGATAGTTTGCTATGTGGGCTGCGCCAGGTCGCTGAAGACCAACTCGGGCTCGATGCACTCATTGAAGTCCACACATCCAACGAGCTGCGCCGCGCGCTGAATGCCGGCGCGAACATCATCGGCGTGAACAACCGGAATCTGCAGACCTTTCAAGTTTCTTTGGAAACAAGCGAGCGTCTCATTGCTGAAGCTCCGCACGACAAAATCATGATCAGTGAGAGCGGATTGCAGAACGCGCAATCGCTGGGTCGTCTTCACGAACTCGGGTTCGACGGTTTTCTGATAGGCGAAACTCTGATGCGAGCGAGCGATGCGGAAAAGGCTCTTCGCGATTTAATCGGTAGCGCACACTTCCAGCCTGCCGGGATCGGCATCTCTGCCGATCGCATCAGGCCGCAGCAGGATGCTGCAGCAGCAGGCAAGATGCGTGCTCTCCCGATCCAAATTAAAATCTGCGGCATCACGAACGCGAGAGATGCAAAAGCCTGTATCGACCTCGGCGCGCAGATGATCGGTCTAAACTTTTATCCGCAAAGCGCCCGCTACATTCAACCCGAAGTTGCGCGGCAGATTGTCCAGACGCTACCGACCAATACTCGTGCAGTCGGTGTGTTCGTTGATGGGAATGCCGATGCAATTCGGAAAACCGCAAACATCGCCGGACTGCGATGCATTCAATTACATGGGAAGTTCTCGCCTGACATCACGCGCGAACTCGCTAGCGAATTTCACGTGATTCGTGCGTTCGCGACTCACACGCACTTCCGCCCGGAAGATGTCGCGTTATTTCCGAATTGTGACGCGCTCATTGACGCACATCACCCTGATCTCCGCGGCGGCACTGGCCAGACATGTAATTGGCAGGACGCGCGAGCAGCGTTAGCGTTCGCACGATTTCTCATCCTCTCGGGCGGTTTGAACGCGCGAAATGTGGGACGCGCGATCAAAGCCGTCGCGCCACACGCTGTTGATGTTTGCAGCGGTGTTGAGACCGCACCGGGAGTGAAAGATCACCGCGCCATTGAGGAATTCATCAGTGCTGTACGAGTCGCGGAACGATCAGTATGCGCGACATCGACTCACAAGTCTCCCCAATGTCATCCTGAGCGAAGCGAAGGATCTCGGATCACTTCTTAAGTGAAACTCATTGGAATAGACCAGAGATGTTTCGCTTCGCTCAACATGACACGTTATTCATGATCACAAAAAGCGAACCAGACGAACGCGGGCACTGGGGAAAATTTGGCGGACGCTATGTTCCAGAAATCCTGGTCGCACCGCTGGAAGAGTTGACTGAAGAGTTCATGCGCGCACGCCATGACAACGATTTCTGGTGCGAACTCAATCAGTTGCTGCGTGATTACGCCGGCCGGCCGACGCCACTATTTCACGCTCAACGGCTAACCGCACATGCCGGTGGAGGGCAGATCTACTTGAAACGCGAAGATCTTCTCCACACCGGCGCGCATAAAATCAATAATGCCACAGGCCAGGCATTGCTGGCGCGCCGAATCCGAAAACAACGCGTCATTGCGGAGACCGGCGCAGGGCAACACGGCGTCGCGACAGCAACAATTTGCGCGTTGTTTGGATTGCGCTGCGTCATTTACATGGGCGCGGAAGACTTACGACGGCAAGCGCTCAATGTTTTCCGAATGCGATTG
>QHNQ01000165.1 GCA_003218135.1 Verrucomicrobiota bacterium
TCTTTACGCTGATCCCCACGTGAACGACGTCCGAATGTTTCTGCACTACGGAGACCTCAGCGATTCGGTCAATCTTGTGAAGCTTCTTTACGAATTAAAGCCGGACGAGATCTATCATTTGGGCGCGCAGAGCCATGTGCGTGTGAGCTTCGATATTCCGGAATACACCGCCGATGTCACGGGCGTGGGCACGATCCGAATCTTGGAAGCAATTCGCGAAGCTGGATTGCGTTCCCGTTTTCTTCAGGCGTCGAGTAGCGAAATGTTTGGTAAGGCGCAAGAAGTGCCGCAAACGGAAAAAACGCCGTTCTGGCCACGCAGCCCGTACGGCGTAGCCAAAGTGTTTTCATACTGGGCCACCGTTAACTACCGCGAAAGTTACGGCCTCTGTGCCAGCAACGGCATCATGTTTAACCATGAAAGCCCGCGGCGCGGCGAGACTTTCGTCACTCGCAAGATTTCACGCGCAGTCGCAGCGATTAAGCAGGGCCTGCAAAAGGAATTGTTTCTCGGCAATCTCGACGCAAAGCGTGACTGGGGATATGCGCCCGAATATGTCGAGGGCATCTGGCGAATTTTGCAACTGGGAGAAGGAGACGATTTCGTATTGGCTACCGGTGAAAGCCACACGGTACGCGAGTTTGTCGAAACGGCATTCGCTTACGCCGATCTCGATTGGAAGCAATTCGTAAAGCACGACCCGCGATATGAGCGGCCAGCCGAGGTGGACGTTCTTCTGGGTAACGCTGCAAAGGCGAAGAAAATTCTTGGCTGGGAACCAAAAGTCCGATTTCACGAACTGGTGCGCATTATGGTCGATGCGGACATGGAATTACTCTCGCTTAACACGCCCCGAAAACATCTCGGTAAACTGCCGTGAGTGACGCAGGTAATCCTGTCAGCAACCCGGAAAGCTTTCGGGGCTGCGGCGAGCGTGCGAGTAGATGCAGACAGGGTTGTCTGCATCACGATCCTATCGCATCACGAATGGCGCCGGGTTTGCGGCGGACATCGAGTGGGCCGTGACGAGGCCGGGGACAGCAGTGGCTAGCGGCACGTTTACAATCGTTACTGCGGCGCCGATTCCCACGATGTCGTACAATTGTATGATGTCACTTGAGCGCATCCGGATACATCCGTAACTCGCAGGCGAACCGATTTTCCATTCCTCCGGCGTGCCGTGGATGTAGATGTCCCTCCCGAACGCGTTAGCGTTTTGCGCTTCGAGTCCACGCAACCAGAGAATCCGGGTTACGATCGGATCACGACCAGGCGCGTTGGCTTGGATAATTTCCCCGGTGCGTCGGCGATCCTTGAATACCGTTCCCGGTGGCGCATTACCGCCAATTTTTTCCGCTATCTGCAATTGGCCGAGTGGAGTAAACCTGCTGCCTCGCCAATCGCCAAGACCGAACTTGGAGGTGGAGACGGGATAAATCCCCATGAGCTTGCCGCGATCGAGAAGAGCCAGCTTCTGTTCGCGCGTGCTGATCACGATGTAATGTTGGGTATCGGGGGCTGCGCAGGACCCGAGAAACATGGCGAGCAAAAGAAGGCGAGAGCCGATCGCCAGCGACCGCCATCGATCGGATGCTGCCAGTGCCCCTCCCGGTCCCGCCTTGATCAGCAGACCATTTCTGATTCTCATGCCCGATTGAACTTGAAAAACTTGTCCGCGGTTTCGGTCGTCGCTTCAGCAATTTCTTCCAATGGAACGTCCCGAGCCGCCGCGATCGCTTCCGCGACAATGCGCGTATGCGCCGGTTCGGCACGCTTTCCACGAAAGGGAACGGGCGCCAAATATGGACAATCAGTCTCGACCATAAATTTCCAGAGCGGGATTTCTGCCGCGACTTCTCGCACGGCTGCGCCGTTTTTGAAAGTGACAATTCCCGTGAACGAAACGAGATGGTCAAGGTCGAGAACTTCATTCGCCTGATCGAGCGAGCCGCCGAAGCAATGAAAAACGCCGCGCAATTTGCCCGTATAAGGTTGCATGATTTTCAGCGTGTCTTCCCAGGCGTCACGTTGATGGATCACCACATTGAGCCCCAACTCCAAAGCAAGATCGAGTTGTTGTTGAAATAAACTCGCCTGTTTCGATTTATAGGCGCCGTCGCGAATCTGTGCTTCAATCTCTTCATCGGTCTCAGTTCGCAGCGCGGACATGACCTGAACCTGCTTTTCCTTTGCTACCTGTTCGCTGGGCAAACGGTGATAATCGAGTCCGGTCTCACCGATCGCCACAACGCGAGGGTTCTTTGCGAGTTCGCGCAACGGCGTAAAAACATCTTCCTCTGCTTCTTCAACGAATGTGGGGTGAACGCCAATAGTCGCGTAAACAGCCAGATATTTTCCCGCAAGATCGATCGCGCGCCGGCTGCTATCGATCGAGGTGCCAATGGCGATAACGCGCGTCACGCCCGCGTCGACCGCGCGACGCAGCACGTCGTCGAGGTCATTGGCGAAATCAGGATAATCGAGATGCGCGTGAGTTTCGATTAGCATGCGTTGATTGTAGGGCGCTTCTGTGAAACGCCAACTTCTCGTCCGGCGTCTGAGACAGACGCCCTACAACTCACCATTCCAAAATCGTGCTCGCCCAAGTGAGCCCGCCGCCGAACACGACCATCAAAACGTAATCGCCGCGCTTGATCCGGCCGCTGCGATTCGCTTCGTCGAGTGCGATGGCTACGGCCGCAGCAGAGGTATTGCCGTAGCGATCCAGATTCACAAACATTTTGTCGCGCGATATGCCGAGCCGGTCTGCGATAGCCTCGATGATGCGCAGATTTGCCTGGTGCGGAATGACACAGGCGATGTCTTCAATGGAAAGGCCAGCTTGGTCGAGGGCCTTTTTGGCTGCGTTCAGCATCGCGATGACCGCCTGTTTGTACACTTCCTTGCCGGTCATGTGGATCGTTGCCAAATGCATGTCCGCATTTTCACGAGTGATGGGGCACCGCGAACCGCCGCCGGGCATGAACAAAATATCTGTGTACCGGCCGTCGCTGCCGATATGAGTGCTGATTACACCGTGAGCACTGCCCCGGTGGCGCAAAATAGCCGCTCCGGCGCCATCTCCGAAAAGGACGCAGGAGTTGCGATCGGTCCAGTTGGTGATTGATGTCAGTTTTTCGGCACCGATTACGAGGACCGTATCGTGAGTGTGCGAGGTGATAAATTGTTGTGCTATCTCCAAGCCGAAAAGAAACCCCGCGCATGCTGCGGAAATATCGAGGCAAGCGGCGTTGGTTGCGCCGATCTTCTTCTGAACGAAGCAGGCCGTGGCCGGGAAAAGCATGTCGGGAGTGGCCGTTGCCACAATGATAAGATCGATGTCTTTTGGCGAAATCTTTGCCTGCTCCATCGCCTTGAGTGCCGCCTTGGTCGCCATATCGCTAGTGTTTTCGTCCTTAGCGGCAATCCGACGCTCCTTGATGCCGGTTCGCGTAGTGATCCAGTCGTCGCTGGTATTGACCATTCGCGAGAGGTCAGCATTAGTCAGAATCTTGTCGGGTACATAGCTGCCCGTGCCGATGATTGAGACCGTGCGCAGCGCTTTAGTGGAGCGCGGGCTCAAATGGGGCTGTCGTTTCATGATAACGGCGAATCTCCTCGACGATATGCGGGTTCACCTGCTGTTCAATTGACTCGGCCGCTACTCGCAGTGCGTTTTTGACCGCCAATGGCGTGCTTGCTCCGTGCGCGATGATGCAGATGCCATTGACGCCGAGAAGGGGACTGCCGCCGTACTCTTCATAATTCGTCTTGTCCTTAATCGTTCCAATGGCATTCCTCGCGAGGAATGCGCCGACTTTTCGCATCCTTGTGCGCATGAGCTCATGCTTGAGCCATTGAAACATCGCCACCGAGATCGATTCGCACGTTTTCAAGATCACATTGCCGACAAAACCGTCGCACACTACAACCTCGACTGGATCTTCGAAAAGATGGCGGCCCTCAATGTTGCCGACAAAGTTGAGCGAGCTCTTCTTTAGCATCTTGAATACTTCCTTGGTCAGTTCGGTGCCCTTAACATCCTCGTCGCCGAGCGAGACCAGGCCAACGGTCGGGTTCTTGTAATGCAGAACATGCCGTGAATAAACCGAGCCCATGAACGCATATTGAAGAAGATGTTCTGGGCGCGCATCGATGTTCGCGCCCGCGTCGATTAAAACAAAGACGTTAAATTCGGTGGGAAGCACTGCCGCGATGCCGGGGCGGTCGATCCCTTCCAGCGTGCGCAACTTAATCATGCTTGCCGCGACGGCCGCGCCTGTGTGCCCGGCGCTCACCACCGCGTCCGCATCACCGCGCTTCACCAGATCGACAGCACGGCTGATCGAAGAATCTTTCTTTCGCCGAACGGCGGTCCAGGCGCGATCGCTCATTTCCACCACCTGAGTGGAATGCACAATCTCGATGCGTGAATCGTTGCATTGGTGTTTGCGCAACTCGTTTTCGATCTTGGCGGAGTCTCCGACGAGATAGAGCTTGTTGATCTGCTGGTAATCGCGCAACGCCATAACGGCGCCGGCAACGAGGTTAGGCGGGCCAAAGTCACCGCCCATCGCATCGAGGGCGATCTTCATTAGTGCGAAACTTTGCGAACTTTAGCCTCCGAATGCAAAATGAAAATTGTAGCCCCTTCGCTGCACGAAGCGTTAGTGCTGAGCATGCGACATCTGGCGCCGCTCACAGACCGACGGCTACAATCATTTGCTTTCGAGCGTCAACACCTGTCGCCCGCGGTAATAGCCGCACGATGGGCAGGCGATGTGCGACGGGACGCTGCTTCCGCACTGGGGACACTTATTTAGATGCGGCGCATGCCAGCGGTTCGCTGCTTTGCGCGTGCGTAACCGCATTTTGGATGTTTTGCGTTTTGGGACTCCCATGGGTGGGCGTTAGCAAAGCATTCCTCATCGGAAAAACAAGTCGCGCACAAGTGATTCGTAAAAAAGTTGCAACATTAAAGGGGTACCCTTGTAACGCTTTTTAACGCTTCAACTTTAATTGATCCAGCGCGCTCCAATCTGACTTCTGGTTTGTATCCTGCTGGGCATTTTCAACTTGTTTTCCTGTGCAAATCCGACTGCCGTCCCTGTCGCAATGCGGATGACCGGGGAGATTTAGCAAAATGTCTTCGCGTACGAATGGGGTGAGATCGACAGTCTCCGGTCCGCCGAGCTCCAGGTGCACGGCGAATGCGGGGACTCGGACCTCGTATGTGAATTTTTCCAGGCACGACACGCAGCGCAATTCTACTGGTTGTGAGAGCGAGCCATTCGCCCATAGCCCTCCGCTTGCAACTCCCAAATCGATATCGTAACGCAGAGGGCCGGCGCAACGAATTCCCTCTGATTCAAGTTCACGGATTGCGCAATCCTCCTCACCTTCCAGATGCAGACCTTGGGGTGGAATTTGTTTCAAATGCACTTTCATTGCCACACCTCCATTTTGTTATCTCGACCGAAGTGCGGAAGGCCTCGATTTCGCTCGACATGATGCTGAGCGGGTCAACCGCCGATAGCGATCATCTTGCGATTCGGCTGGTAATTATTGCGAAAGTCATGTTGCTGAGGTTTTCGATCAACAACATCTAGAAAGAACTGCTTAAGCTCTTCATCACTCGCGCCCGCTCGCAGCGGTTTCATGACGTCGAACTCCAAATAACTGCCAAGGCACGGGCGCAATTTACCGTCACACGTGAGACGAAGTTTATTGCAGCTCTCGCAGAAATGCAGATTTGTCATCGCCCCGATAAAGCCAATGCGCTGTTTCCGGCCTGGGATTTGATAGTAGGTGGCCGGACCGTTCGTTCGGAATTCCGTCTCTGGAATCAGACTGCCATAAAACGATTCGATTGATCGTTTCGCCTCAAGGATCGACATGAAATTATGTTCTTCGAGAACGTCACTCGTGCTCACTGGCATCATCTCGATGAAGCGCAAGATCAAATCGCGCGCCCCGGCGAATTCTATCAGCGGGATGAGTTGGTCCTCATTGCGACCCCGCATCAACACTGTGTTTAGTTTAATCTGGCCGAATCGTGCTGCGATGGCCGCCTCGATTCCGCGAAGGACTTCTCCGTGTAAATCCCGGCCCGTGATTTGCGAATAGACTTCCGCGTCGAGCGTATCGAGCGAAATATTCATTGCTTGCACACCGGCATCGCGCAACGCGTCGGCCATTGTCCTGGTTGGCGTTATTTCGCGTGCAAGCAGTGTCCCGTTCGTCGAAAGACCAATGCTCTTGATTGCGGCAATCTGAGGGATTTGTTGAATAAAATTGATTACATCACGGCGTGTCAGCGGCTCGCCACCAGTAACTCGTACCTTTGAAACACCCAATTCACCAGCGATGCGAATTAGCCGCAGCGTTTCCTCGAAACTCAGAATTCCATCGCGCGGCAGCCACTCCTGCAATTCCTGCGGCATGCAATAAGTGCAGCGTTCATTGCAGCGATCGGTGATCGAGACGCGCAGATACGAAATCCGGTGGCCGTAACGGTCCTGCATCTGGCGACACGTTACCGGGAACGGCATACTGAATCAACCGCCCGCATTGATTGACTCAATGTACGAAAGTATGATCGTCACTGTATGCAGCGTCGAATCCTGGCCATCGTGCTGACATTCGAGATAGCAGCCGGGACGTTGATTTTAACTGGCTGTGCAACCCCGGACGCGCGCATCTCGCAACATCCCGAAATGTACCATACTCTCTCGCAGACAGACCAGGCCTTGGTGAGCCAAGGACAAATTCGCCCTGGCATGACAATGGACGCTGTGTGGCTGGCGTGGGGCGCACCCGATCAAAAGATCCCTGGCAACGCGCGTGGTCGTGCCATTGAAACGTGGGTGTACGTGCGTTATGCAACACCTCCCAGTTACGGCGGACCCTACTATTACGGCCCATTCGATTGGTCGTACATCCCGCCAAAGTTCGTTTATCCCTCCAAAGGGGTTACATTCTCAAACGGCAGAGTTGTGTTCTTCCGGCACCTGCCCTCGCCACCACCGCTGTAGTGCCGAAAAAATTCGTTCGCATTCTGCGGGGATCGAATCAGCTATCGGCAACGCGCGTCGAATCCAAGAGCTGCATGGTTTCGCTTGCCAAGCTGCTGGCCAGTATGATTTGCTCGCAGCATGAAGCGTCGGTTCTACCTTGGCGCATTGACGCTCGGCCTCGCGACGGGTGCGCTCATCCTTACCAGTTGTTCAACACCAGAAACGCGAATTTCTGATCATCCCGACCTTTACCAGAGTCTCTCCGCAAGAGACCGGGCGTTGGTCAGCCAGGGCCAGATTCGCCCTGGAATGCCGCGAAACGCTGTTTGGCTCGCGTGGGGTTCGCCCGATCGAAAAATTATTGCGAACATGCGAGGCCATCCGACAGAAACCTGGATTTACGTTTATTACGCGACGTATCCTTATTACCCATACTATGGTCCCTACGGACCGTACGGCCCTGGTCTCGGCTATAGCTTGGGATATACCACTGTCGGCGTCGCAACTGGAACTACGCACCATCACGGGGGCTGTAACTTCGTATTCTTCGGCGACCCCTTCTACGATCCATTCTTCTATTCGACGCCGCTCAGTATTCCGTATCCAGGCAAGGTGGTGACTTTCTCCAGCGGCCGCGTTATGTCGTTTCAGTACCTGGCACCGAACTAGAGCGGGGCAAAAATTCTGTCGCGTTTTGTGAACGGTTGAATCAGTATAGCGGCACGCCTTAGCAATGGCTTACCGCTCATTTCGAGAATTTCTGAGCTCTCTTGAAAAAGAGGGCGAATTGAAACGCATCACAATCCCGGTCGATACCGACCTGCTCATTGCCGAGTGGGCGGATCGCGAGATGAAATCGCCCGGCGGCGGAAAGGCGCTGCTGTTCGAGCGACCAATTGTCGATGGTACAACATCAGAGTTTCCGGTCGCAATTAACACGATGGGATCGCGCAGGCGCATGGCGCTCGCGCTACAGGTCTCGGACATCGCAGATATCGCACAGGAAATTCAGCTTATTTTGAAAGCCAAACCTCCAACTGATTTGCGTGAAGGCTGGAGCTTGCTGAAGCAAGGAATTCATCTGCTGCACGCGCGACCGAAGCACGTACGAGATGCAGCGTGTCAGGAGGTGGTTCACGAAATTGAAAAACACTCAACGCCCGACACTCAACGCCCAACGCTCAACGATTTCACCCTGCGCGATCTACCGATTCTCAAATGCTGGCCAAAGGACGGCGGGCGTTTCATCACTCTCGCAAATGTGCATACCCGTGATCCGGAAACAGGCACGCGCAACGTCGGCATTTACCGAATGCAAATTTATGATGAGCGCACGATGGGAATGCACTGGCAACTTCACAAGGTCGGAGCGCGCCACGGTAAACGCTATTATGAGCGCGGTGAACGGATGCCGGTCGCAGTCACGCTCGGCGGGGACCCCGTTTACACATTCGCCGCAACCGCGCCGTTGCCAGACGGTTTGGACGAACTTCTTTTCGCTGGGTTCTTGCGAAGGAAATCAATCGAGCTCGTCCGCTGCAAAACGATCGATCTCGATGTGCCGGCAGACGTAGATTTTGTCTTGGAAGGCTATGTTCAGCCCGGTGAGATGCGCCCCGAAGGTCCCTTTGGCGATCACACCGGCTTTTATACAGCGGTTGAAGATTATCCGGTTTTCCATGTAACCGCGGTCACCCATCGGCGAGACGCGATTTATCCGACAACGATTGTGGGCAAGCCGCCGATGGAAGACTATTACATCGGCGATGCGTGCGTGCGGATTCTCCTGCCAGTGTTCAAGATGAACTTCCCAGAGATTGTGGACATGACGCTGCCGCCGGAAGGGGTGTTTCACAATCTGGTCTTCGTCAGCATCCGAAAGCAATACCCGTATCAGGCCTTCAAGGTGATGCACGGTCTCTGGGGCATGGGGCAGATGATGTTCAGTAAATACATCGTGGCGGTGGATGAAGATTGCGATGTGCACAACACGAGCGAAGTGCTTTTCCGATTGTGCGCGAACACTGACCCCGCTCGCGACACGACCGTAATCAAAAATCCAAGCGACTCGCTCGACCACGCGCCGAGCGATCAAAACATCGGCTCCCACATGGGATTCGACGCGACGCGCAAGCTGCCGGGCGAAAACTATCACCGCCCCTGGCCGGAATTACTCAAGATGACAGACGATGCGCGAACGCTCGTCGACGCACTCCGAGCGCAAGCGCGCTGATCGCTTGTTGAAGAGCCGCGACGGACAGAGGACGTTCCGCGAGGGAAAAGGACGACGGAACCTCCACTGGGGCCGCAGCGTGGCACCCTGCCTTAAAGATTACGGTTTGCGGAAAAGCCGACCCGTATCAACGTCGCGAGTAAGTCCACCGGGCGGGACTCCACGAAGATCGTAAATCCGTCCTGTGTAAGGACTGTAGTAAAAGCCGGGCCTTCCCGCCCAGCGTGCGTATGGAAAACCACCCGGAGGCGGCGGGCCGTACTGCGCAGCTTGATTCTCTTGGATGATTTTACCGGTCAGCGCGCCAGCGGCGGCTCCTGCGGCTGCGCCAATCGACGCGGCACGAACATTACCGGTCGCCGCGCCGCCGATGATCGCGCCTGTGGCAGCGCCCCACGCTGCGCCCTGGCCAACCGGCGTGTCACAGGAACTTAGAAAAAGAGAACCCAGCGAAATACCCGAAATAATCAGGACAGTATTCGTTTTCATAAAATGAAGTTTCCCCAGTGAACTAATTAACCGCACGGGTGCAGATTGGTTGCGAAGCAAATCTGCACACTCGCCCGCTCGGGAGCGTGGACTGCGGCTGGATTTTGTAGCGACTTACGGCCTTACAAATACTTTGTTTGCTTTGGGATCAACGGCCAATCCGCCGTGTGCAATTTTCGAGCAATTATACTTTTCATTCGGCGGATATGGGCTCACGACAACACCCGAAGGATCATGAGGATTTCGCTGGGCCACGGGGTAGCCATTTCCCTTCACCGGGTACTTCTTCTGAGCCTCTGCTTGGGTGATCGGTGTCGCTTCAGTCGCCCCGTGGTCAACTCGCTCGCGGCCTATGCTTCCGATCCGCGAGTCGTTCCCTTGCGCGAAAACAGTTGTCCCGAGGCAAAAGAAGGCAATCGCGATCGACGATACAATTTTCAGAGATTTCGTTTTCATAAGTTTATTTTCCATAAGATTTCGCAGCGAGGAACTCAGACGGATGTTCGCGCCGGCAAATTCAAAAAAGATTTGAGGAGTTGCGTCGCGATCCGGCCTGCTTTTTCCAGGTTGCTTAGCCGATATTCTTTTTCGAAAACTCGAAATTTGTCCAGCTCGATTTCACGAAGCAGACCGCGATAGATCGAGGCCATGATTTCGGCAGGCGTCATCGCTCTGCGGTCTTCAGGTGGAAGTGTAGCCGCCGCGCGGGCGAAAAACTCCCGCGCACGCGCAGCCTCAAACTCCATCAGATGGAGGAAACCTTCGTTATATTGCCGGGATTGCAGCTCTGGTTCCGAGTAATTGAACCGCGTCAGATCTTCCAGCGGGAGATAAATTCGGCCATCCTCCAGATCCTTTCCCACATCGCGGATAATATTCGTCATTTGCAAGGCCAAGCCGAGTTCGATTGCATACTGTTTACAGCGCGGATTGTGATATCCAAAGATCTCGATGCTTACGAGGCCAACTGCACAGGCGACGCGGTAGCAATAAACGCGGAGCTCTTCAAATGTGGCATACCGCCGGATGCTCAGGTCCATTTCCACGCCGGCAATAATTTCTTCGAACATGCCGATCGGTAGCGAATATTTGTCAATTAAGCGTCTTACGTCTTGTGCAAGAAGTGGCTCGCCCGGAGCGTCGGTCCGAAGCATCTGGCGCCATTTCGCCAGGCGCATTCGCTTCTCTTCAGGCTTGAATTCCGCTGAATCGGCAATGTCATCAATCACTCGGCAAAACGCGTAGAACACAGTGATGTCGCGTTTGCGCTCGCGGCCTAATGAAATAAATGCCAGGGCCAGATTCGATTTGCTCTGGCGGGTAATGGTCGTCGCATTCACATCCGCCCTCCCGCAGGCCAGCTTCTTAGTACTGAATCCATTTCTCCTGGTTAATACGGCCGCTCTCGCATTGGCGAAATAGACAGACCCACGAAGCCAGAAGCCAGCCGGCAACCATCCCGCGGAGAAAAGCGAAGCTGAATTTCCACAGAAAAAGGGCGCCCAGGTGATCGGCAATTGCGCTGCGCATTATCGCGTCGCAGATCATGATGGCAAAAAAATGGAGTCCGCAAATGATTAAAAACCAACCGAGGCGCCCCGCATTGTGCCGGACGAATTGGATGTGAGCGCGCATCGCTTCGATCAACGTCTCATTGTGGAGCGCCAGCGAGATTTGAACCGAGCAAAACGCGATGATTAAACCGCTCATAAGGACTCGCGCAATTGGCAGGTAATCGAGAACGCCGGGAATGTTCGTGAAGTAGGCGAGGACGAGTGGCAGCCGCAGAATCAACGTGCTGACTGCAACGACAATGCCAGCCCATTCCAAAACGTAACTAAAGCGCCGCATTGCGAAGCGGAATAGTTCCCCTTCTTCAAAGCTCACGCCTTTGATCCACGCCAGACAGACGGTGATGAGGTACACCTGGATGTAAACGCCCACCAGGTATTCGAAAATGAACGCAATTGCATCCACGCTGGCTGAGATTCGCAGGAGCCCGGCAGCCGGCACCAGCCCGCTCCACTCTGGTAATCGCCAGAATACAAGCGGCTTCAAGAGCGACGCCAGCGCGCTCAGCAACAAAATCAAATAAACCAGACCGCCCCAAAAACCGTAACGCTTCCACAACGCGCGAACTAACGCGCCATGCAGACCACGCCAGTTGACCAACATGAACATCGCGGCCACCACCGAGAGCGGATAAGTGGTAGTGGCGTTGTCGAAAATTCCTGCCACTCCTTCCAACGCAGGCAACGGCGTTTCTGTCCAAACTTCTGTTAGTCCCGGCCAGTACCAACTCGGTAACGAGGCGATCTGCCCCAGATCGAGATCGGACCAGTCCCGGATCGGCGTGAATGTGACAAACTGGAAAACGAAATAGCCGAACCCCAGCAGGGCAAAGGTGATCCAGATGCGCTTGTAGCGCCCGATGCAGCGAAAACCGTCCACGAGCGCGCGTCGCACCGGATTAAAAAACATCACCAGCACGTAGCCACCACAGAGCCCCAGCACGGGATAGGCACGGGCGATGCTGGACAACATGCCGGAGAGATTATCCCTACCGAATTAGTCCCCAGTGCGGGTAAAACGGCCAATAAACGAGCAAACCGCGACCGACCAGGTTCACGTCTGGAACCGGTCCCCAGTAGCGGCTGTCAAAGCTGTTATAACTGTTATCGCCCATGGCGAAATACCCGTTGCGCGGAACGATATATTTCTGGTCAGGCCTCGACAGATAATCATGACCGGGCGCATACCCGCGATACGGCGGTCTCGCCGACATCACCCGCTCAAACCCGTATCCTTTCGCTTTTTCGCCGTTGATATAGAGAAATGGCGGATCGATGCGCAACACGTCGTCGGGTAGACCGGCCAAACGTTTGATGTAAAAAGGAGGACCCCCGACTGGGTCCGGGCGAATCGCCGGAATATTGTTTGTCCTGAACACAAAAACATCACCGTTATGTGGCTTAACAAAGTTGTAGCTGAACTTGTCCACAAATACCTGGTCGCCTGTGTCGATTGCGCCTCTGGCAATGATTTCCCCGCGATGAAAAACCCGACCGGGGAAGACGTTGAAGTCCTGACGCAGCGTCTCCGGCGCCGCATACACCAGAAAGTTTTGCCGCTGGCAGTTCAGTCGCGAAAACGTAAAGAAGAAGAACATTTTTTGTGGCACGATCTCCAAAACCTGATCATCCTCGCGCGAGACCACGTTGATGTAATTGCGACCCAGAACAACAAACTCGGCAACCTGTTGCAAAAAATTTGGCGGCGGCTCCACGGTGGAATGACCGATGATTCCGTTTAACGTCGGTTGCATCGAACCGGTGGGAATTTTAAACGGTTGCAAGAAATAGGAGCGGATGCCTACGGCCACAACGATCGCAACCAGAATCACTTCGCAGTTCTCCCTCCAATGCGACTCCCATGTCACGGGCGTCAACCTGTGTAACGTCTTATCAAGCGTATCCGCGGCGCTGTGAATTTGCTCGCGATCTTTCTCGCGCAATGCATTGCGAAGCGTCTTAATTCCAGCGACGATTTCTTCACGGTCCGATTCGCTGAGTAGATCATCCTTATATCGCAGGTACTTGCGAGCGTGTCGCAAAAGCAACCGGCTATGCTTGATGTAACGTGGTGTGAACATGGCTAGAGAATGACGAGTGACGAATTCCGAATGACGAATGAATGACGAATGTCGAATGAGTGAAGACCACATCCCGAGGCTCTTAATGTTTCGGATTTAGTCATTCGGATTTTCTTTCGTCTTTCGTCATTGCGCTTTCAATTTGCTTCATAAACACCTCTCGCCGCTTGATGTCATTCCGAGCGAAGCGAAGCGTAGTCGAGGAATCTCTAATTATTTTTTGAAAAAGAACGTCCAGAGATGTCTCGACTTCGCTCGACATGACAAAAATCATTGTGCCTTTAAGACCTCAATGAATGCTTCCTGGGGAATGTTGATCTTCCCGATGCTTTTCATCCGTTTTTTCCCTTCCTTTTGTTTCTCCAGCAATTTTCGTTTCCGAGTGATATCGCCGCCGTAACATTTCGCAGTCACGTTTTTTCGTAACGCCGAAACACTCTCACGCGCAATAATTTTCCCGCCAATCGCCGCCTGAATCGCCACCTGATAAAGCTGACGGGGGATTACTTCCTTCAATTTGGCCGCCAACTGGCGTCCACGCGCCTCCGCGCGATCCTTGTGCACGATTGTCGAAAACGCATCGACGGGCTCGCCGTTCACGAGCAAATCCAGTTTGACCAATTTCGCCGGCCGATAGCCAGCGTGTTCGTAATCCATCGACCCGTAACCGCGGGTGATGCTCTTTATCTTGTCGTTGAAATCGACGAGGATTTCGTTGAGCGGCAATTCGCAGTGCAACATTACGCGGCGCGTATCGAGCGATTCGGTGCGCTCCATCTGGCCGCGTTTCTCCAAAATCAATCGCAGAATGTCACCGATGTTTTCGTTCGGACAGAGCACATATGCTTTTACGATTGGCTCACGAATCTCCTGAATCACACTCGGATTTGGCAGGTGAGCCGGATTGTCGATTAAGAGTTTTTCTCCGCGCGTGGTCAAAACCTCATACACAACGCTTGGACTCGTGGCGATGATGTCCATGTTGTATTCGCGGCGGAGCCGTTCCTGGATGATCTCCATATGAAGTAAACCAAGGAACCCGCAACGAAATCCAAAGCCGAGCGCAACGGAGCTTTCCGGTTGATAGACAAACGCGGCGTCATTCAGGCGTAGCTTCCCGATTGCGGTCTTCAGATGTTCGAAGTCGCCTGTGTTGATCGGGTAAATCCCGCTGAAAACCATGGGATGAATTTCCTGGAAACCGGGAAGCTGTTCGCGCGCAGGATGCCGCTGATCGGTGATGGTGTCGCCGATCTTCATGTCGGCGGTTGATTTGATGTTGGCAATGAAATAACCGACGTCGCCGGGATTCAGCTTTTCCTGGATACGCATCTTTGGAGTAAACACGCCCACCTCCTTGATTTCATACCGCGTGTTGTTGCTCATCAGCATGATGGGGTGATTCGCTTCCATTGTTCCCGAAACCACATGCACGTAGCCGACCACGCCTCGGTAAACGTCAAACACGGAATCAAACACCAGAGCGCGCAACGTTTCGTCCTTCGGCGATCGCGGTGGCGGAATGCGCGTTACGATTGCCTCGAGAATTTCATCAACGCCGATTCCCATCTTCGCGCTTGCTTCGATTG
>QHNQ01000164.1 GCA_003218135.1 Verrucomicrobiota bacterium
CATAGCCTGCCGGAAATTCGTGAGGGAGAAAAAACTCGACGCGCCTCCGATGAGAAAATTGGTCGCCGCGGTGAGCGCAGGAATTCTTGACGGGCAGACGATACTCGATCTCAATTACGACGAGGACAAACTCGTTAGTGTTGATTTCAATCTTGTGGCTACCGAAGACGGCGAATTCGTGGAAGTACAGAGTTCCGGTGAAGAAG
>QHNQ01000166.1 GCA_003218135.1 Verrucomicrobiota bacterium
GCACCCGGCGCGCGTCGCGTTACTCGAACATTCTTTCCACGCTTGTGCCGATGTTCTGCTCAGAGATGGACGGAATCGATTCGCTCAACGACGTTGTGATTATCCTGGCTTCCAATCGTGCCGATCTGATTGACCCGGCAATTCTGCGTCCGGGCCGGATCGACCGAAAAATCAAAGTGAATCGGCCAGATAAGCTGGGCGCGCGGGAAATCTATCGCATTTACCTTACGGATCGCCTGCCTTATGACGGCGTTCTTGCCAAAGAAGCCGATGGACTCGGAGCGTCCATCGAGCGCCTGATCGAGCGCTTTGTAGACTGGCAGTTTACGCGGCGCGACGAAAACAAATTTTTGGAAGTAACGCTCCGCAGCGGGCGCAAGGAGACGCTTTACCGCAGCGATCTCATCAGTGGCGCAATCATCGCCTCGATTGTCGAGCGGGCGAAAGCGATGGCCATCAAACGTGCGATTGCCACTCAACAGGACCAGGGAATTCGGGAGACGGATTTGCAACTCGGGTTCAATGCCGAGTACGCTGAGAACGACATTTTCCCGACGACGGACGTCACCGAAGATTGGCTCAAGCTAATTGATTACGATCCCGAAAACGTCGTTAAAATCTCGCCTGTCAAACCGGTGTCGGATGCGCGCGCACACGCAACATCTGGCGTAAT
Source organism: Verrucomicrobiota bacterium (assembly GCA_003218135.1). GTDB lineage: Bacteria > Verrucomicrobiota > Verrucomicrobiia > Chthoniobacterales > UBA10450 > Udaeobacter. The sequence continues at coordinate 674 of QHNQ01000166.1, forward strand.
CTAAGCCTTGCCCGGCCAACCTGGGAAATAGCAGAACTTGATGAAACGCGTCTTTGGGTTGGAGACGGAGTACGGCATTACTCTTGGGGGTGCGGAGAGCGTCGATGTCGTGGCTGAATCGATCGAGCTGGTGCGGCATTACACAGATCACGGTGCGCTGATGAAATGGGATTATGACTTGGAAGATCCACATCTGGATGCACGCGGCTTTCGGGCTCGCGAACTACTCCAAGACACCGATGAATCCGCTTACTACGAGATCGATAAACGCCGCCCCCTCAGTTTCGAGGAAATAAAAAGCGACCTCGTCCTGTCCAACGGCGCCCGGTTCTACAACGATCACGCGCACCCGGAATATTCCACGCCAGAATGCACAACTCTTTGTCAGATGGTCGCTCAGGATAAAGCAGGCGAGCGCATTCTTGCAGAGTGCGCGCGGCGCCGAAACCAGAGCTTGCCATCCGGGTACGAAGTTCGGCTCTACAAAAACAACACCGATTTCTCCGGGCACAGTTACGGTTGTCACGACAATTACCTGATGAGTCGCGACATCGCCTGGGACAAGATCGTCGCCGGTATCCTGCCATTTCTCGTTACTCGACAAATTTTTGCTGGCGCGGGAAAAATGGGTGTAGAAGCAGAGAGCGGCCAGAGTGAACTGGGCGTTTATCAAATCTCGCAGCGTGCTGATTTTTTCAGTGTTGTCGTGAGCATTGACACGATGAATCGGCGCCCCCTGGTCAACACGCGTGACGAGCCGCATGTGGACGCGAGCCGCTACCGGCGGTTCCATGTGATCCTTGGTGATTCGAATATGAGCGAATGGGCCACAGCCATGAAAATCGGAACCACCGCTTTAGTATTGGATCTGATCGAGCGTGGAGAGGCGCCTCAGCTCGAAATCGCGCAACCGGTTGATGCCAACAAATCCATCAGCCGCGATCAAACCTATGATTGGATTATCGAGTTGAAGGATGGCCGGAAAATCTCTGCCATTGATGTCCAACGAATTTATTTGCGAGCCGCGAGCAAGCTGTGGCGCGATCCGCCAGACGCCGAGCACGCATGGATTTTGTGGGAATGGGAGAATGTGCTGAACGATCTCGAGCGTGACGTGATGCTAACGCGGGACCGTGTTGATTGGGCAGCAAAGAAGTTCTTGCTCGATGCGTTGCAGGCAGAGGAAAAACTTTCCTGGAGCGATCCGTGGCTGCAATCGATCGATCTGGAATATCACAACCTCGATCTCGATCGCGGATTGTATTATGAACTGTTGCGCAAAGGTTTGATGCGCCGCGTCACGACTGAGGATGAGATCAAGAACGCCATCTTCAACCCGCCGGAAACCACGCGCGCGTTTTTCCGCGGCCGCGCGGTGGCGCGTTTCAACGATGAAATTTCTTCCATTCAGTGGGACGAAATTGTGTTCACGAACGGAGCACAGTCATGCCGCATCGCGCTTCCTGAGGCGGCACTAAATGCGCGCCTGGAGGCGCTGAATCACGCCGCGCGTAACGGCAAAGATTTCTCTGAGTTCATGAGCGCACTGGCGCAGATCGATTGATTCGAGATTCCGTCAATCCAAAATCGAAAATCGGCAATCAGAAATCAGCGATCAGAAATCAAATCACTCCCACTCGATCGTGCTGGGTGGTTTGCTGGAGATGTCGTAACAGACGCGGTTGACGCCTTTGACTTCGTTGCTGATGCGGCTCGAAATGCGCGCGAGCAATTCGTACGGAAGCCGGACCCAGTCGGCAGTCATGCCGTCCTGACTTTCGACGATTCGAAGCACAACCGTATTTTCGTAAGTGCGCTGGTCACCCATCACACCGACTGATTGGACGGGCAGCAAAACTGCAAATGATTGCCAGACCTTGTAATACCAATCGGCAGCTTCCATTTCACTCTGCACAATCGTGTCCGCCTCGCGCAGAATGGATAATCGCTCGGGCGTAACTTCGCCGAGAATTCGAACAGCAAGACCCGGTCCCGGGAAAGGCTGGCGATAAACAATCTCCTTCGGCAAACCGAGCTGCCGTCCGACCTGGCGCACCTCGTCTTTGAAAAGTTGCCGCACCGGTTCCACCAGCTCGAAGTGCATTTTCTCCGGCAAACCGCCGACGTTGTGATGAGTCTTGATGACCTGTGCTGGATTGCCTCCGATCGAGACGCTCTCAATCACGTCCGGGTAAAGCGTTCCTTGAGCGAGAAATTTGTAGCCACCGTGTTTGCGAGCCTTGTTTTGTCGATCTTGCTCAAGCAATTCCTCGGTCGCGTGCTGGAACACTTTGATGAACTCGTTGCCGATCAATTTTCGTTTAGTTTCTGGATCGGTCACTCCTTTAAGCAGCGCGAGAAAACGCTCGCTGGCGTCCACGTACTTCAACCGTACATGGAAATTCTCGCCGAAAACACGCTGCACGACTTCTTCCTCGCGCGCGCGAAGCAGCCCATTGTTTACAAAAATGCATGTGAGCTGGTCACCGACAGCTTTGTGCAGCAGCGCAGCCGTTACTGAAGAATCGACGCCACCGCTCAAACCGAGCACGAGCTTCTGATCGCCCACTTGCTTGCGAACGCGGGCGCAAGCCTCTTCGATAAAGGACCCCATCGTCCAGTCCATCGCGCAGTGGCAGATGCGAAAGAGAAAATTCTGCAAGACCTCCCGGCCGCGTGGCGTGTGTGCGACTTCGGGATGAAATTGCAGTCCGTAAACTTTGCGTTGCCGGTCCTCCACGGCGGCGAAGTGGCAACCTTCTGTGGTGCCGACGACGCGAAAACCCTTCGGTAAAGCGGTCACTTCATCACCGTGGCTGTTCCAAACTTCGAGCTGATTGCCTAATCCATCGAAGAGTTCCGATCCATTGTTGATGTGCAACATGCCCGCGCCGTACTCGCGGCGTCCGGTGAACACGACTTTTCCTCCGAGGTGATGCGCCATCAGCATTAGCCCGTAACAGATTCCCAATACGGGGATGCCCAACGAGAAAATCTCTGCGTCAATTTGCGGCGCGCCTTTGTCGTAAACACTCGCCGGGCCGCCGGAGAGGATGATTCCATTCGGCTTCAGCGCAGCGATTTCGGCGGCCGGCGTGTCGAATCGAACGATCTCCGAATACACCTGACACTCGCGGATGCGCCGAGCTATGACTTGTGTGTATTGCGAGCCGAAATCGAGGATAACAACTCTTGAGTGGGTTGATGCCTCTGTCATCTTCACGCGTTACGGGTGAGTTTGTGGGACGCCATGCTCTCCGGCCGGATCGCCTGGAGATCGCTCCAACGGGCCAAGCGTTCCCTGACCAGTCACCCCGCGCTCGAACTGCCCTTGCACTTCTTGCGTGCTGCGTTCTTCAAGTGGATCGGCACAACCGCCCGTAGCAAGGCATGCGATCACGAGCAGGATCGGCATGCGTTTCATCTACGTATTTTATGAAGCGGCTGTTTCATTGCAAGAACGTTGCAGCCTTTCGGAGTTGAAGCGGTAGATTCTCGTTGCCGGTTTAACGCTTCAACGCTTTAACGCTTTAACGGCTGTGATTGATCCGGAACTTTTGCTTCAGGGCTATCGGCTTGGTGTTTTCCCCATGGCGATGGAGGACGACTCGATCGAATGGTTTTCGCCGGATCCGCGCGCCATTCTGCCATTGGAAGATTTTCATTTACCCCACGCGTTACGGCGTCTCCTGCGCAAGAAAGTTTTTGAAATAACTATCAACAGCGCGTTTTCCGAGGTGATCGAGGCCTGCGCAAAACGCAAAGATACGTGGATCAATCAGGAGATTGTCCAGAGCTATACGCGATTGCATGAACTCGGCCACGCGCACTCAGTTGAAGCATGGAAAGAAGGCAAGCTCGCCGGCGGACTTTACGGCGTCGCGCTCGGTGGTGCCTTTTTTGGGGAATCGATGTTTCATCGAGTGACCGATGCCTCGAAAATTGCCCTCGTGGCCCTGGTGGAGCATTTGCGCACACACAAATTCGTGTTGCTGGACACGCAGTGGCTCACGCCGCACCTGCAACAATTTGGCGGGATCGAAATTTCGCGAAACCATTACCTGCACCTCTTGCGAAGAGCGGTCGAATTGCCGCGAAAATTTCTGTAAGGGGTTATGTTGTAGCCACCGGCCTGTGGCCGGTCCTCCATCTCAGCCATCTTTTGACACTTGGAAAACGGCCCACAGGGCCGTGGCTACAGATTGAGCAGAGAACTGGCCAGCGACTACCGCAATTGATAGTGACGCAATCTAGTCGATATTAAATGCGAAATGGTTAGTTGGATTTTAAAGAAGATTCTGGGCTCCAAAAATCAACGGGAGCTCAGGCGGCTGTCACCGATTGTCCGCCGGATCAACGAGTTCGATGAGCAGTTCAAGGGCTTGTCAGACGACGAGTTGCGCGCGAAGACCGCCGTCTGGAAAGAAGAGCTCTCAAAGATTCCTGACCTGGACGGGCAATGGGAAAGGCTGAATGAAATTTTGCCTGAGGCGTTCGCGGTCGTGAAAAACGCAGCGCGCCGGCTGAAAGAGCGGCAACACTCTTTCACGGTGTGCGATCAGCCGATGGTGTGGGACATGGTGCACTTCGATGTTCAACTGCTCGGGGGCTTCGTTTTGCACCGAGGCCGCATTGCAGAAATGGCGACCGGCGAAGGCAAAACGCTGGTCGCGACGCTGCCGCTTTATCTCAACGCGCTCACAGGGCGCGGCGCGCATCTGGTGACAGTAAACGATTATTTGGCGCGACGCGACGCGGAATGGATGGGTCAACTCTACGATTTTCTCGGGCTCACGGTTGGCTGCATTCAACACGATCAGGAGCCGGATGTGCGTCGCGAACAATATGCGATGGACATCACTTACGGAACGAACAGCGAGTTCGGGTTCGATTATCTACGCGACAACGGCATGGCCACCACGCGCGAGCAACAAGTCCAGCGCGGTTACCACTTCGCAATTGTCGACGAGGTCGATTCCATCCTGATTGATGAGGCGCGTACGCCGCTCATCATCAGCGGTCCGGCGACGATTTCGACACATCAGTACGACAAATGGAAACCGCTCATTGAGCAGTTGGTCCGGAAGCAGAACATGCTTTGCAACCGGGTGGCCAGCGAAGCGATTGAAAAATTTGAACAGAGTGATGTCGAGACTGGTGGCCGTCTCATGTTCAAGGTGAAGCTTGGTCAGCCGCGCAATAAACAACTGCTGCGTATGATGGAAGATCCCGACAAGCGCCGCGCCATCGATAAAGCCGAGCTTTCGTTTTACGGGGATACGCGCAAGGAAGAATTGTTCGCGCTCAAGGAAGAGCTTTTCTTCACCATCGACGAGAAATCGAACGAAGCCGATCTTTCCGAGCAGGGGCGCAGCTTCCTCAATCCAGATGATCCAAACGCATTCGTGTTGCCGGATTTGATCAACGAGTTCACCGAGATCGATCTCGATCCGGCTCTACCACAAGAAGAGAAAGATAAGAACAAAGCGGACCGCCAGCAGCATTGCGATGCGCAGGCTGAGCGCATCCACAACATCTCGCAGCTACTGAAGGCTTATTGCTTGTTTGAAAAGGATGTCCAGTACGTGATCGAGGATAACAAGGTTGTGATTGTCGATGAGTTCACCGGCCGCAAAATGCCAGGCCGCCGCTGGAGCGACGGATTGCATCAGGCGGTTGAAGCGAAGGAAGGCGTGCAGATCGATCGCGAAACGCAGACGTTGGCGACGATCACGATCCAAAATTATTTCAGACTCTACCAAAGATTGGCGGGAATGACCGGCACGGCGGAGACGGAGGCGGCCGAGTTTCACGATATTTACAAACTCGACGTGAACATGATTCCGACGAACCGGCCGGTGCGGCGCACCGATCACAACGATCGCATCTACAAAACGCGTCGAGAAAAGTACAACGCGGTCATTAAAGAGCTCAAAGAAGCTCATGCAAAAAGTCAGCCCGTCCTGGTTGGCACTGTGAGCGTGGAAGCCTCCGAGTTGCTCAGTCGAATGTTGAAGCGCGAGAAAATCCCGCACAACGTGTTGAACGCGAAGTTCCACATGCAGGAGGCTGAGATTGTGGCGCGCGCGGGCCAACCGGGTACGGTCACAATTTCAACTAACATGGCCGGCCGCGGCACCGATATTAAGCTTGGGCCCGGCGTTATAGAGGCGGGTGGATTGATGGTGGTGGGGACGGAGCGGCACGAGGCGCGCCGAATCGATCGGCAATTACGCGGGCGTTGCGCTCGCCAGGGCGATCCAGGCGCATCGCGGTTCTATGTCAGTTTCGAAGACGATTTGATGCGCAACTTCGGCGCAGCCGATCGGATGACGAGAATCATGGAGCGCTTCGGGCTCGAGGAAGGCCAGGAGCTCGAGCATCGATGGTTGAACAAATCAGTCGAGACTGCGCAGAAACGCGTTGAGCAGCGCAACTATCTCGTTCGAAAGCGCACGCTCGATTTCGATGACGTGATGAACATGCAGCGCGAGGTGGTTTACACGTATCGCAACGAAGTCATCGATTCCGAAGAACCGCGCAAACTCATCTACGAAGTGATCGACGAAGCGGTGCCGGCAAAAGTGAAAGAGTATCTCGATGTCGATGAGCCGAATTACACCGGTTTCGTCCATTGGGTGAACACGACATTCCCGCTCGGTCTGACTAAAGAGAAAGCGCAATTCGAAACGCGGAGCGTCGATGAGAACGCACAGTTCCTGGTTGAAAAGATCAAGGACGCTTACGAGCGCAAATCAGCCTACGAAGAACCAACGGCGGTGAAAAGCCTGGAGCGCTACATCATTCTCAACGCGATCGACCGCCTCTGGCAGGAACATCTCTATGCGATGGACGCGTTGCGCGAGGGCGTTTATCTCCGCGGCTATGCGCAGAAAGATCCGCTCATCGAATACAAGACCGAGGCGTACGACATGTTTGTCGAATTGATGGCGAACATCAAGAACGAAGTGCTGAACAATCTTTTCCGCAGCACTTCGAACTTGCAAGCATTCGAGAATTTTCTCGCGACGCTGCCGCAGTTCTTGTTGCGCGAACATGCGCCGAGTGCGCCCACCGCTGGTGCCGAGTCGCGCATCCGTCAGCCCGTTGGCGCGATGGCGGGAGTTGTAGCGGGAGATGGCGATGGGGCAGGGGAGGGAGTATCAATCGATCTGCCGATCCGTCGTTCCCTGCCAAAGGTCGGCCGCAACGAACCGTGCCCCTGCGGCAGCGGGAAGAAATACAAAAACTGCTGCGGCAGAGTTGCTTGACATCCTTACCTCTGCGCAGCGAGTTCTTTGCGTCGGATTGATATTGAGACGCCGTGTTCTCGGTCGCGAAAAAGAGAACTGGATCAGGTATGCCTAACCAAAGCACGCCGTGGTTTCGGATTTTAGACCGCTTCAACATCCTCGATATCTTTCGCCTTCCGCAGCCGCCGCTCATCGATCGCGGGTTTGGGTTGATCTACGACACGGAGCGCGACATCACGTGGCTGCAGGATATGAACTACGCAAAGACGGTAGGCAGATCGGCCGACGGCCAATTGACTTGGCCAGCCGCCATGGCTTGGGTTTCATCGCTGAATTATCGCGGCATCCGCGGGTGGCGCTTACCGACCGCCTTGAACCGCGACGGAAGCGGTCCGGTTGTTGGAAACAACTGCGTTGGCAGTGAGCTTGGACATCTCTACCTGGATGTCTTCGCAACGCATCCCAATATCGTCACGCTTGGGAACGGCACCATCCCGTGTATCTACTGGACGTCGACCGAAGCGTCGCCCGAAGAGGCCTATGCGCTCGATCTTTTCAGTTTGCGCCAGGGCACGCTTTGGAAGGATCCATTCCAACAGAGGTTTCCAAGCGTGCCGTTATCGGGTCCTGTGCTGTCCTGGCCAGTGCATGACGGGGATGTGGCAGCAGAGCTGCGCTCCAATTGGCTGCAACGCCTTTTCTCGTCGATCGTTTCTATGTTTCGATCTTGAAGATATTCGAGTGCGGGCGAATTCAGCCGGCTCAATTATCGAGCTCGTAGGTCGTGATCTCGAGCTGGTGACCGTCGGGATCATGAAAATAGATGGAGTGCGAAATCTCGTGATCCTGGAATTCGAATTTGATTCCGCGCTTTTCGAGTTCGCGCTGTGCAGCGAGAAAATTTTCGCGGTCCGCACGGAAGGCGAGGTGAAGCATTCGAATTTCACGGTAAGCTGACGGTTTTGCTTCCTGGCTCGCTGGGAACAACGCGATCCCAGTATTTCCTTTTCCGACAAAGGTCGGCACACCGCCCCAGACGCCTTCGTGAAGTCGTTCAAACCCGAGAACCTCGCTGTACCATTTTGCTGATCGCTCGACATCGCGCACGCCCATGGCTACGTGATCAATTCCTTCGAGTTGCATACGAAGTTGAACTGGAATTTACAAATTGATCGCTCTGCGGCTTAATCAGTTTTGTTCTCAGCAACGCGCGTGAGCTGTGTCAGGGCGCAGCGCCACTGGCCATTGATTCTTACGAAGACGTCGGTTGCCCGTTCCAGCGTCGTGAACTCAGCTCCCATAAACTTTCCGGCGCTCGTAGCGCACCCGGTAACGACGGCTGTTTCTCCATAGATACGCACTCTCGGCTCGTCGAGCTTCATCGTGTCATGTGTGAGCGCACCCGATTTCACTACCGCAAGAAATCTGTCCTTCTCAACGATTCTGCCGTCAGCGTTTACGATGATCCAATCCTCAGTGACAAATCGTTCAATGGCTTCGGCGTTGTTCGCCACAATCGCGTCTTGGAAATCTTTCTCGAGTTGCAACAGCTGCTCAATCGATTCGTCATTCATGCTTCCGCTTGTGACCTTTCTGTTTCTAATGAGGATATCTCACCGCCCATAATCCAGGCGGTCATCCAACCTTTCACTTGGATACTTCGTCGCCCTCAAATGGAAGCTTCGAGGTCCTCACGTTGATGAGCGGTCCCAACTCATAAACGTTGGTGTAACCGTAGGTCGCAAGATTGACGTATGTCGAGATGTTGAGCGATGCGGCAGGGGCTTTCGATGGGAAAGCGCCGGCACTACCCAAAAAATTGTTGTTGCAGTAGATCAAGATCTTCGTGTTCGTGCTTGGAATGAGCTTCGCCAGCTCTGCGGCCGTAAAATCGGGGAGGCTCAGGTTCAGGGCTCCGCGCAAATGCCGCAGTTTGAACTTGGCGACGCTACGAGCGTCGAGAACCACCACGCCAGGCTCTGACAGCGCCTGCAAGAACTGATCTTCGGTGAGGCGCCGCGACTCCCGGACCGCCTTAACCTTCTCAGCGTTGTTCAGAAACGCGGAGTAATCGATCAACCGGTTTGGAATTTGCGTCTCGGAATGTGCACTGAAACTGAGAAGGGAAACTGCGGTCGCGATTGCAAGATGTGTCTTCATATGGTGCTTAGCCAATGGACAACGAGAAGCAGGCGAATGTTCGTACAGGATTACGATCGTTTCTTGGTCTAATGAACCACAAGTTAGGCCTTTCTCGGCTGTCTCATCATGCGCTTCGCCCCGGGGGCTCGCGCTGCTCTTGTTCAGTTGCCTTCATTGATTGGTTAGGCGGCACACGTAGCCTTCAGCGGAGGCGGATCAAACACCAACTTGTGCGACACCTAATTGAGCGCTGAAAAGCTGGTCGGGTCCATGAAGTATCTGTCGATGTGATCGATAAGCGGTCCGTTCTTCTCCGACTCGGCTTTCACCTTCTGCCATTCCGGATCGGCTTGGAAGGCGGCCCAATTCTGCTCCGCCTTCTGGCGGCTGGGATGCTCCAGGATATAGACAAACAGGTTCTCTGAGGCCGGCGCATCCTCGGGAGACCAATAGCCGATGCTTTTCATGTTATGCCGTTTGAAGAGTGCGTCGGTGTGATCGCGAAAGCGATCTCTTAGCGCTTCGATTTTGCCAGCGTTTACGTGATACATGCGCAATTCGTAAACATGATGTGAAGGATTGGAGCCGCTCAGCGCGTTGAAGCAGAGCATCACCGCCGCGCCACAAAGAAAAGAGAGAAATGCTTTCATATCGCGAGGATACGCCCGCGAGGCATCGGCGTGAAGGCGCATACGCTGCAAATTTCGTTCGATCCGCCGGTTGGGACTTAAAGAAAATTCACTAGCGCGTTCGTCGTTTCTTTTGGTTTTTCTTCCAAAATCCAATGACCGGTGTTCGGCAACACAATCACCGTGACGTTGTCGGCGACCAGCTTCATTTGTGCGCCGAGCTCGTTGCCTAACGATTTTTCGCCACCGATGGACAACACCGGCATCGTCAATTTCGTTTGCGAAAGTTGGGCAAAATCTTTCGCCAGCTGCGGCCACGACGCAAAATACGTCCAAGCGGCGCGCATCCGTCCCGGCTTTGAATACGCTTCGGTGTAAGCTCTGCGGTCTGCTTCTGGAAGTGATCGCGCTTTGTCGGCAGCTAATACATTCCAGAAATACTCGAAGTAAGTCCGCTCCCGGCCTTGCACTAATTTCTCCGGATATTCACCGTTAAACCGAAAATGCCAGATGTTCGGCGCGTTGTAGATCGGCTCCCAACCGGGCACGCCGGGAAGAAACGCATCCATCACGGCGAGCTTCTCCGTCTCGTTAGGAAATTGCGCGGCATACGCGTATGCCACCATCAAGCCGATGTCGTGGCCGACCACGCGCGCCTTTTCGATCTTCAGCGAGTGAACGAGATCATGGATCTGTTTCGCGGCAGTGATAATGTCGATCTTATTGTCCGTGGGAATCGATGAGTCGCCGATTCCCGGCAAATCCGGCGCGATGACGGTGAACTTTTCCGCGAGTGTGGGCATGATCGGTCGCCACATCCGCGAAGTCTCGGCGAATCCGTGCAACAAAATTACGGCCGGCTGCTCTTTGCCCGCCGTGAGATAATGCAGTTGCACATTGTCAATCTTCGCGTCGCGCGAACTGATCGCGTCGGCCGCTTCAACGCAGCCGGCGCAGAAAAGAACAATAATTACTGAGAACGTTCGCATGAGGCTGAGTATTTGCGCGTCGCCGCAAATAGCCGAGCCTTTTCTCGCGATCAATGCCAGTGAAACTGCCGCCTCTGATTCAGAATTACACCGACGCCAGCAACGCGCACGCTGTGAACTCAATCCTGGAATGCTTCGCCGACGACGCCGTGGTGCGCGACGAGAACGCGACCCATCGCGGTAAGATCGACATCGGGCATTGGATAACGACAACAATCGAGAAATACAAATTCCAATTCAAACCGCTCAGCTCACAAGAACGCGGTAACGAGACCATCGTTAGCGTCGAAGTATCCGGAACATTTCCCGGAAGCCCGCTCTCGCTCGATTACCACTTCACGATCGCGAACGACAAGATCGCCTCTCTGACCATCGATTCGTGATCCGCGTGCGACCAGGACGAACTTAGAATTTGCGCAACATCACTCTCATTTTGCTCGTGATTGAACCCGGCTCAGTTTTTCCAGCGGCGTAGGAGAAGAACAAAAGTCACGTAGTGAGTCACCAATAATAGCGGCACCGCCACGGCCGGGATCCAATAGGCTGGTCCCATCGCGATCGGCGCATTGTAAATCGTCGCGGTCGTAATCGCGGCGAGAAGATCGACTGTCCCGAAAATGTTGAATGCCCAGACGATCGGCTTGGCGAAAGCAGAGCCGCGCAGCACGAACGGAATTGCGGCGAATGCGATGATCGCGGTTATCAAATCTCCGAACGCGGCCGGATACGCGAATTCTTGTGGCAATCCCGGATAAGTTGCCCCGCGCGTCAGGAACATCATTCCCAAATGTCGTGTTGAATGCAGGAGCAGGATCGGAACGAGAATTTGTTGCGGTCGAACGCGCGAAATCAGCGGTAACAGATACAGTCGCGCGGCAATGTAAAAGATCACCGTGTTGGCGATCAAATTCAGCGCAACCACGCGATCGAAAATTTCGGGCATCTATTTCTTCTCCATGTAGCGGTCGGCGGCGGCCGCCGCTTCCTCCGGACTTTTGCCGTTCTGACGCGCGCTGAGATAAGGCGCGTACCAGTCCCACCAATTGTGCTTACCGTGTGTCTTCTCGTAGTCGCCGTGATGCTGCTCTGTTTCGTGAAGAAGTTCGGCAAATGTGGCGATGTCGATCTTTCCCGCTGGCGCCGATTTCCATTCGCGCCCGGGAAGGCGCGTCTTGATTTGCTGAAGCAAGTAACCGTTCCCGTCCGGATCCTCGAATGATGCAAACGAAAAATAGGAACGATCTTGTGGATCGTGACCGCTGACGCGCGGGTCTTTCCCAGTGTTGTTGAATGGTCCGCCGGCATATTGAAACACGTCGCTGACTTTTGCGCCGCGACCAATCAAGTCGTTCCGAGCCGCCTCGATGTCGTTCACCGCGAGGGTCAGGCTTTGCACCGAACCTGGCTTGGGCGACGGCACTCCTTTGCCGAAAATAATCGAGGCTTCAGAGTTGTGCGGTGTGAATTGAATGACGCGAAAGTCGTCGCCCTTTACGAAATCAGCGTCGAGTCGCCAGCCGAGTTTCTCGTAAAACGCTTTCGCACGATCGACATCCGAAACGCCGAGCACCACGACTTCGAGTTTCATATCCACAGGTTCAGTTTGTGTCATTGTCATAATTCCTACTTTCGATTGTCAGGCCATCAGTCTTTCAATTTCTCAGCTTTTGAAAATCGTTTGCAGGCTTACTCGACGATGGACTAGGACATCATCTCGATTTCGTTCTTGTTCGTGCTCATGCCGTGGTGTTATTGCCCGTCCCAGGACAGGCCTTCCGTCATCATTTTCACTTCGCTCCCGCCGGCCTCTGGCTTGACGAAGATCGTGAGTTTCGCGGAACCGCGCTTACGATTCAGGATTGAAGAATTCGGGGTGATAAGATCATTGCCGTCCTTGGCCCATCCTTGCGCTTTCAGATTCGCGCTAAGGTCGGCGCAGGCGCTCTTTACGGGCAACTTGCTCTTGAAGCTCATTTGCTCCACGAGAGACTTGTACTCAACATCAGTCGCATCTTTGGTTAGCGCGAGATCCTTGGCATTTAAGCCCGGTGCGGCTGGCTTTGTCGCCGTTCTGTTATCTGCCTCAACCGGTTCGGATTCTTCGGATTTTGGCGACGCTTGTTTTGTCTCTGTCGACTTGGCAACCTGGTATTCTTTTGGAATCTCACCTAACGGAGCAACGAACTTGATCTTCACCTCCCACGTCTCGCCAAACGTATCATGCTGCCCGTCGGTGGTGAGTTCACCTTCCACCTTGCCATTCTCGAAGGTGAAGTCATTCGTGTGAATCGAGCCGATCGAGCTAAAGTTCTTGTGCTGAAGCGCGCTGTGCGCCACCTCGCAGCCAAAGATGTCGCCGTCTTCGTGCAGCGAGACGATCACTGCGCCGCCGAACTTGCCGAACCCGGCATTAAAGTCGGGCTTCTTATCTTTGGAATGATCCTTCTCAGTGAACACGAGCACCATCGAGGGCTTATCACCGAATGGCTCGCGCCAATGTGCCGACACATACGCCAGCTTCGCCTCTTTGCTGTTGCCCTTGAAGACGCCCGTCACCGACGGCTTCACGTTCGCTGCGGGACCGTACTTTTTCGCAGTTGATGCCGGCAGCTCCTCGCTCGATTTAACCAGCGTAGCACTAAATCGGACGTCGAATCCCTTCGGAATTAAGGCGCTGGGGTCGACAGCTGCGCTCGCTTTACCAACAACGTGCCCGTCCTGAAGTTTGAGTTCCCCGGTTCCGTCACTACTCCCACCAACAGTCGTCCCGCCGCCAAGCGCGCTCCAATGCTTCAACTCTCCGGTCTTCTTGAAAACCAATCTGAGGAATGGCTGTGGGAACTCGCCGAATCCGCCCTCCTGCTCATGACGGTTACGATCAGAATCAGACTGAATTTCTTGGTCATACAGAGTGCTCCTGTGCTTGGCGTTGGAGGCTGTTCCAACGCCGGCATCTCAGCAGAAAAACGAGAAAATGCCAAGTATGTCCGAAAGTCGACTTGAGCGTTGGCCGATTACCCCATCACCCGTACCCGCGCTGGAACTTCTTACTTCTTCCTTTTGCTCGGCGGCCATTGCACGCCTCTGAGTTCGTCAGGCAACTGCTTGGGATCAACGGGATAAATGACCGACAGATCCATGTTGGATTTGGAACCTTGCAAAAACTCCAGCTCCTCCGGGGCGCCGACGATTAGCCAGACCATCTCCTCATCAGTATCGTTGAACACCTGGCGCAATTCGTTCGGCCCAACGAGCACGCCGCCGTATCGCGGCACTGTTAACGTTTGGTCGCCGACGCGCATTCGACCAGTGCCTTCAAGCACAAAGTAGAATTCTTCCGATCGAATATGCTTGTGCAACGTGTTCGCGCTCTTCGGTGGCAAGCGCCACAACCGCGCACCCATGTTTTCGCTCCCGGAGCGCTCCAAGTAATCCGCGTTCGGAATTTGCATCAGATTGGACGGTCGCCAGTGCAGGTCTTCAGGCCTGATAACGTAATAACCTTCAATCGCTTTCATGGCTTGTTGTAGAAACGCTCGCCGCGGCGAGCCCTGTTAATCAAGTTCGGCATTTGGATACAATGGAGTTAGCGGGAGCCTACGACATGGAAGAAGAGCTGTCGGTCGTTAACAGAAAAAACGAAAGCAACAAATTCGCAGACACCTGACTTCCTTCATTGTTCGCTCACGTGTTAAAGTCAGCGCGAATGAAAACGACCCGGATTGAAGCGTTCAGCGACGGCGTAATGGCGATTCTCATTACGATCATGGTCCTGGAATTGAAGGCGCCGCATGATCCAACACCCGCTTCCCTGGCAGGCATGTGGCCGACTTTTTTTGCCTACGTCCTGAGCTTCGTCATCATTGCCATCTACTGGGTCAATCATCATTATCTCATTCACCTCGTGGACCGGGTCGATGCCGCGATTCTTTGGGCAAACATGAATATGCTTTTTTGGATCTCGCTCATCCCGTGGGCGACCGTTTATCTCGGCGACAATCACGCGCTGCCATTTCCGGTCGCGCTTTATGCTGGCGTTTCGGCGGCGGGCGCGATTTCCTTTTACTTCCTGCGCGCGTCTATCGGCCGGCACCATCATGAGCCGGAATTCAAACGGTTGAACAAAAGAATGGCGCGCAAAAATCTTATCGCCCTTCTCATTTATATCGCGGCTATCGTGGTGGCGTTCATTTACACGCCACTGGCGCTAATCATGATTGCGTTGCCAGCAGCGATGTACTTCCTGCCGGATCGCGGGATGGGGTTTTTCGTCCGCTAGCTTTACCAGGCGGGCATAGCTGCGCGTATTTAAATGGAAACGCCGTTGACGCCTCTCGAATTTGCTCGCCGCACACGCAAACTTTATCCCGACCGCGTCGCGGTAATCGATGGCGACTCACGCTGGACGTATGCCCAGTTTCTCGATCGATGTGATCGTTGGTCGGCGGTTTTGCAGAAACTTGGAATCGATCCAGGCGATCGTGTTGCTTATCTCTCACCGAACACTCACGCGCAGCTCGAATCGTTCTACGCAGTCCCACAAACCGGCGCTGTGCTGGTGCCGTTAAACTATCGGCTCACGACCGACGACTTCGTTTACCTGATCAATCACAGTGGTTCGCGCATGGTCTGCGTAGA
Organism: Verrucomicrobiota bacterium; assembly: GCA_003218135.1. Classification (GTDB taxonomy): domain Bacteria; phylum Verrucomicrobiota; class Verrucomicrobiia; order Chthoniobacterales; family UBA10450; genus Udaeobacter. The sequence goes on from QHNQ01000166.1 coordinate 16,325, forward strand.
CCGCGATTATCTTGGAACGATCGATAGTATTCGCGAACAGCTTCCCAAGGTCGAACACTTCGTCGCTCTCACAGGAGAAGCCGAAGGCTGGCTTAACTATGAAGCTATGATCGACGCGAGCTCGCCTGTATTTGCGCGCCCGGAAATTCACGAGACTGATCTGCTCACAATCAATTACACGAGCGGCACCACATCGCGTCCAAAAGGCGTGATGATCACACATCGCAATGCCTGGATGAATTCCATCGGCACGCTCCTCTACGCTCGAATGACCTGTGCTGATCGTTATCTATGGACGCTTCCGATGTTTCATGCCAACGGCTGGACTTTCGTTTGGACCGTAACGGCTGCGGGAGCGACTCACATCTGCCTGCGCAAATGCGAACCGCGTGCTGTCTGCGAATTGATGAAGACCGAGCAAGTCACCACGCTGTGCGCAGCGCCGACGGTTTTGATTGCGTTAGCAAACGCGCCGGAAAATATCCGTCGCGTCGCGCCGAAAGGAATCCACGTTATCACCGCCGGTGCGCCACCAGCAGCATCCACCATCCAGCGACTTGAGGAAGATCTCGGCTGGACCATCACGCACGTTTACGGGCTCACCGAGACAGCGCCATTTATCACCGTCTGCGAGTCCCGCGCGGAACACGCGCCGCTCTCGACCAGCGAACGAGCCGCGATCAAAGCGCGCCAGGGCGTTGAGTTAATTACATCGGGCGAGTTGCGCGTAGTGGACACGCACGGCAACGATGTGCCGCACGATGGCGTTACTCAGGGTGAAATCATCGCCCGCGGCAATGTGATCATGGCCGGCTACTACAACGATCCGGAAGCGACCGAGAAGGCGTTACGCGGCGGATGGTTTCATACTGGCGACGCCGCGGTCGTGCATCCGGATGGTTACGTCGAAATTCGCGACCGTCTGAAGGACGTCATTATTAGCGGCGGTGAAAACATCTCCTCGGTCGAAGTCGAAAGCGTGCTTTTAAGGCACCAGGCCGTGGAGGAAGTAGCGATCGTCGGATTCCCGCATGAACGCTGGGGCGAGGCGCCGCACGCCTTTGTTGTTCTCCACGAAGGCGCGCGCGCCGATGAGCGCGAGCTGCGCGAGTTTGCGCGCGCGAACCTCGCCCACTTCAAAGCGCCTCACAGTGTGACCTTCGTCAAAGAACTGCCCAAAACTGCCACCGGCAAAATTCAGAAATATATTTTGAGAAAGCAACGGCCAGCCATCGCTCCGCAGTAAGTCAATGTTTTCACCCGCCTTCGATTGAACGATTCACTTGTCGCGTCCGGAGCCTCTCGACACGCCGTAGCTTTACGCGAAGGCTGGTCGGCGAAGGCGGAACGATTCACAGATCACGTCCGCGACAGCGCAAATGTTAAATGCTTTTAGATCTGATCCCTACCGAACGCAGATAACTTTTACATAACAACAGCGGAGGTATGTCTGATGGCAACTAAATATGATTCGATCGTTATTGGCACTGGCCAGGCAGGACCGTCTCTTGCGGTTAGGCTGGCGGACACAGGAATGAAGGTGGCGATTATCGAGCGCAAGCGGTTCGGCGGGACCTGCGTCAATAACGGCTGCATCCCAACGAAGACGTTAGTGGCGAGTGCGCGCGCAGCTCATGTCGCGCGCCGGGCCGGCGATTATGGCGTGATGATTCGCAGCTCGATCGCCGTTGACATGAAAAAAGTCAAAATGCGTAAGGACGCAGTGGTCCGTCAGAGCAGCCAGGGCTTGGAGAAGTGGCTAAGAGACACTCAGAACCTGACCGTTATCGAAGGCCACGCGCGCTTTGCCGACGCTCATCGGGTTCGTGTCGTCGACGAACTTCTCGAGGCCGACAAATTTTTTATCAACGTTGGCGGACGCGCGTCTGTTCCTCCGCTCCGGGGGATCGATCAGGTAAGCTATTTGAACAACTCAACGATGATGGACGTGGACTTTCTGCCGGAGCACTTGGTCGTCATCGGCGGCAGCTATGTGGGGTTGGAGTTTGCTCAGATGTATCGCCGCTTCGGCAGTGAGGTCACCATTGTGGAGAGAGGGCCGCGACTGATCAAAAGTGAAGACGAAGACGTTTCCGAAAACATCAAAACAATTCTCGAAGGCGAAGGTATCGAGATTCGTCTGGACGCTGAATGCATCGGCTTTGAAAAACGCGGCGACAAAGTAGCCGTGCAGATTGATTGCAGCAGCGGCGATAAGACTGTCATCGGCTCGCACGCGCTGCTCGCAGTCGGTCGCGTGCCGAACACCAACGACCTCGGCCTGGAGAATGCTGGGATTGAAGTCGATAAGCGCGGTTACATCCAGGTTGACGATCAACTTCGCACCAATGTGCCCGGCATTTACGCGCTGGGTGATTGCAACCGACGAGGAGCCTTCACTCATACCGCATACAACGATTATGAAATTGTCGCCGCTAATCTTTTAGATGGCGACGAGCGCCGCGTCAGCGACCGGATCACGGCTTACGCCCTTTACATTGATCCGCCGTTGGGCAGAGCAGGAATGACTGAGGCGGAAGTGCGAAAGTCGGGACGGAAAGCTTTGATCGGGAAGCGTTCGATGACGCAAGTCGGCCGTGCGCGGGAGAAAGGCGAGACGGACGGATTCATGAAAATTTTAGTGGATGCCGAAACGAAAAAGATCCTTGGAGCGTCGCTCCTGGGGATCGAGTGCGACGAGGTAATTCATTCGATCCTCGACGTCATGTACGCCAACGCGCCATACACAGTGATTCAGCGCGCCATGCACATTCATCCGACTGTCACAGAATTGATCCCGACTATGCTCGGTGAGTTGAAACCGTTGGAGTGAACGAACTCAAAAAAATTCGCGAGTAGTTCGTTCCACGACTTCGTCGCAGCCCGGAACAAGGAAATGAACCTTGATCGCTTCATGTTGATTTAATCGCCGAAATTTTCCGATCAAGCCATCGTCTTGTCCAGGCTTGAGGCCAAGCGTAAACCCGGTATCCTCGCACGGCGTGCATCGTGACCATCAGCGTTGGTACTCGCACCGTGTCAGTCGGGACATGGGCGTAGCGATTTACGGTAACTACGGATGGCCGATCCTCGCATTCCCGACGAGCTGCGGCGACGAGTGGGAGATGGAAGGTCAGGGCATGATTCGCACCCTCGCTCCTTACATCGACCAGGGGCGCATCCGAATCTTCTGCATCAACGGCGTGCAGAGCGATTCGTTCAATAACAAGGGAGCGCACCCGTTCCATCGGAGCTGGATGCAGGCGCAATACGACGCCTATGTAGCGAACGAAGTTTTCCCATTCATCGACTCTCAATGCCAGACACCGGGCATCGGGATTGCCACGCTGGGCGCATCGCTCGGTGCTTTTCACGCGGCCAACACGCTCTTCAAACATCCCGATCACGTGAAGCGCTGCTACGCGCTCTCGGGCGTCTACGATATGCGAGATTCAATGGACGGAATGTATGACGACAATTTCTACTTCAATAACCCGGTCGACTATATGGCCAACCAGAGTGACCCCTGGTATCTCCACCAATACGCGAGTTGCGACATCCACCTCGTGACCGGCTGTGGTCCGTGGGAGAACAGCGGGCCGACCTACCGAATGTCCGAGATCCTCAGGAACCGCGGCATCACACATCATCTGGACGACTGGGGCCCGGAAGGCGGACACGAATGGCCCTACTGGCATCACCAGATGTGGGAATACGTCGGCGCGCACTATTAGTCGCTACGCTCGTGAATCGTGATGCGTGATTCGTGTTTCGCTTGAAGTTGCAGTCTCCGCCGGTCGCGGGCTCCACGTTTCAATCGCGGCGAATGCGCAGAAAAGAAGGAAACCGTGGCATGCCTTTGGCCGTTAATCCGCGAAACCGATAGGTGATCACCGTCCCTACTGGCGGCGGCGATTCCCGCTCGGCGTCGCTAAAGCCGCTCCCGACGGAAAATTCTCTGCCGTCATCCGTCCGCACACGGAGCGCACCGAGCTTGCCCGCGTATTTCCCGTTGCCGGGTTCGTGCGCGATGACGGTCGCTTCGGCGTCATCGTAAAGCTTGACCTTGAGTAACGTGGACGAGCGCCCCGCTTCGTAGGCCGATGCTGGCTGGCGCAACATTAATCCTTCGCCACCCAGCCGGACGACACGATCGCGCTCGGCCAGGAGTTGGGCCACGCCCTTGCAGCGTTGTTGCGCCACGACTGTGACGAAGCGGTTTCCTTCGGGCAAAGTCGCCTGCAGGAATTGCATGCGCTCTTCGAAGGTGCCTTTAGCGTGCGGGGCGTCGAACACCATAAAGCGAACGTGTTTCCAGCGATCATCCGGCGTCTCTGAACGCACAATGCTGACGGTCTCTTCGAACTTCCCGTAACCAATCCATAGCTCTCCATCCAAGGCGATGTCGCGAGGCAACTCCGCGAGGAAATAATCCGGCGCGTGAATCAGATTGCCTTTGCGGCTCCATAACTTACGGCCATCCCAATAACCTCGTAGCCCATCGTATTTCTCGCTCATCCACCAGCCGGTCGGATCAATGGACGGATTCCAAACGTTCGCGAGCAACAGCTGTAGCGCTTGCCTTTCGGGTGTTGGAGTGGCGGTAGTGAGGTCTTGCTCATTCGCCGCGACGCTGCAAGCCACAAAAATACTTGCCGCAGATTCGAGAAGTATCGCTCTGCATTTGGACGGAATCTGCATGCCTAAGAGGCTGGCGAATTCGGATGCACGCTGTCAAGCTTGCCGGAGTCTCGAGGTTGTTCGTCTGACCAAATGAAGGGACAATTGCTTGTCCCGGGAGCCAGGCAAAAGGACCGTCTAACTATAGAACCCAACTCATAAACCGGAAGGAGGCCGTTGCTAGAGACTTGGCGCTGCGGCGAGACGCGGAGGGAGAATATCCTTCATGGATCTTCGACCGACGAGCAACGCGGCTGCATCGGCAAAGATCGGCAACCCTTCAGGCTAGGCTCTGGTCGCCGCCTGGCGGCGTCACTGCTCAGTCACAGAACGCTTCGGCTATGCTCCTTTGTCGCGCCTTGCCAGCCGCCGGCCAGAGCCTAGCGCACACTTTCCTGTTTATGAGATGGGTTCTAATGCTTGCTTTGTTCTTCGAGCAGAACGCGCAGCTCCGCAATCGCTTCCCGGTCCTTTGCTCGGCCTGTTGCTTCCTTGATTCGAATTAGCGTTACAAGGTCGATGACTTTGAACCGCACACCGAACGCGTCAATGTCGACCGAGTGTGGCAGCAAATCGTTGTAACTTCCGCCGCCCGTCAACTCGCCGAACAAATCGAGATCACCGAGATCCGTTGCGAGTGTGAAATTCAAGCCATTGCGCAGCGTTGTTACATCCAATTTAAATGGCAATCCTGACGACGCGCCACGTAGCGCAGGTTTCAGGGGCTGCAGAACCTCCGCGAGTCGGTTGAGATTAGGGGTGCCACGGTCGTAGACGATGTCCACATCCAGCGTTACGCGTGCGGAGCCATGCAGAATTGCCGCCATTCCTCAGATGAGAATGAAATCAACCTTCCCGTTAACGAGCGGCGGAATGATCTGAGCGAGATCAACGGCCATCGGTTTTTTGCTCGCCCCTCAGTCTTATCCCGGCACGCTGGAGTTCCTCCATCATTTGGGCAGCGCGCAAATGCTTTTGAACGCGCTGTTCAAAAGTCAGCTTTAGGTTTTCCCGCAACAACGTCCGATCAACATCGCGCATCAAAGCTTGAACGACGGCTTCATCTGTCACATTCACGAATGTTTTCATTGTCGACTATGAGCAATCACTTGTCACACGAGCTGCGCCAGATGATGAAGAACGGCGGCGGGGCGATCGTCAACCAGTCGTCGGTGACGAGTAGCCTCACAGGTGTACCGGGCAACGGCCTTTATGCAGCGACCAAGGGGGCAGTGATCGCGCTTACCAAG
>QHNQ01000167.1 GCA_003218135.1 Verrucomicrobiota bacterium
CACAAAGGCCGGCACCGCTCGAAGGGAATCTGATCAAGCGCAGCGAGGTGCGCTACTACGGCGGAATTGCTCCCAGGACCGGCCAGCCGGACGAGAAGCTGCCCGACACCTTCGACCGCAAGATCATTTCCGTCGATTGCGCCTTCAAGGATCTGGCCACTTCCGACTACGTGGCCGTCGTCGTCATCGGGGTCAAGGGTCGCAAGCGATTCCTTCTCAACGTCGTCAACCAGCACCTGGACGCGGCGGCGACCGAAGCCGAGATTCGGCGGCAGCGGGACGCGCATCGCTGGGTCAATGCCGTTCTCGTCGAGGACAAGGCGAACGGACCGGCCGTGGTCCAGCGCCTGAAGGTCAACCTCCCGGGCGTGATCGAAATCAACCCGCAGGGCGGAAAAATCGCACGCATGTTCGCCGCCGCCGAGTGGCAGGCGGGCGATTGGTTTGTAGACCGCAACGCCGCTTGGAGTGAGCCGTTCATCGAGCAGATCACCATGTTTCCCAACGCCGCGCATGACGACATGGCGGACGCGATGTCGCAGGCCTCGGCGTGGCTGCTGCAGCATCGACGGAGGGGCTGGATGGTGACCGACGCCTTTACTGGCCGGGTGATTGACGACTTCACCTACTAGAGGCTACGCACGAAGAACTAGGGAAAAAAGACGCACTTCTTTCTGCCTGCCAATTTGAGAGCGAATTGTTACTTCGAAGCTACGGTCAGCTGAGCCTTCCTTTTGACAGTCGCCTCTCAGGAGTCTACAGTGACCGGCACGTAGGTCCCTGGGCACTATTTGAAAAAAGCTAGACACACAGGGAGAATCTCTATGAATAAAGGGCCCTTCTCTGAGTCAGTCGATTTCGTGTTGCGCGCTTGCAGCGGGTAAACGCGCGAGCACCGCTTCACTGAATCAGCAACATCCACGCGCCTGACGATTCAGTTCCAGCGGCGTAGGAACTCTCCATCTTTCCGGCTTCGGAGGAGGTCAAATTATGAATCGAAAAGAGTTGTGGATTTGCATCCTATTCATTGAGGCCGCTTTTTCAGTGACTGCGTTGGCCCAAATCACCGTAAGCGTCAGCCCGAAGCTCGCAGAGGTGGTGGTGACAACTCAAAAGCAGCAGTTCCGGGCCACGGTGACAGGGGATCCTAACAATCTCGGCGTGACATGGACCGTAGACGGTGTCATCGGAGGGAATGCAACTGTGGGAGAAATCTCTGCGGCAGGTCTGTACACTTCGCCAGCGAAGGCAGGGTCCCACGTGGTGACAGCTCACAGCATTGCCGATAACACAAAGAGTGGCTCGGCCACTATCAAGATTACCGATCTTAGTGGAGTGTTGACCTACCATAACAATCGTTCGCGAGATGGCGCGAATACGCGTGAATACGCCTTATCACCTCGGACTGTCAGTCAGACGACTTTCGGAAAGCGCTTTTCCTGCACTCTCGATGGCGCGGCCTATACGCAACCGCTATGGATGCCACACCTTAGCATCGGCGGGACCATCCGCAATCTTGTTTTTGTGGGTACCGAACACGACACTGCTTACGCGTTTGATGCCGATCACATTCCATGTTTAAAGATCTGGCACGTGAATTTACTGGACAACGCTCATGGCGGTACGGCGGCAGAAACGCCGGTGCCGGCCCCCGATGTAGAACCTTATCTGGTCATCCAACCGGAAATCGGAGTCACTGGCACGCCGGTTATTGATCCAGGCTCGAAAACGTTGTACATCGTTAGTACCTCGGAAGGTCCAACGGGCAGCTTTCACCAGCGATTGCATGCTCTCGACGTGACCACTGGCGCCGAGAAATTCGGCGGCCCCATCACGATTTCAGCATCGCTACCCGGGGGTGGCTATGATTCTTCCGGTGGCACCATCCCGTTCAACCCGAAGACGCAGCTGCAAAGGTCGGCACTGGCTCTGGCCAACGGCGTCGTTTATGTCGCTTGGGCTTCTTACGGCGACAGAGATCCCTATCATGGTTGGATCATCGGCTACAACGCGCGAACGCTTGTGCAAGTCGCGGCTTTCACTGACACTTCAGATGGGCAGAGAGGAGGCATTTGGATGTCCGGTGGTGCACCGGCGATCGATGCCAATGGCAATCTTTTTTTGGCTACAGGCAATGGCACCTTCGATGCGGATTCCAATACACCGCCGAACACGGATTTCGGAGACAGCGTTTTAAGGCTAAGCCCGGCGTCCAATCTTGCAGTAACAGACTGGTTCACCCCTTTCGATCAAGCCTTTCTCAACATGAATGATGGCGATTTAGGCTCAAGCGGAGTTCTGTTATTGCCCAATGAACCCTCTGCGCCCCAGCACCTCCTGGTGAGCGGTAGCAAAGAAGGGCGAATTTACCTGATAAACCGAGACTCCCTGGGACATTTCTGCGCTTCCTGTACGACAAAGGATATTAATGTCGTGCAGACGTTTGCGGCCAGTACCGGCTTTTTCTCTACACCTGCTTTTTGGCACAACGCACTTTACTTTGCCGGCAGCCTCCAAGGAGCCGGGCACGGGGATAAACTAAAGCGTTTACTGTTTAATCCTGCCACGGGGCTTTTCAGTCCGTCCCCGACTTCGCACTCTGCGTTCACCTTTAATTTCCCCGGAGCAACACCTTCTATTTCGTCTCAGGGATCCTCGAACGGTATCGTCTGGGCGGTTGATTCCAGCCACAGCGACCCGAACGTTGACTTTCTGCCCGGTCCAGCCGTTTTGTTCGCCTATGACGCGACAGATCTTTCAAAGAAACTTTGGGACAGCTCGCAAGCACCTAACAATCGAGATCAGGCAGGAGTTGCAGTGAAGTTCATGGTGCCAACCGTCGCTAACGGCAAGGTCTATATTGGCACACGGACCGAACTAGACGTGTACGGGTTCCGTATATGACAGTGTGGCGGCTCGCGAGCGCTCTCACATCCAGCGTTAATGTGTATGAAGTGACCGAGGAGTGCGCGCGGGTTATTGACCCTGACGGTAGCTTCTGCCTCGATAATTCGCCCACTGCCTTCGGAGGTCTGCCATGCCAATGCGTCGCAGGTCAAGGCTTCAGCAGCGGCACCTTGCCACACAAATCTCCAGACTGTTTCTTACTTTGGCTCGTTCGCCCGCTTGAATCCGGGCCGCCATCATCTCCAGTTCGTCCCAGGTTCTGGGGCGCCCGGTAACCATACGGTCGCAGAAGGTCGGTCCGGTAATAAAGAAGTCCGATACCGGCAGTCCGCGGCATGGCTAGCAGTCTGTTGTTGACGGTGTAGCTGGTCACTATCGCCGGGAACTGGGCGCAAACTTGGTCGGCGAAATACGGTTTGAGATCTACGAAGTATTCGCCCAGCATGCCCGGCCAGATTACACCGATTCCGTACACGTCAGGACCCGCGGCGCCTGTCCCGAGTAAACTCCCGCTACAATGCTAGCTGTTCCTGAGCCGACTCGGGAGAGGGAAGGAACTTGACGTGGATTCCTGTTTCCCGAGTGAATCGCTGCACCCGCTCTTCATCGTGGAACCTCTCAGCCGTCCACTGCTGATCCACAACAACAACCGTGACCGGTTCATGACCCCTGAATTCCCTGCGCGATCATCCCCTGACTTCTTATTATCATTGACTGCTTCTGAGACGATTCCGACATCCAGTTTTCTGATCAACGCGACGTCCGTTCTCCGTGCTTCTAGCTGCTACTCCGGGCGCGAAAAGTTCAGAGACTGAGGACGCTCCTGACGCTTATTGCCTAACCTAGCGGTCCTATCGAATTTCTTGGCCTAGAATCCACGTCTCCCATCGCCCGTTTGCGCGAGCTTCGGGCTAAGCTTGCGATGCAGCTGGGTTGCGCTTACACCACGTGAATCTTCCCATCTGCTGAGTGAATCTGGTATCAAGAGGGCGCAGGAGGAACATAGCAATGCTGCTGAGTCTGAGTGCTATTTGCGTTGCGATTGCGCTTCTGTCCATGCCAGCTGTCCTTCGGATGAAACGCATAAGGGACCAACGCGCGTTGGAGCAGCACAGCATCACGGCGGAGGAGCTCCACTCATTGTTGGCTTCGAACCAGGACGTACTTCTTTTTGATGTTCGCCAGCCGCTCGACTTGTTGGCCTATCCTGAGATCATCCCTGGCGCACGGAGGATTCCGCCAAAAGAAGTGCTTGAGACGCCGTCACTGATCCCGAAAGAGAAAGAAGCGGTTGTTTACTGTACCTGTCCTGGTGATAAGACCAGCCGGGCAATTTTGCATCGAGCTCTGGCCATGCATTTTTCCCGGATTCAGTTCCTCAAGGGTGGGTTGGCGGCCTGGAAAGCGAAGGGCTATCCGGTCGAGCCATACCGAGAGGTCTTTCACCTCTATACTCCTACCTTGGCTCCACATTGAGCCATATAGTCGCCGATTCCATAAGTCTGTCCTTGAAGTTCGGTGACTGCCTGTCGCAGCTGGTCCTGCGTATTCATCACGATTGCGCCATGCTCATTAGGAGAACACCTGCGTGAGCTGCCAACACTCTTTCGCGATCGCCCAGTCTTCCTGGGCCCGAATTATCAAAATACGAACCGCCGAATCCGGCGTTGCGATGTCTGCATCAGGGGCGCGCTGCACGTTGGCGGCATCATCGAGTTTGAGGCCGAGAAAAATCAGCGGCTTGCAAACCGCAGCGCGCACTTCAGTCGAGTTCTCTCCGACACCGGCAGAGAATACCAGCACGTCAATGCCTCCCAAAACGGCAACCATAGCGCCAATGCCGGCCTGCAGACGGTGCACGTAGATGTCGAATGCCAGCTTTGCTCGTGAATGGCCTCGTTTCACGGACGCCAGAATCTCACGCATGTCTCCCGAAATGCCCGAGATTCCCAGCAGGCCCGATTCTTTGTTTAGAACATCATCAATCTCCTGGGCCTGGAGCTGACCTTCGCGCATGAGGTAAGTGAGAATTCCCGGGTCAACCGAACCAGAGCGAGTACCCATCATGAGACCTTCTAACGGAGTAAAGCCCATAGTCGTGTCGATGCTGTAGCCTTGATGAATCGCAGCCAGGGAACAACCGTTTCCTAGATGGCAAGTAACCAATTTCAACGAGTTCAGGTTTCGTCCTAGAAGGTGCGCGGCACGCGCCGCGCAATATTGATGATTGACGCCGTGAAATCCGTAGCGACGAATGCCGCTTTCGAACCATTGATAGGGCCCCGGATACACAGCCGCAGCCTGCGGCATTCTGCGATGAAACCCGGTATCGAAAACCGCGACTTGGGGAACCGCGCCTAGCAGCTTTTCAATGACCTCCATACCTTCGAGTTCAGCGCGATTGTGGAGCGGAGCGAAAGCAGAAACTTTAGCAATTCCCGCTTTCACCTCGGGAGTGAGCAGAACCGGTTCGGCGTATTTCGGGCCGCCATGCACGACGCGGTGTCCGACAACATCAATCTCAGCAGGGGACGTGACCGTACGCGGCTCGCCATTCCACAGAGTGCCCAGCAAATGCTCAACGGCTTTCTCCCGCGACGAGACTCTTACCTGGCCCTTTTGTACAACGCTGCCGGAATTTTTGACTTCAACTTCCGCAACCTCGTCACGCCACTCAATCTTGCCTTCCCATAGAGGAGCAGGCGAATCAACAGGAAGATTCTCGCCAATCTCGTACAGAGAGCTTTTCTGGCTGCTGGAACCCGAATTGAGCACGAGGATCTTCACAGATTAGTGAAGCCATTTCCAGTTCTTTACCTCCGGCATATCGTCGCCGTGCGCGCGCGTGTATTGCTTGTGCTCCACCAGTTTGTTGCGCAGGAATTGCTGGAAGTGGGCGCCGACGGGGTGCAACTTCGCAATGCGGTCCACCGCGTCGCCGGCGAGGTGAAAGCGATCCAGGTCATTCATCACGGTCATGTCAAAAGGAGTGGTGGTAGTGCCCTCTTCTTTATATCCGCGCACATGGAAATTGTCGTGACCATGACGGCGATAGCACAGCCGATGAACAAGCCATGGGTAACCGTGATAAGCGAAAATCACGGGTTTGTCGGTAGTGAAGATGGAATCGAATTCGCGATCGGAAAGACCGTGCGGATGTTCGCTCGGAGGCTGCAGGGTCATCAAGTCCACGACGTTAACGACGCGGATCTTAAGATCGGGAAAGTGCTGGCGAAGAAGATCAACCGCCGCCAGCGTCTCCAGTGTTGGCACATCGCCGGCGCAAGCCATCACAACGTCCGGCTCACTGTCCAGATCGGTGCTGGCCCAGGACCAGATACCTAGCCCGATTGTGCAGTGCGCTACGGCGGCATCCATGTCGAGCCACTGCAACTCCGGCTGCTTCCCGGCCACGATCACGTTCACATAGTTGCGACTGCGTAAACAGTGGTCGGCGACGGAAAGCAAACAATTGGCATCGGGTGGCAGGTACACGCGAACCAGACCCGCCTTTTTGTTCATCACGAAATCGATGAAGCCTGGGTCCTGATGAGTGAAACCGTTGTGATCCTGGCGCCACACGTGAGAAGTGAGCAGATAATTCAGCGATGAAATCGGCCGCCGCCAGGGAATCTTGTGCGTAGCCTCCAGCCATTTCGCGTGTTGATTGAACATCGAATCGACAATGTGCACAAATCCCTCATAGCACGAGAAAAATCCATGGCGCCCGGTGAGCAGATAGCCTTCCAGCCAGCCCTGACACATGTGCTCGCTCAGGATCTCCATTACCCGCCCGTCTGGAGACAAGTGTTCGTCTACCGGGAGAATCGGCTCCATCCAGATCTTGTCGGTCGCCTGATATACAGCATCAAGGCGGTTCGACGCAGTTTCATCAGGGCCGAATACGCGGAAATTTGCGTGCTCCCGATTCCTCTTCATCACATCGCGCAGGAAGGTGCCTAGGACTTTGGTGGACTCCGCTGTCGCCGTGCCAGGCTTGGGAACCGAAACTGCATAGTCGCGAAAGTCCGGCATCAGCAAGTCTTTCACGAGCAGCCCGCCATTGGCATGCAGGTTCGAACCCATGCGCCGGTTTCCTTTAGGAGCTAGCTCCGAAAGTTCTCCGATTAACGTCCCGTTCTGATCGAACAACTCTTCCGGGTGATAACTCTTCATCCAGTCTTCGAGAATTGCTAAGTGCTCAGGTTTTGTATCCAGATCGGCTACCGGCACCTGATGCGCGCGCCACGTGCCCTCGACGGGCTTGCCGTCCACAAATTTCGGTCCGGTCCAGCCCTTCGGAGTGCGCATGACGATCATGGGCCAAACGGGAAGGCTCGGCGATCTCTTGCCGCGGGCTTCGCGCTGAATGGCGTGGATTTCCTCGATGATCGTGTCGAGCGTCGCCGCCATGAGTTGATGCATCGTTTCCGGCTCGTGCCCTTCGACGAAGTAAGGTTTATATCCGTAGCCATTGAACAGATGAGTTAACTCTTCGTCGCTGAGACGGCCAAGGACGGTAGGGTTGGCGATCTTGTATCCGTTCAGGTGTAGGATGGGCAGCACAGCGCCGTCACGTGCCGGATTAAGAAATTTGTTGGAGTGCCAGCTCGTCGCAAGAGGCCCAGTTTCGGACTCGCCATCTCCCACTACGCAACAAGCGACAAGATCGGGATTGTCGAAAACCGCACCGTAAGCATGCGCCAGCGAATAGCCCAGTTCACCGCCTTCATGGATGGAGCCGGGTGTCTCAGGAGCGTCGTGGCTGGGTATGCCTCCGGGAAACGAGAATTGCTTGAACAGCTTTCTCATGCCTTCTTCGTTTCGTTGAATGCTGGAATACAGCTCGGTGTAGGTGCCTTCCAGATAGGTGTTCGCCACCATGCCAGGCCCACCGTGTCCCGGACCGCAAATGTAAATAACGTTGAGATCGTATTTCTTGATCAGGCGGTTGAAATGCACATAAATAAAGTTCAGTCCGGGCGTTGTACCCCAATGACCGAGCAGCCGGGGCTTCACATGCTCAAGCTTCAGAGGCTCACGCAGCAGCGGGTTGGCGAACAGGTAGATTTGCCCAACCGAAAGATAATTGGCGGCGCGCCAATAGGCATCCATTTTGCGCAACTCTTCCGCGGAAAGGGGCTGAGTGGAAACGGAGACCTTGGCGGATTCCTCGGACGCTACCGGAGTCATATAGATTCCTTTCCTCTTTCCAAAATTCGCGCGATATGCAATTTTAAGCCGGCCCTAACCACGTGCCTGCAACTTACTTCCTGCCTAGTTGCTGCTTCACAGCCGCGACCACCTGGTCCGGTTCGAATCCGAACTTTCTCTGTAATTCCTTGAGCGGCGCCGAAGCTCCGAACGTCTTCATGCAGACCATATGACCAGAGGTGCCGACATATCTCTCCCACCCAAAGGTCGAGGCCTGCTCCACGGCGACCCGCGCCTTTACATTCGGTGGGAGAACGCTGTCCCGGTAGGCCTGCGTCTGTTGGTCAAAGATCTCCCACGAAGGCATCGACACTACGCGCGAGCGAATGCCTTCGCTGAGCAGGTTCTCGTGGGCCTGTACCGCGAGGCTAACTTCACTCCCGGTGGCGATGATGATTACCTCAGGATTTCCGCCGGGGGCGTCTGCGAGCACATAGGCGCCCTGCGCGACACCGGATGCGGGCGCGTACTTGCTGCGATCGAGAGTGGGCAGGGGCTGCCGCGACAACGCCAGTGCTGCAGGTTGATGGCGCAGTTGCAGTACGCAGCGATATGCCTCGAGTACTTCGTTGGCATCCCCGGGACGCAAGGTGATCAGTCCCGGTATCGCTCGCAGAGATGCGAGGTGCTCGACGGGTTGGTGTGTAGGACCGTCCTCCCCATCGCCCATGGCGTCATGGGTAAAGACGAAGAGAGCTGGCAGCTCCATAAGCGCGGCCAGCCGAATCCGGGGCCGCGCGTAGTCGCTGAAAATGAAAAATGTGGCGCCGAAGGGCCGCAGCTTGGAGAGCGAGAGTCCGTTGGTAATCGCGGCCATCGCATGCTCGCGAATGCCAAAATGCAGATTCTTTCCTCCCGGACTGTCGGCCTGAAAATCGCCCGCACCTGCGAAGGTCAGGAGGGTCTTGTTCGAGGGACCGAGATCCGCGGAGCCGCCGAGGAACCAAGGGATGTTTTGTGCGAGGACGTTCAGCACTCTGCTTGACGCATCCCGCCCGGCAATACCTTTCGGATCGGCTGGAAACACTGGAAGGTTACGGTCCCATCCCGTCGGGAGCTCGCGTCGCTCGAGCAAGTCGATCTCAACCGCGAGATCGGGGTATTCGACCCGGTACGCATCGAAGAGCTCCGTCCACTTGTGCCGGGCTTCAGCGCCACGTTTGCCAATGCCGGCCGCAAAGTGGTCGTACACACCTTCGGGAACGAGAAACTTTTCATCCTCGGGCCACCCGTAGCTGCGTTTGACTAACCGGACCTCTTCGTCGCCTAGCGGCTCGCCATGAGCGGCCGCAGTGTCCTGCTTGTTTGGTGAGCCGTAGCCTATGTGGCTGTCCAACACGATGAACGTGGGGCGGCCCTTCGTCTTCCGAAAGATGTCTAGAGCATGTTCGATGCGATCGAGGTCGTTCGCATCGCCGACCCGCAAAACGTTCCAACCGTACGCCAGGAATCGTGTCTCGACGTCCTCAGTGAACGCCACGCGCGTGCTGCCTTCAATCGTGATGTGGTTGTTATCGTAAACCCAGCAGAGATTGTCGAGACCAAGGTGTCCCGCCAGTGATGCCGCTTCTGACGCAACGCCCTCCATCAGGCAGCCATCGCCGCAAACGGCATAAATGTTGTAATCGAAGATTTCGAAGCCCGGCCGATTGTAATGATGGGCAAGCCACTTCTGAGCGATCGCCATGCCAACGCTCGTCGCGACACCTTGGCCAAGGGGGCCAGTAGTGGTCTCCACTCCTGAGACCCAGTGGTATTCAGGGTGGCCGGGAGCCTTGCTGTTGAGCTGGCGGAAACGACGGATATCGTCGAGCGTGACCGAGGGCTGTCCCAGCGTTTCGTAGTCGGCATTGACGGCCTGAGTGCCACTGAGATGGAGCGCGGACCAGAGCAACATTGAGGCATGGCCATTCGACAGCACGAAACGATCACGATTAGGCCAGATCGGGTTCTGTGGATCGAAGCGGAGAACGCGATTCCATATCGTATAGACGAGCGGCGCGAGCGCCATCGGCGTGCCGGGATGTCCGGATTTAGCCTGCTGCACTGCGTCAATCGAAAGCGTACGAATGGTATTCACGCAAAGCTGATCAAGTTGTGCCGCTGTTAAGGTCTCAACAGCAGCTAGCGCGGTACTCATGACTGCCTCCTTGGCATGCGTTCAAGTCTTTTCTTGCTTGCACCACAGTTGCTCTTAATCGTGAACCTATTGGAAGAACAGGAGCACGGCGGGCGCACAGTGATGGCAGCAGCACTACGCCGAAATCGCGGCCTCTCCTCCGACTTCACTGGTGGCTTTCGTTTCCAGTGCAGCGACTTTGCCCAAGCGGCGCAGGTGGCGCTCCGCCTGACTGAAATCGGCTGCTAGGAAAGTTTGGAGAAGGTCCCAGGCCACCATGGGCCCCATGACTCGACCACCCAAGCAGATGAGGTTCATGTGGTCATCCTCTACGCCTTGTCGCGCCGAGTAGTGATCGTTGATCAGGCCGGCGCGTACCCCGGGCACTTTGTTTGCGCAGACCGATGCGCCCACACCGCTGCCGCAAACGGCCACTCCGCGCTCCACTCTGCCTGCCGCGACCGCCCGGGCAAGAGGAATAACAAAATCTGGGTAGTCGTCGTCTGAATCCAGCCTACGAGCGCCGAAGTCGACAATGTCATGACCTGCTGCAGCAAGTTGTCCGCGCAGATCCTCCTTCAAGGTAAAACCACCGTGATCGGCGGCGATACCGACGCGCATATGCTCTCCTTGTTATTAGCTCGGAAAACTAATCCGCAGCACATCACTCAGTATCGAATCCGCATCCACTCAGGCCACTTCGGCTTTCGAATTGTTATCGAGTCGGCCCGCTGCCGCGCGATCCGCCATTACCAGGGCATGATCCCCGCGAACCCGGCCGGCCGGAATCGAAGCATCTCCGGCACACAGACGGGCCAGCATCCCTGACTTCTCGCTTCCGGTCACGAGCCACAACACCCGCCGGGCGCGGTTGAGAATCGGATACGTCAGCGTCATCCGCCGCCTTCCCTGGTAGAGTCCGCTGACTGCGACATCCGCATCATTGACGTCGAGGACCGGGTCCCCAGGCACCAGCGAAGCAGTGTGCCCGTCCGGTCCGAGTCCCAGGTGAACAAGATCAAGCACCGGGGGCGAGCCGGCGATCGCCTGTAGAGTCTGCGCGTATTGCTTGCATGCCGCCTCCAAGTCGGGCGATTCCACCGGCATGGGATGAATCTGCTCGGGGCGCAAGGGAGCGTGCTCAAGCAGGCTCTCGCGTAAGTGCGTGAGATTTCTGTCAGGATCTCCTGCGGGCGCGACTCTCTCGTCTACCTGCGCCACATGCACCGCGTTCCATGGCACGCCTTCGAGTGCGAGAGCGCGAAGCATAAGCCAGGGGGTGTGGCCGCCGCTGACAGCCATCACAAAGGAGCCGCGAGCTGCGACCGCTGCCCGAGCGTCGCCAGCGATGAGCTTTGCAGCCTCGCCGGCGACCGAGTCGGCATCGGTAAAGATTTCAATTTTCATCTCGCGCTTCTCTCAATCATGACCACTCCATAAGAATTTGGTCTGATCATTTCTCAGGCAGCCTGGCTCGCGACAGATAGTGCGTCCTGGCCGACGGTCGGATTGCTCCAGCCTCCAGCAGGCGTAACCCGCTCGACTTCACCAGGGCCCCATATATTGGAGGCGTACTGATAAATCGGCGTGTTCTTTTTCAGCACCGGATCCACGATGCGCCATGCCTCCTCGACGTAGTCCTCCCGCGCGAACAGAGTGGCGTCTCCTTCCATTGCGGCTCCCAACACCCGCTCGTACGCGTCCATCTCACCGCCACGCGGAGACCGGCTCGCTACCATTTCACCGGTTTGAAGCGAGAGTCCTTCACCTGGGGCCAGCGACATCATTCCCATGGCAATTGTGACCTCGGGACTGAGGCGGAGGCGAAGATGGTTCTCTGTCAAAACACTGTCAGGAATCAATGTAGGAGGTTTGCGAAACTTGCCGACAATTTCGGTGCAGGTTACGGGCAAACATTTGCCGGCCCGAATGTAGAAAGGAACTCCTTTCCAGCGCCAGGAATTAATCTCCAATTTCAAAGCGGCGAAGGTTTCGGTCTGCGAGTCCTTGGCTACTCCGTGCTCATCGCGATAGCCGCGGAACTGGCCGCGCACAAGGTTCTTCTCCTCGATGGGCGGAATTGCTTTCAGCACTTTCACTTTCTCGTCGCGCACGGACTCGCTGTCGGATCGGACCGGCGGCTCCATCGCCAAATTCGACAACACCTGAAATAGGTGGTTCTGGATCACATCACAAATGGTTCCGGTCTGATCGTAGAAACCTCCGCGGCCCTGTACGCCGAAGTCCTCTGCCATGGTGATCTGCACGCTCTCAATGTAGTTGCGATTCCAAAAGGCTTCCGCGAATGCGTTGGCGAAGCGGAAGACCAGCATGTTGTTCACCGGCCGCTTGCCGAGGTAGTGGTCAATACGGAAGATGTCTGCTTCGTCGAAGGCCCCAAGCAGGACCTTGTTCAGATCCCGGGCTGAGGTCAGATCATGCCCGAAGGGTTTTTCGACGATGACCCGTGCACCGCTGGCACAATTCGATTTCGCCAGCTGTTCCACGACGGTTTCAAACAAAACAGGTGGAATCGCCAGGTAATGCGCTGGACGATGTGCGTCCTTTAGTTCTTTGCGGAGGGCCGCGAAAGTTGCCGGGTCCTGATAATCGCCATCAACGTAGCGCAGCAAGCCGGACAGCTTTTCGAACGCCGCAGTATCCACTCCACCATGCTTCTCAAGACTGTCGTGCGCCCGCGCCCGAAGCTGATCGAGATTCCAACCAGCCTTGGCCACGCCGACGACGGGCACATTAAGATGTCCGCGTTTCACCATCGCCTGCAACGCAGGGAATATTTTCTTGTAGGCCAGATCGCCGGTGGCGCCGAAGAAAACGAGCGCGTCTGAGTGGGAATTGGTCATGGATAATCCTTCCTTCAAGCAGCCTCTGATTTCTCGGCTGGTTTCTCTACGTGTCCGCCGAATTCATAGCGCATCGCAGATAAGAGCTTATTCACAAAATCTGCTTCGCCACGCGAGCTGAAGCGCTCGTACAGCGAAGCGGTGAGAACTGGCGCTGGTACCGCCTCGTCAATCGCGGCTTTGATTGTCCAGCGGCCTTCGCCGGAGTCAGAAACTCGGCCTGCAAACTTCGAGAGGTTTGGATCCTGGAGCAAGGCGGCCGCGGTGAGATCCAGCAGCCACGAAGCGATGACACTGCCGCGCCGCCACACTTCGGCGACATCCCGCAGATTCAGGTCGTACTGGTAGTGCTCGGGGTCGCGCAACGGTGTAGTCTCAGCGTCAATCTTGCGCTCTTGCTTTCCAACATTGGCGGAACGCAGAACGCCCAAGCCTTCGGCGTAGGCTGCCATGATTCCGTACTCGATTCCGTTGTGGATCATCTTGACGAAGTGGCCGGCGCCATTGGGACCGCAGTGCAGATAGCCTTGTTCGGCGGTGCCATCGAGCTTCTCGCGACCGGGCGTGCGCGCTATGTCCCCCATGCCGGGCGCGAGTGTCGAGAAGATCGGGTCGAGGTGCTGAACCACATCCTTTTCCCCGCCAATCATCATGCAGTAACCGCGTTCCAGACCCCACACACCGCCGCTCGTGCCCACGTCCACGTAGTGGATTTTTTTCTGTGCGAGTTCTTGTGCGCGGCGCATGTCGTCAACATAGTAAGAATTTCCGCCGTCAATGAGGATGTCGCCCGCCTCTAGGTCGGGCAGCAAGTCAGCGATTGTGTTGTCAACGACCGCTGCGGGCACCATCAGCCACACCGCCCGCGGTTTCTCGAGTTTTTTCACCAGGTCCGGAAGCGAAGCCGCACCCACCGCGTTCTCCTGGACCAATTCGCTTACGGTTTTTGGCGACCTGTCGAACACAACGCAGTCGTGTCCCTTCTTGATCAGCCGTCGCGCCATATTGGCGCCCATTCTTCCGAGCCCTATCATTCCAAGTTGCATAAGCGCTCCTCCTCTGAAAATAATCGCAGAATCGTTTGGGTCATTGCGCTACCTGGGTGTCACCACGGGGCCACACACCTGCCGCTTGAACTGCAAACCTCCATTACTGATTCACGCAGCTCGGGTCTTACTGCGGGCATTCTCAAAAATATTCACAAATTCCAGGTAACGTCGGGCAATCTCCGCGACAGCTGCATCGCGCGTGATCTGCTTCGCCCGCAAGCTAACGAGCGGCCCCCAGAAACTAGTCCGGCCCACTGCAAAGCCGATGAAACCCGGCACGGTGGCGGCCGTAGTCAACCACTCGCGCACCTTCTGGTCGTTTTCTCCCCGGCCCAGGATGATGCAACTGACTTTGTCGCGTCCACCCCGACGCGCAGCCGCAACCATCTTCTCGCAGTCCTCCCTGCGGTCGAGTCCCTCGATCTTCCAGACGTCCGGCTCAACTTGCGCATCCTGAAGTTGCTGGATGGTCTCGGCCATCAGCCGGGGGCGAATCTCTAGATCGTAGGCCTTCTTGTCTCCTTTGACCTGATCGAGGTGTGCCTTCTCCGGTGGTACCAGCAGTTCGAACATGAATCGGCTGCGGCCGTCATTGTGCAGGTATTCAGAGAGCCTTCGTAGACGGGCCGCTTGCCGCCGATTTAGAGCGCGATCCCCCTCTGGGTTATATCGCACCAGGACCTTGCAGAAAGTTGGGTTGAAAGCCTCGATGTGTTTGGCAAACTCTTCACCGTATTCGAAGTCAAACTCCTCCTGGCCGCTCTTCTCGGCCGGGCAGGCACTCGTGTAGGAGTGCGCCGTGGCATCGCGAAGAATGGCAGCTCCGAACTGCTCGTCGACGAGGATGCCGGCCTTCTGCTTGGGCACGCCAGCTTTGACCGCCGCTTCAAAGCCGTCATATATCACCTGCTTGGTAGCGGCGATCTCAGCCGTCCGCTCTGGGCTGAGCGTGCCGCTCCACCCGAACATCTTGGTCTGGAATGATCCCCGGTGATCGAACGGCAGGATATATAAAGATTCATTAAAGCCAAGTGCTGTCATAGCGACTCCTTGTGTTTGCGGTAGCGACGAATCAAACTGTTGGTTGAACTGTCGTGGTTGAGTGCAGGTTCGAGATTGTTCTCAAGTTCCGGAATAATGCGCTGTGCCAGAACCTTGCCGAGTTCGACGCCCCACTGATCGAACGAATCAATGTTCCAGAGCACGCCCTGTGTGAAGACAGAGTGCTCGTAGAGCGCCACGAGCTTGCCCAGTGTGTCCGGCGTGAGCCGTTCAGCCAGGATCGTGTTCGACGGCCGATTGCCTTCGAAGACGCGGTGGGGGACGAGCCAGTCCGGCGTGCCCTCCGCCTTCACCTGCTCTGGTGTTTTGCCGAACGCAAGTGCCTCAGTCTGAGCGAAAACATTAGCTAGCAACATGTCATGATGCCGGCCAACCGGATTCAGCGGCTGGGCAAATGCAATGAAGTCGCAAGGGATGAGCCGTGTCCCTTGATGGATCAACTGGTAGAACGAGTGCTGCCCGTTTGTTCCCGGTTCTCCCCAGTAGATGGGGCCGGTATCGTGGGCGACTATTTCACCGTCAAGTGTGATGTGTTTTCCGTTGCTCTCCATCGTCAACTGCTGCAGATATGCCGGGAAACGCTTCAGATACTGCTCGTACGGCAAGACCGCGACAGTCTGTGCGCCGAAAAAGTCGTTGTACCAAACGGAGAGCAGGCCCATGAGAACCGGCAGGTTGACCTCGAAGGGGGTCGTGCGGAAATGCTCGTCCATCTGGTGGAAGCCATCCAGCATGCTGCGGAAATTATCCGGACCGATGGCGACCATGGTCGAAAGGCCGATTGCCGAATCCATTGAGTAGCGGCCACCGACCCAATCCCAGAATTCGAACATGTTAGCGGTGTCTATACCGAACTTCGCCACTTCCGCGGCATTTGTTGCCACCGCGACAAAATGTTTTGCCACCGAACTTGCATCGCCTCCCAGTCCCGCGAGTGACCAGGCACGGGCCGTATGGGCGTTCGTCATCGTCTCGAGCGTCGTAAAAGTTTTCGAAGAGACGACGAACAGGGTTTCCGACGGATCGAGGTCCCGTACCGCTTCAGCGAAGTCGGTTCCATCAATGTTGGAGACGAAGCGAAAACTCATGTCGCGCTCGGAGTAGTGCTTGAGCGCTTCGTAGGCCATGACCGGCCCGAGATCGGAGCCGCCAATCCCGATGTTGACGACGTTACGAATGCGTTTTCCGGTATGACCTTTCCACGCCCCGCTCCGCACCCTGTCGGAGAAATTAGCCATCTTGTCGAGCACCGAATGAACCTCGGGCACCACGTCCTTTCCATCAACGAGAATCGAAGCCCCTCTAGGGGCGCGCAGGGCCACGTGCAAGACCGCCCGCTTCTCTGTGATATTGATCTTCTCGCCGCCGAACATGGCATCGATTCGCGCCTGAAGACCGGATTCTTCTGCGAGTTGAAGAAGGAGCCGGAGGGTTTGGTCGATAATGCGGTTCTTGGAGTAATCGAGGTACAAGCCTGCAGCCTCGACTGCCATCCGCTCGCCGCGCTTCGGGTCGTCTCCGAAAAGCTGACGCAAATGCAGCTTTGAAACCTTCTTGTAGTGCGACGCGAGTGCGTCCCATGCTGGAGTTCTGGTGGCTGGCCGGTTTGCCAGGGGTTGAACGTGTGCTGCCATGCTCATGCTCCTTTCGTCTCTACGTGCTTAGTCTGAACGAGCGTCATGCGGCTTGTTTCCTCTTTAACTGACTGCTTTCAGGGTGGCGCTTTTGTCAAGCGACGCACTCTTAGAAGAAATCACGCCCATCAAATCGTTCCACGACTTTACAAAGGACTCGGCTCCTTCATCCTGAAGCTGCGTGGCCAAAGCATCGACGTCCACGCCTGCTTTGGCGAACTGCCCCAGCACTTCATCGGAGTTCCCGCCGTCGGGCGGCAGCAACTCGCCCAATTCAGTGTGAGTAGCTAGGGCTTTCAATGTGGCCTCCGGCATGGTGTTCACAGTGAAGGGCGCAGCCAGGGACTTGATGTAGAGGATGTCTGAAGCTTTTGGATCTTTGGTTCCCGTGCTGGCCCACAACAGCCGTTGCGGACGACCACCGAGGTTGTAAACGCGCTGCCAGCGCGGCGAGCTGAGAAGAGCGCTGGCTGCTTTGTAGGTGCGTTTAGCGATGGCGATGCCAAGTTGGTTGCGTAGTTCTTCAGGCACCTTGCTGGCAACAGCGGAATCCCAGCGGCTGACAAACACCGATGCCACGGAACCGACATTGGGATTCAGGCCTGCCTCGATGCGCCTCTCAATGCCGCGCAAGAATGCTTCGGCCGCGGCCAAGTAGTGCTCACGGGAGAACAACAGAGTGACGTTAATTGGCACTCCGGCGAAGATCGCTTCTTCGATTGCGGGGACTCCTTGCTTGGTACCAGGAATCTTGATTAACAGGTTGGGACGATTCGCCCGGGCAAACAGTTCTTTGGCTGCGGCGAGCGTGCTGGCCGTGTCGTACGCAAGAAGTGGAGATACTTCCAGCGAAACCCATCCGTCCACTCCATTCGTCCTTTCATGAATTGGTCGAAAGAGATCTGCGGCCCGAGTGAGATCCTCCATGGCTAGCTCGAAGAAGAGCGCTTCGCCCGACTTGCCTTTGCTTAACTTCTCGCTGATCGCCGAGTCATACGTCGCGCTATTCTTGATGGCGTGGTCGAAGATCGTCGGATTCGAAGTGAGTCCGGTGACCGACAGGTCGTCAATGTATTGTTTAAGCGTACCGCTGTCCAGCAGTTCGCGGGTGATGTTATCTAGCCAGAGACTCTGGCCCTCGTCGTGTAGCAGTCGTGTTGCTTTCATCGCGTCACCTCGTGGGTTGTAAGTTCGCACTCGTGAGCCGGCGAGCTTTCCTGTGAATTGGACGTGAGCACATGGTTGGTATCGTTCCACAGCCGGATCGCGGGCTGGGACGGGCTGTTCTCGTAACTCAGTGCGCTCAGGCTCGCCGTGCCCAGCACGAGAGATCTGCCGTTAATTGGCTCAATCCCGATCCAGCGTGTGGCCAACACTCGGAGAAAATGTCCGCTGGAAAAAAGCAGAACATCTCCAGCCACCGCGCGCACGCGGCTCACTACGCGATCAGCCCGCGCAGCGACTTGCTGCGGCGATTCGCCGCCCGGGCAGCCGTCGCGGAACAACTGCCAGTCCGGACGTTCTCGCAGGATGTCAACCGTGAGGCGGCCTTCGTACTCGCCATAATCCCATTCGACCAAGTCTCGGCCAGTTTCAGCTACGGATCCGAACCCGGCCAGCGCACATGTCCGCATGGCGCGCTGCAAGGGGCTGGTGAACACTTTCGCAAACTTGAGTCCGCTCAGGCGTTCTCCCAGCCGTCGCGCATTGCGCTCCCCGCGGTCAGTGAGCGGCAGATCAGTAAGACCGGTGTGTTGACCGGTGACTGTCCAAGCCGTTTCGCCGTGTCGGGCCAGGTAGACGATAGGGAAGCTGTTGCTCATGTACTACTCCTTATGGTTTTTCAGGTTCTCAAGTCCGTAGGTCGCAGCTCCTACCAACGCCGCGCGTGTCGTGATGACGTGAACGGGCATGCGTGCCATCAGGTCTTTGAAGCGGCCTTTTCTTGTAAACGTCTGCATGAACTGCGATTCCTGCAGCGCGCTCAAAAGGTGCAGGGCGATGCCGCCAGCCATGTAGATACCGCCTGTCGCAAGAACCTTCAGCGCCAGATTGCCCGCTTCGCTGGCGAGAATCGAAACCAACATCTCGACGGTCGCCCGGCACAATTCACTTGGATTGTGCGGGTCAACGGCGGCATTCACGATTGCTTTCGTATGATCTTTGGCGGACGCGATCGATTGAGCAACTTCGGGCCTTTCCGTTATTTTCTCTTCATCGCGAAGATATTCGTAAATGTTGGGAACGCCGATTCCGGAACAGACACGCTCGACTCCGACGTGACCGAAACGCGGCAGCAGGTACTCAAGCAAACGAATTTGCCGCTCCTCTGTCGGCGCGAAATCACAGTGCCCACCCTCGGAGCTGTGCGCCACATACTGTGAGTCATCCCAGGTGAGAAAGGATTCACCCAGACCCGTCCCCGGCGCGATGATTGCGATGGGGCCGTTCAGAACTGCCTCTCCTTTATTTAGTGTAAGCAGGTCGAGTGCACGCAAGACGGGCACTGCCCGCGCCACCGCTTCCAGGTCGTTCATAAGGTGGACGGACTTGAGATTCAAGTCCCTGGCGAGCGAGCTTTCATCCATCACCCAGGGCAAGTTGGTTGTTTTCACGTGCCCGTCGATCACTGGACCGGCGACATCAAACGAGGCAACGTCGACCGACATTTTTGCCCGCGAGAGAAACTCTGCGACCATGGCCTGCAGGCTGGGATAGTCGGCGCTATGAACTTCGGTCTCAGCCAGTGGTGCGTGCGGCCCCGATTTGCTCGAGTAGATCGCCAAGTCTGTTTTTGTACCGCCGATGTCGCCTGCAATCAGCATCGCTAACTCCTAAGTCAGTTGTAAGCGCTGACGTAACGTTCACTGTTTGGTTTCGATCCGTTCAATGCATAGAACAAGATGTACAAGTAGCAGATCACGGGCACAAAGAATGCGTGGTGAATGCCGATATGATCCGCAATCGCCCCTTGAATAAGCGGCAGAATTGCACCACCCACGATAGCCATATTCAGAATGCCGGATGCATTTCCCGTCAGAGGCCCAAGCTCGGCCACTCCAAGACTAAAGATGCTCGGGAACACGATGGAGTTGAAGAATCCAACTGCAAGAATGCTCCACATGGCGACGTGCCCGCTGGTTAACATGGAAATGACGACGAGGGCTGCCGTGCAGAGCGCACATATGGCCAGGAGGTGCCCGGTTTTAATCCTGCGCAAAACCGCCGCTCCGAGAAAGCGCCCTACCATGGCGCCGCCCCAGTAGAACGAGACGTAACCTGCCGCAGTCTTTGCGGACAAACCCGCAATGTCCGCTTGGCCGAAATAGTTCACCAGGAAGCTTCCGATGGAGACTTCTGCGCCCACGTACGCGAAGATTCCGAGTGCGCCGAAGATCAGATTTGGATGTCTCCAGACTGAATCTCTGACCTTTTCTCCTGGACGGTATTCCACATGTTGGATCTTCGGCAGCTTGGACGCCGCGATCAGAACGGCGAGCAGCAACAACGCGACACCGATTACGATGTATGGCATCTTCACCGAGGCAGCCTCCTGCACGCGGTACAGATGCAGCGCCTGCGGCGAAAGCTGGCGTAACTCTTCAATCGCGAGCGGCACCGCATTGAGGATCAGCAGCCCTCCCAGTTTTGGAGCGATCGTGGTGCCGAGCGAGTTAAAGGCTTGCGTCAGATCCAACCGGCTCGAGGCCGTTGCCGGTTTGCCGAGAACCACCACGTACGGGTTTGCCGCTACCTGCAGACCGGTGATGCCCGCTGCAAGAACAATGAGCGCCCCCAGAAACAGCGGGAACGACGCAAAGGACGCGGCCGGCAGAAACAAAAACGCACCCACGGCCATGCTCAGCAAGCCAGCCACCATGGTCTTCTGATAACCAATCGCGTTCACGATCTTCGACCATGGAATCGAAAACAAAAAATACGCCGAGAAGAACGCAAACTGGATCAGCATCACTCGCGCGTAACTGAGTTCAAAGATCGACTTCAGGTGCGGCACCAGAATGTCGTTCAGAGAAGTGATAAAACCCCACATGAAAAACAATGTGGTGACGATAGCGAGTGGACGTGTGTAGTTTTCAGCAATCGTAACCGGCGAAGCATTTTGTATTGCCGATGAGCTCGTTGTCATTTCTGGACTCGCCATTTCTCTGACCTCTGGTTCTACCACCACGTTTCCGCTTGCACTCCATACGTAAGGCCGTCCGTCCGATTCTGGAAGGGAATCCCGCCCACTAATCCGCGCAGTCCATCGGACCAATTCGCGTAAGTCAAGAATGCGCGGAGCACTGGGCGGCTGAAGAACTGGCGGCCAGCGCCAATTTGAGGCGCGATGGTGAATTTGCGCAGCCAGCCGTCGAATTGGCCAGTGCTGCTGTGAGTATGGTCGAAGCCTCCCTCGAACGCCAACGACAGATACTTGGTAAAGAAGACCTCCGGGCGCCCGCCGAACGATACCCACTGATCCCAGCCGTGTACCGGATTACCGTCCCGAGTCCGCTGATAGATAAAGATCGGCATTAAGGCGAACTTGTCATGCAGGTGCCATCGCAGCCGACCTATGATCTCTTGCAGGAGGCGGAGACCAAGATCGAGGGCTTGGAGCAGCAATTAGGCGCTTCTACTTAACGCGCATCGTGGCCTGTCCTCTGCGTTCGTTCGAAATCGCTGATCTTTTTTTGCTGCTCGGGGCTTAGAATCTTGTAGATTTTGGATTGCATGCGAGCGTTGGCGACGATCAATTTTCCCAACACAGTTGCTTCCGTGTCAGCCAGGCTCTTCATCTCGCTCTCGCTCATGCGCTCACTGCCGATTGCAAAAAACTTCTCTCGTGTAATTCGAAACTGTGACATCAAAGGCTCAAGCCTATGTTGTTCCCGCACCATCACTTGCTGGATAGCGTCAATTTGGGATGGCGTCAAACCGAGGTACTCAGCCATGGAAGGGTTGAGTTGCAACGATGAAAAGGGCAACGCCACCACCACGGCTTCGTTTTCTTGCGTGAGATCCGGGCTGGCCTGAAGCGTTGGAATGTTCGCCGAATCCTGTTCCTCCATTTCACGCCACAGACTGACCAGTTCAAACTGCATTTGGACCAGCTGATATTGCTGTGCACTTATCTCTCTCCCCTGATCTGTGGTTAGTTCGCCACGTTTAATAGCGTCGGCAATAGCAGCAAGCGTGCCAGAGAACTTCTCCGTAATTGCAATCAATATAGAGTCAAAGTCCTGCGACGCTTGCTTCGGATCGTTCGCCAGAACACCGGGATCTGTTTGCACATTCGGGGACGCTGAGTCCTCAACGGGAGTAACAAGCAATTGACCGCTTCCAGTGTGAACATTCGTTTCGCCCTCGGCGCCAGCCGCAAGCGCACCTGGCACGACACTAACCAATACGAGTATCGAAACAAATAACTTCGTCTTCATTGTCAAACTGCCTTTCTTTACGTCTACCTCTCCAAAATCTTTTGTCATTTCGCCACTACTGCTGCCATCCGCCGCCGAGAGCCTGGTAAAGCTGCACGAGTGCTAGGCGTTCGCTGAGCTGCGCCTCCGTCTGCCAGAATCATCTGCAACTGAATTCGCGAAGCGTGTGTCAACCAGTCCACGTTGTGCTGAGCGCCGCCATCCGCCATGCGCAGATATTCCTGTTCACTGATTGGAAAATAAACTTTGATCGGATTGACCTGTGAAACCGAGGTGAGCACCGCGGATGGGCCCACAAGATTGCCCACCTGCACCGTAGTGATTCCGGCGATTCCGTCGACCAGCGAAACGACTCTCGTGTAGCCCAAATTCAACTGAGCCTGTTCGACTGCCGCCTGATCGGCCTCGACTGCTGCCTTCGCCCCGCGGAGCGACTGCGTGTCGGTATCAAGCTGACCCTGGGGGATGGCGTGAGCTTCCGCCTCCGGAATGTCGCGCTTTACGTTCAGGTCAGCGTTGGCCACCTGCGCCTCCTCCTGTGCCAGTTGCCCTTTAGCTTGATCGAGCGCTGCTTGGAATGGGCGGGGGTCGATCTCAAAAAGAACTCGACCCTTCTTGACGTATGCCCCTTCCCGATAATCCTGACGAATCAGGTAACCGCTCACCTGAGGCTGAATCTGCGCGTTGACATATCCTTCAGTCGTTCCTACCCACTCGCCTATAACGGGCACGGTCCGTTGAACGACAGGTGCGACTTCGACCACCGGCGGCGGAGGCGGGGCCGAAGCTCGCACCCTTACTGTTGTTGCAGCCCAGTACATTCAGCAGCAACACCGCACTCATTAATCCTGCACATGTCCGCTTTATCATTATTTTTCCCTGAATCGCTTCGCTGACGCGCCTGAGCCGTGACGCTGCTCGGCTAGTTGTGTATGTGGCCCGAAGGTCGTCCGCTCGTCAGGCGCGTCAGTCAGGCGATTCCATTTCCTTCGTTCCAATCCGTCATCTCCACTAGGAAGGTGACCCATCTGCCATATTTCGCAAACGCAACTTGCATGCCAAAGCCGGGACGTTGCTAGACCTCGCCGAATGAACGACTTTTTCTGGCCGTCCGCCACGCACCATGTCGAAGAGGTCGAAAGTGTCGAGACAGCCGAATTACTCGACAGCCGAATTCGCTAAGAGAGTGGCGGGCATACGCCTAATCGCTTGAGAAAACGAAGAGAGGAACGAATCTCGGCGGTGAGATTTCTTGGCAAATGGATTGCGACATTCGAGTCGAGCGAACGAGCTGGCCGAGAGAAAGGGGCTGGGTTCGCCTGCGCTACGCCACGAAGTGGTCTGGTCAAAGGAATAGCGTGTGGAATTTAAAGAGTACGACTTTACACGGAATCCCGTCGTGAAGAATCACGTCTTCTTCCTGGAATCGAAGTGTGCGTCCTGTGGTTTTTCGATTCTGGCACGCTCAATCGAAGAATTGGTCGAACTCGAAGAACTGCACCGAACGCAATGTGCTGCTTGACAGGGCAAGCATGGGAGCGAATGTGTTGAATTGCAGAATTGTGAACATACTCACATTTATTATGGTGATCATCCCGCGGCCTGAGCTGAGCCACGCTAATTTCGTGCACGTCTCCAGGTTGGCTGATGCGCGCATTCACGATTTCATGGACGATGTAGATCCCGACGATACTGAGGATTGCTTTTCACTGGGCGAGCTCGATATTGACTTCCGTACCGATAACAATGGCCCACCCAATATAGGTGTGGTATTGACCGATCCTCGTGGACGCAGGATTGGCTTTGACCCGCTTACCAAACGCGCCTGGGATGCATTACCGGTGGCGCAAGGTTACGTCAATTGCGACGATCTGGGCGGTGCGGATACCTGCCGAGGAATACTCCAGGTATGCGGGCCTGTGACCGGAACCTACAGGCTTGAAGTAATTGCCCAGCAAACAACAGCCTACAACGTGAGTGTCCTTGCCCGGAGTAGAGAAGTTCTTGACGGCAATAGGCTTCAGTCCCAGTTTTCGAAAACTGATTTGAACAATCTGGCAATTCGAAAGCGATCCCGAGAAATTGTCTTGCTCCACTATTCGCGTGATCCGCAAGAGAACGTAACCGCCCAGTTGCAGCAAGGCCATGAGTCGCTTACTCGTTTGTCATCATCTGATTAAGGAAATCATCCTGACTCGTCGGATCGTTCTCATGCCAGAACGGACTCGTGCTCCTGCTTTTATCGATGGCCTCTACGGAAAACTCGTCGAAGGCGGAATCAATTACTTCTTTCCTTCGGCGAACTTGCAAGCGATCGAAACGGGTCTGGAGCCTGCCGCTTGCGGCATGACCAATAGTTCTGATCAGACCTCATTAGACTTGTGTTGGCTCGGATCTCGCTACTCCCTGACTCGCAACGAACCCTTCTCCACTGAAGAACTAAAGTTGTTGAAAGGGATCGGAGCCGTCCTGGACTCTCGCTACAGGACGATCGCGGACACCGATCGCGTAGAAAAACGGTTCGAGCTTTTTCGTGGACTCCCGGAGGATCGATATGTTTCAGCTTGCATTGATGGCGATCCATACGCGCAGGAAATTTGGCAAGGGCCAGACCGGGTAGAAGATACGATTGAAGTTCTTCGGACCAGCTCTCTTAGCACATACGAAAACCGGCGTATCTCGACGGGCGCGCTGCTATTCGGCAAATACCCCGATCCGTGCCATGAGCCGCCGGTCACGCCTGTCGGCGCATTGCGCTATTCTCCCGCGGTCACCTCAATTCGCAGTTTCTATCGTCTCTGTGATGGGCTGCAGACACTCGCGCTGGTAGACCAGAATGGATTCCTCGCAGAAATCGTCGATGTCGAGGAATGGGCTCGCCCTTTCGCCGACACTAATCTTCCCGTCCCACCACCGGCGAGGTATAAGACGCACGCGAGGGCGACCCTGTGCGGCGGACATGTTTGCATGATTCTTACTCCCAACGGAGAGATGAAGATCTTCGCTGACGGCGTTCAGGTTTTCCACTTCCTGGATGGCCGATGGAGACTTACAGACGCCCAGCGTAAATACGACCTTTGGAAGGAGGCCATCCGCGACACAGAACTGGCAGAACGTTTGTTTACTACCGCCTTGAATCTCGCAGAGGATCGTCGCGGTGGCTTGTTGGTTGTGCTGGACGACCCAGAGATGGCCGCAAGCCTTGTCTCGCGGACTGATTTACTTACGTCACTTCCCAATCATGGCCAACACGCGGTCGCAGGCGCAAAAGACCAATTTCATTACCTGTTGCACCAGAAGCGCATCATGGATGTCCCGAGTGCCGTGCTGGAGACTGTGGCCAGGATCGACGGAGGAATCGTTCTGGATTCTCAATCCAACCTGCTCGCCTTCGGGGCCATCCTACGACACCCGGACTTGACCGATGTGTTTCCCGAGACCATCGAGGGCGGTCGTACTACCGCGGCCATCTCTGCTTCACGATTTGGAAATGTACTCAAAATCAGTGAAGACGGACTAATTTCATTCTTTCAAAATGGCAGGTGCATCTGGGATATATAACGAAAAACGCTTATTATCTTTAGTCGAACCAGAGGAACGCTAGGCAGGCTATCAGGGCGATATCCAAGCAGACGCAGATCACAACTCCGTAATCGTTATTCCCCTCGTTCGGACATTGCGACTCAGGCTCAAGATAGCGAATCGCGGCATATATCTCGACGTCGGTTAGGTCTTCGATATTCCAATCGGGCTCCTCATTTATCAACATAATGCACTCTCGTCGGTTTGTTAAGCACGCATACGAGGGCTCCGGCTCGAAGTATTGCATGCGCGAACCTTGAGAATGTCCTCGTCATTATGGTTTCCTCTGTTCGGCTGAGCTTGCGTTAGATTTCTTCCGCATCATGACAACCGCGCCGCCTTCTTCGAAAGAGACTTCGTCCATTAACGTCTTCATCAGGTAGATTCCGCGACCGTGCGTGAACATCCGGTTTTCTGGACTTGTGGGATCCGGTATTGTCTCGCTGTTGAAGCCGTGTCCCTCGTCCCGAACTGTGATCGAGACTTCTCCGTCAACGTAGCAGCGGCACGTGACGTACACGCGCTTGCAAGAGTTCTCACCATTGCCGTGCATCACGGCATTTACTAGGGCCTCGTGCAGGGCCATCTCGATGTCGGTCTCACTTCCATCTGCGTTTCGAAACTTCAGAATGAAGCGCATGAGTTGATCCACGAATAGCGAGATGGCGGAAACTTGACTGGCAAGTGACTGTCGCAACTCGACGAAGGGAACAGAATGAGCATTTCGCGGCAGAGGCGACAGAGATCGAGTTTGAACCATAGCTGCAATCTCCATTTGGAATTTCCGTGCCATCACTCATGGAGAAGGCAAGGCTCATGCCAAATATCACTCTGAATTAAGTGATTGAGTTCTAGAGCGTGGAATGCAAAATCATCCGTCCCATGGCTGACGAATGTGTTGAAAGTGTTGAAGTGGACGAGAGACTGACTTTGAGCACACATGGGGCGGAGGGCCTGAACGCGATTTCGTACCCAGAGCGCGTTATCGTAGTTGCTTTTGCATCGCCTCAAGTTCAGCCCGGCAGATATTGCTGAACTCGCGCAAAGGATCCGCGCGCACGGCCACTCTGGACTGCATTTGGTCGGGAGTAAGGTTTGGCTCCGAATACGTACTAATAATGTGCTGAATGACCCGTTCAGCGCTCGTGAGCACTTCCCTTGACGAGCTCAAACGTATTCGGCTTACAAGTGCGTAGGTAGGGATGAGCTTATTCGGGTCTTGAAAGCTATGTTGGATGGCATCAGCAACGGCTCGCGCGCTTTCGCTGATGAAGTCTGAATACAGCTGCTCGCGGTGAAAAATTCTTTTGGCGAGGAGATCACGTCGATCTTGGTGACGTTGGGTAATCCAGGTGCTCAAACTGGAAGCCAATGCGCCGGTAAGCGAGCCAAAGATGGCCGCTAGCGCCGAAATGCTTGCCGGGTTCAATGTCATTTTCAAGTGTTGCCCGAAAACTGCCCCTCCTACCGGTAGTAAAGACACATAAACCCTAAGAGCCCCAACAGCAGGATCACCACGCAGAGGCAAATCACAAAAGCGGTATCGTCATTGTGCTGCTTCCGGTATTGTGGATCCGGCTCAAGGTAGAGAATTGCGTCGTATATATCTGGGTCGGTCATTTCTTCGATATTCCACTTCGATTCGTGTTTCTTTGCCATCACGTCCTCGTTAATGCATTGCAACTTGACCGCCTGCACCCGGTTGGTTCTTAGCGAGCAAGAAAGACAAGAAAAACATCAATACGGAAACAATTGCCAGAAGCCAGTACACCTCAACGTAGGAAATGGCTTGGGCCTGTCCCATTAGCATGGCGTACATTCTGGCGAGCGCCTGCTGCTGCGCATAATGCGCGCCCAGCCCGACATGTGTCAGACGGGTCGCTAACGCCGTGACAGCCGCATTAAAGCGAGGAGTCCGCGTGTATTCGGCCAGTACGGACTGATGGTACTGACTTCGGCGTGCAATCAACGTAGTTACGGCCGACGTGCCTACGCTTTGCCCGATGTTACGCATGAAGTTCATCAGGCCGGCCGCAGCATTGCTTTTCTGCTTTGGAAGGCCAACGTAGCCGGCAGCCGTGAGGGGGACGAACAAAAATCCGACCGGCAGGTAACCCACAATGCGAATCCACATAGCGGCCCGAAAACTTATAAGCAAATCAAGCTGCTTGCACGAGATATACATCCCTAGAGCCAGTGTGATCCACCCGAACGCCAGTAGGTAACGGGCCTGGAATCGCGCCAGCAGTCGGCCAACCAGCGGTAAAACGAACAAGAGGAGAATGGCTGCTCCAGACAGCACCATGCCCGCTGCTTCGGCCGTGTAGCCCATCAATGTTTGCAGAAATTGTGGGAGAAGCACGGTCGAGCTGAAGAGGACCACGCCAAGCACGAAGAACATCAAGTTGCTACTAGCGACATTGAAAATCTTGAACAAACGGACGTCCACGATGGGTTCCTTCTGGAACCATTCCCAGATCACCAGGGAAACCAGACCCACCGCGGCAATGACGATCAACGTGGTGATGAAATGCGATCCGAACCAATCATCTTCTTGTCCTTTATCGAGCGCGACCTGGAGAGCCCCGACACCTATGGCGAGCAGAGCAAAGCCAATGTAGTCGAACCTTCCCGCTCCCTTTTTCTCGCGGAATAAATCAGGAGGATCTTGGAGCAACTGATAAACCAGCAGCACAGCCAGAATTCCCACGGGAGCATTGATGTAGAAAATCCAGCGCCAGGAATAGTTGTCAGTGATCCAGCCTCCGAATGTGGGACCAACGGCAGGCGCGCAGACAATAGTGATTCCATATAGCGCAAAGGCCAGGCCACGCTTCGCTGGAGGGAATGTGTCAGCGAGAATCGCCTGTGCCATGGGTTGGAGTCCGCCACCGAATGCGCCCTGCATTACGCGAAATAAAAGAAGCAAGCCGAGGCTCGGAGCGATACCGCATAAAAAGGAACTGGCAGTAAAGAACACAATGCACGTCAGGAAAAAGCGCTTGCGTCCCAGCCAGCTAACGAGAAAGCCGCTGATCGGAAGCACGATAGCATTGGATACGAGATAGGTCGTCAGCACCCACGTGCTTTCATCATTGCTTGCGCCGAGGTTGCCCGCGATGTGGGGGAGGGCCACATTTGCAATGCTGGTATCGAGCACTTCCATGAATGCAGCGAGCGAAACCGCCACGCCAATGATCCACGGGTTGACCTTCGGTTTCGACCCTGGCTGGTCGGCGGTGATGCCTTGCTCGTTGCTCATCTGACCCTCACGCTGGGCCCGACTGACAAGCCTGGTTTCAGTAGTCCTTCAGCGTTGAAGTCTTGTGTCGGAGAGCGGTCGAAATCGATTCGCACCGGCACCCGTTGCACGACCTTTACGTAGTTTCCGGTCGCGTTTTCCGGGGGCAGCAAGCTGAACACGGAACCGGTCCCGCCGCCGAGGTTGGTTACGTGTGCTTTCCAGCTCCGGCCGTACGCATCGACCTTTATCTCGACTGGCTGACCCGCTCTCATGTGCTCAAGTTGCGTTTCTTTGAAGTTGGCTGTCACCCAGACATCGTCGAGGGGAACGACGTCCACGAGTTCTTGTCCGATGCTCACGTTCTGGCCGACTTCCGCAGTCTTTCTCCCAACAATTCCATTCACGGGAGAGCGGATCATGGTATAGCTGAGATCGAGTTCAGTCTGATCCAACTGGGCCTTGCGTTGATCTACCTGTGCGTTGGCAGCGTCGGCTTTGGCACGCACCACGGAAACCTGCTGCGGAGCAGTCTGGGCACTGCGAAGGTCGGCTTTCGCCTGCAAGAGCTTTCCTTCTGCCTGATGAAGGGCCTGCTCGTAGGACTGAACGGCCGCGGTGGCGGAAACAACAGCAGCGCGATTCGCCTTCGCCGCAGCTAAAGCTTGGTCGTATTGTTGCCGCGAAATATCTTCCTTCGCGACGAGCTGCGCGTAACGAGCGAGGTCTGCGTCGCTTTTTTCGGCATTGGCTTCATCCTGTAAGAGCAAAGCTTTTGCTGACTCCAGATTCTGCTCAGCTGCTTTTACCCCAGCTCCCGCGTTGTCAATCGCCGTCTGTGAGGAATCAAGAGTGCTCCAGGCCGTTGCAGAGGTAACCGGCACGCTCCACATCGAACTGGCAGCAGTTGCTTCCGCGTCGGCCAGATTTGCCCTCGCTTGATTAACCGCGATCTTGTAGTCCTTCGGATCTATGACTACGAGTACATCGCCGGCATGCACTAGCTGGCCCTCAATCACGCGCACTTCTTGCACCTGACCATTAATGCGGGCGCTAAGGGGCATTACGTGGCCATGTATTTGCGCATCGTCTGTGTCTTCGTAGAGGAAGGCACTGCGAACGAAGTAATCTCCGATCACAGCAACAATGACGATTGCGATGGAGATCAGGAGCGTTTTCCTGCGGCGAGTGGTTGAAGGGTTCTGAAGACTCTCACTTGCTACGTCCGGTTTCATGACTTCAGGCTCGTGCTCCAAAAGCGCCGTAACGTCTTCTTCGCGCGCTTCCGTAGTTTGGTTTCCGATCTTGTTCGACATTACTTCCCTCCGAGGTACTGTTCATAGCTGGTGCGCGCAACTCCGAGAGCGCGAGCCAGTGAGAGCTTGGCGAGGCTGTGGTTGTAAAGACTGGTGATGTATTGATCGTTGGCGCTGGAGAGAGCCTGCTCGGCTTGCACCACCTCGACGGTGTCTGTCACGCCGGAAGTGAAGCGGTCTTTCGACCGGGCGAGGCTCTCATTGGCAAGTGCGACACTTTGCTTGGCCACTTCCACTTGCTCTTTCGCGGCATTCAGGTTGAGAAATGCAGTGCGTACGTCGTAGTCAATCTGGCCGCGAACGTTCTCGGCTTCGGCTTTGCGCTGTCGGAGTTGAGCTTCGGCTTGGGTTATGTCGCCTTTGATCCGGCCACCGGTGAAAATGGGAATGTTCACGCCGGCTTGAAAAGTAAAATCACCATGCGAGTGCCCGAAGGTCGTCCCGATGTCGCCGTAATCAGCGTTGGCAGCGATTACTGGAAAGCGTTCGCCTTTGGCGGCCGAAAGGCTCTGCGCGGCTGCTTTCTCGGAATCGAGTGTGGCGCGGAGGTCATTGCGCGACCTGTACGCTAGCTTCAGCGCGTCATCCACAGTAGGCGGATTGATCTCGGAATATGGAAGTTGGTCAGTAAGATTGAACTCTTGGCCTAGGGGCAAACCGATCGCGCGGCTCAGATCGAGTTTTGCGACGTCGAAATTATTGCGCGAAACGCTGAGATTGTATTCTTCGGTGTGCAGTTGAACTTCAGTCCGCGTAAGATCGATTCGTGGAGCAGTGCCGGCCTGCCCCTCATCGAGCGCCTGGTCGTACAGAGTGCGGGCATTACGCACCTGCGCCTGCTGCGCCTCAATACGCGAGCTAGCCGCAATGACGTGCAGATATGCATTTCCAACCGCTAGCGTCACGACGTCAAGAACATCGTTGTAAGTGAGTTGTGCGGCCTGCTCGGCGGTGCGAGCAGCGCGAAAACGCTCGATAGATTCGAAACTGAAGAGCGTCTGACTTAGGTTTGCATCCACCGAGCTGTACGAGTACGGCCCAATCACCGCCGGAACGCCCGGCAATTTCAAGCCGAACGTAGCCAGGTTGATTTGCTCGACATGCTCTGAAACTCCGGCATTGACTTGAGGCAGGAGCTTACTTAAGGCCATAAGTCGCTCGCCGCGGGCTATGCGTGCGTTTTCCCCGCTTTCAATTGTCGCCAGGTAATCGCCAGCACCGTTGCGTACAGGCGTGATTTAGTGAGATTCGGTTGGGCAGAATGAATCACCTACTTCTCTCCTGTGTGAAAACTTCGTTGTGAACAAAGGCTATGTGGAGCGAGTCAATGAGCTTCTCCAAAGCGCGAGTGCGGGCCTCCCGAATTTCCAAAACCGAACAATCAAGAAAGAGCGCACAGTCGTGCTCGGAGTAGTGATCCAGGACGGACATTACGAAGACAAACCGCTCGAAATCTTCAAGCGCTAAAATGGCCTCGAGTTCGAAATGTCCGCCTGGAGGAGTCAACAGCCGGGCCCCGTAGGGGAAAACAATTGCAGACGAGTAGGAATGGGCGACCCGGGGTTGCGGATTCACCTCATGAATTGCATTCTCGATTACGATCCGCTTCGCCCACGCATGGGCCCATTGATTGAACGCGCGGTTTCCTCTGATAAGATTTTTAAGACCGACTACAAAGCATCTTTCTGCCCTTTCATGATCACGCGTTAGTAGAAACGAAAGCTGATATAACGAATTCAGATCTTCACTGGAGATCCTGCAAACGTCCTCGCCTCTCGCGTTTAGGTTTGCTTGCTGTTCACGAAATTGAATGTGCGCAGGTTCACTCATTTCTTCATCTCCCGAAAATTGCCGACTGCGCGGCGGGTCAGTTGTTTCAGCACGCGTTTCGTGAATACGCCGTGGCCGCGAAATCTGATTCCCGCGTTTATCAATTCAAGGATTACGTTTTCGCCTTCCTGGCTGATCGTCGTTACGTGTTTTATTTCGACCACGAGACCGCGGCCACAAAGGTCTGCTCTCGCGTCTTCGCACGCACTCTTTAGCTCTGCTACCCAGGGTGCTATGAGCTTTCCCTCCACAATCAACCGACGCTGGGTACGACCATCAACGAGCGAGATCTTCAGCATTGTTTTTTCCCACGCTTGCGATAAGGCAAGCCACACGCCAAACTTGTGAGGGCGTAAATCGTTGAATTCTCGGGAGACGGCCGCCAGAACTTGATATGCCGAGGTCGAAGAGGTTGAAAGCGTCGAAAGTGTCGAGCTACGGGTGAGGGTTAGGAAAAAGAGGGGGAGTGTAGATCAAGCATACTGCTTGGCATAGAGGCCGAACTTTTTCATGCGAGAAAGGAGAGTCGTGCGGTTCATTCCCAGGCGTGCGGCAGCACCGTCGGTACCACCCACACGTCCCTTACATGCAGTCAGCGCTCGAATGATCTCATCGCGCTGCTTTCTCTCGTATTCGTCAGCGATGCTGGTTTTGTCGTTTGGCGAATTTGTTCTTTCTCCGGCGACTTGATCAACTTCATGCTGATTGGCGTTCGGGAACTCGATAGTATTGGTCCTTTCCAGTTCTCGGAGCGGCGCCTCAAGCGATTTGCCGCGAGTGATTATCACCGCCCGCTCAATAAAGTTTTCCAGCTCACGGATGTTGCCAGGCCAGTCCCAAGCCGTAAGTCCCCTCATAGCCGTTGGAGAGATGGTTTTAAATTGGAGCATTAATCGCTTTGGCAATCATGGGCACACCCTTTGGGTTCATGGCATTTCTTGGAGTAGCCAGCCTGATTGGAGTCATCGTAAGCCATGTCATCGTCCTTTTCGACTTCATTGAGGAGATGCACGAAAAGGGCGAGCCGCTGGAACGCGCTCTTCCGGATGCCGGCATTGAGCGCATTCGACCCGTGATGATCACCGTGGCCGCAACCATCCTGGCTCTGTTTCCTCTCGCCCTCGAAGGGGGCCCGCTCTGGAAACCCCTGTGCTATGCCCAGATCGGCGGACTCGCTGTGGCAACCTTCATTACCTTGCTCCTGGTCCCAGTCTTCTACTCGATTTTCGTACTCGATCTGAAATGGATCAAATGGGAAACGACAGAGGACCGACAGCGGCTCTCCTGAGGTAGATTCGACAACAACGTGACGACAAGAGGGCACGGGCTTTCTACAGGAGAATGACGTGGATCTAAAACTTACTGGCAAGATCGCGCTGGTGACGGGCTCGACGGCAGGAATCGGGTTTGCGATCGCCAAGTCGCTTGCGAGCGAAGGTGCGCATGTCTACGTGAACGGTCGTACACAAGAGCGCGTCGATGCGGCGACGGCGGCAATCCGATCGCATGCTGCAGCGGCCAAGGTTGGTGGCATCGTGGCGGACTTTTCTGGTTCAGCCGGCGCAGCGGCCGTGATTGCGAAACTCCCAGCGGTGGATGTACTGGTGAACAATGTGGGCATTTTCGAGCCCAAGCCGTTTGCAGAGATTCCCGATGCGGACTGGTACCGCCTCTTCGAGATAAACGTGATGAGCGGAGTGCGGCTCTCGCGACACTATCTCGCAGGGATGCTGGAACGGAACTGGGGCAGTATCCTTTTCATATCGAGCGAATCGGGGGTTCAGATTCCGGCGGAAATGGTGCACTACGGAATGACCAAGACTGCGCAGATTGCCGTTGCGCGCGGGATCGCTGAGTTGGTGGCCGGAACGGGCGTGACGGTGAACAGCATTCTTGCTGGGCCGACAGAGTCGGAAGGCGTGGGAGCCTTTGTCGAGGCGATGGCGAAGCAGGAAAACACATCGAAGGCAGAAGTAGAGAAGCAGTTCTTTGAGCATGTGCGGCCATCGTCCCTGCTTAAGCGCTTTGGCACCGTGGATGAAGTCGCAGCAATGGCGATCTACCTAGCTGGTGAGGTCTCTTCAGCGACGAACGGGGCAGCACTGCGAGTAGATGGCGGTGTCGTGAGGGCCATTCTCTAATGAGAGGTGGAAGTGGAAGCCTCTCAGAGGTTTGCCCAAGTTGATGTTCGCTATGCCTTCTGCTCAAAAACTCGACACTCACCACAAAGCGCTTACCCTGAATCTCGATCCATCCACCTTCGGCTCTTTCGCCGAAATCGGCGCCGGACAGGAAGTCGCGCGTTGGTTCCTACTAGTGGGAGGGGCATCCGGTACTGTGGCCAAAACCATCTCCGCTTACGACAAGGAAGTCAGCGATGCGATGCGCAGGCGGCTCCGCAGGAGCCTCACAGCGGTCGCCAAATGGTGCCAAAGAGCACCGACATGCACCAATGGACCAGCAGCAGAAGACCCTCAACGCCAAGCTCCGAGGCCACTACCAGTACTACGGCCGACCGACGAACT
The DNA here is from genome assembly GCA_003218135.1 of Verrucomicrobiota bacterium. GTDB lineage: Bacteria > Verrucomicrobiota > Verrucomicrobiia > Chthoniobacterales > UBA10450 > Udaeobacter. The sequence goes on from QHNQ01000167.1 coordinate 34,785, forward strand.
CTCAGAGCCTTCTGAAGTTCTATCGGGGTGTCGTAAGGATCTGGAGGAAGTGGCTCAATCGCCGCACGCGAGGGAACCGGATGACGTGGGAGAGATACAAACACCTCCTTCGTCGGTATCCTTTGCTGTCACCTCAGATTCGACATCCCTGGACGTACCCGGAGAGTCCTGCTTGAGGAACCCGCTGCGGGAAATCTGCACGGTGGGGTCTGTGAGGGAGGAGATCCCGGTGGTGCCATGGTGGACCTACACGGGCACGAAGCTGGAAACGGCGGACACAGCCAAGGAAAACCTACAGCCTATCGGGACTCCTCTACTCGGAGAGAGGCGATCTTACGCCAACAATCTACCGACGTTGCCGCTTCTTCAATAACGAGGGCAAAGTTATGGGAATTAACTTCGCCATGGCGCGAGTTCGGCGGATCGAATTTCGCCATTCCAGTTGGTTACGGGAAGTCGCTTCTGAAACCTTAAAGCCGGTGCCGCTCATCAACTCGGGTAAGCCAACGCTGACTTCGCCCGACGTAGGTTGAATGATATTGGATAATGATCCGATGCCTGGATGAGACTGTGTACCTGCCCGCTGTCTGTTTGAATTGGACCCCGCACGAATGCCCAGTCGATTGAGCGACCCGCTTCGAAGAGACGCCGCGATGGCGTGGTAGGCGTGGGTGCCGCCTTTACGGCATTGCGGAACTCTGCGCGTGCCAGCGACTCCGCCGCGGCATTCTTCGAGACATTCAAATTCAGGTCTCCAGCCATCACCGCAAAGCAGTGCGGATCATAGCGTGCCGCATCAGATAAAACCTCGTCCAGTTGCGACAGACGCAACTCATCATTCGCGCGGCTTTCCAAATGAAGGTTATAGGTTATGAGCGTGCTTCCTGCGACATTAATCTCGGTGACCAGCGCGATTCGTCCTCCGAGTCTTTCTTGAAAAGGCTTAATGCGAGGCAAAAACCAACGGGGCTGCCAAAAATTCGACTGTTTTCGAAAACGGATCATACGCGGATTCGAAATAGGCCATCGTGAGAGAGTAGCCTGTCCGTGGTACGCGGGCGAAGCCCTGGACCCCTGGGTTAACTCCTCAAACTCTCGCCCGAACGCATAGTTCATCTGCAACTTCCGGGCGATCTCTTCAGCGATGTTGAGGCGGTGAGTCCGGCGGGCATTAATGTCCACTTCCTGGAGGATCAGAACATCCGCGTTCATATCTTTCAGGAAATCTATGATCGCTGGCAGACGCAAGCCCCGGTCGATGTTCCAATCGACGATGCGCAAGGAACTGGGCGGCCACATTACCCATCGGAAAGGCGCGAAATTGCCGGTAATGATCTCTGGTATCGCCACATTCAGACTGTAGATGCCATAGCGAGATGCGGAAATATGTTCTGCTGGGCAAATGTCAGGTCGAACGGATCATCGATTTCCGCCCACGGCAAACCGGCGGTTGTGGTGAATCCTATCTGCACACCCTCGTCGGCCAGTTCCTGTACAGCAGCATTGAAGAACTCGTTAACACGGCCCGCCACAATCAGGTTGTGAATCTTGCGAAAGAATTGCTCCTGGATGGCGTGGTCAAACACCGTGATGCCGATGTAGGTCGCGCTAAATTCTTTTTTCGATATTTTCTTGCTCATTCGGATCACGCGTCCATTCGAGATGATCACCTTCATGGTCTCATCCCGCCAGGAATGGTCTACGATCATAGATATGGGCGCATCCGCCCGCAACGCCGAATCAAGAATGTCGGGTTTCAAGACTACATCGGCGTTAAGGCAGACAAAACTGTCGCCACGCAACCAGTCGCGCGCCAGCCATAAAGAATAGATGTTGTTGGTTTCCGCGAATGCCGGGTTTTGAATGAAGTGGATGTTCAGCCTGCAGCGATCGAATCGCGATCTCGCGTGGCGGATGATCTGCTGTTTCTCGTACCCCACTACGATGGCGATTTGGTCAATTCCTGCCATAGACAAGGCTTCTATTTGGTGGTCAAGAATGGTCTTGTCGTCGACCTGAATCAGACATTTTGGACGCTGGCCGTGGACGGCCCGGATCCGTGTGCCCTGCCCCGCAGCTAAGATCACCGCTTTCATGATACCTCCTACACCGCCTTGATTCCTGCCATGCCCGTTGCCGGCTGCTTGAAGAATCGATGGTTGAAATAGAGCGCCAGAGTCCAGATGAGATGGCTGCCCAGTGTTGACAGATAAAAGAGCACCGGCAGCTCTCCAAGCAGGGTGAACAGGACTACGTAGATGATGAGCACGCCTCTTTTCTGGAAGGCCTGGAGATGTCGCACCATTTTTGAAATCCAGTTCGACGAATCATTCTCAAGTAATCGGTAGAAGCGACCCAGGTATTCGTTCGGCCGATCAGGAGTTGTGGCGCGCTTGCGCTGGAGAGAAGTAATAATGACGGACAACAGAGTGCCTGTCAGTAGTACCGCGCCGATCCAGAGTTCGAAGCTGCCGTACTGCCGATAGAGCCCAACTGTGATTCCTCCGAACAGGAGCAGATAGCTCAAACCGTCAGCAAAACCTTCCAGCCAGGTCCCAAATGGTGAGTCGGCAAACTTGATACGGGCCAACATCCCGTCCATCTCGTCGAACAGGCCGGCGATGTAGAAGAGCAACGCCCCAGCGACATACGCCCAGTAAAATCCGCCCGCGAACGCGATCGCGGACAAGATCGATACGGCTACACCTCCGAAGGTCACGGCATTGGGCGTGATGCCCGTGTGCGAAAGCCACTTTACAAAGGGACGGCACAGGCGCCGGTTGAACGAGGTATGAATTCCATCTAGAACTTTTCCCGAGTGCACGACCAGGAACTGTTCCGCGGCCGCTGCAGTTTCTGGTGAGATGACCGCGATGCCCTCTACATTCCGGTGGGGGAGGGCCGTAGAGATCTCACCGCGAGTCACCTCGTTTGTTGTAACGAAAGCTGGCCTGCTCCAGTCGACTGAATCCATGCCCACTAAAGGCAGGCGAACCAGCGACTGTTTGTTGGTGACCCAGTTCCAAGGCAACCACATGAATTGGGTGTCGAAGCCATCCAGCACACTTACCCAACTCGACCGAGCGCGCGGATCGAAGTTCTTGACTCGGAGCAGTCTGACGGTGCCTGGTCCCCTGAGCAAAGGGGGCTGCATGTAAATGTCCGCAAGTTCAGTTGGTGCGTTTTCCGGCCAGACAAGCAGGACATCATCGGCGCCAGCGCGCACCGCCGTTGCCAGAGTTCTCAAGAGCAAAGGAACGCCGCAGACGGGCCGCATGAGCACTTTCGCATCCGTGTAGCAGTCCGCTACAGTTGCGAATTCTGGAACCACTACAACGAATTGCATAAGGCCAATTCCTTCCCACCCGATTCGAGCGTCCGGTCGATTGATTTGTTCTGCTCCTTGGGGCGTTGTGATCTCCAGGCCAGCCAGGCAAGACCTGCTGCGGCCCACAGAAGATCCCGCGTGCGCCGAGTCAGCGCCAGTGTCAGACCGAAGGCTGGTTGTAGTCCGATTGCCATGAAAGCTGACATAGCTCCGCCTTCGTCGGCGCCCAGTCGCGCGGGAACCCATCCCGTCGCCATCTTGACCGCACGCGTAAAGCCCTCAATGGCAAGCACCGCTATAACGTGAATTGGCAGCCGTAACGCCCACAGGACCACCACCACTTCCGAAGCCATGAGGAACTGGCATGCCACGTCGATCCAGAACATGCGAGACACAACGGCGGGGTGTTGGACGCGATAGTCGCGCAGCGAGCCTTCAATCTTCTCGGCGCGTTTGAGCCACGCTGGGGACCTTCTCAAGCCTTGCGCGACGCTCGACAGGATTGGTTTGCGGCGGGTAATCAGCAGTAATGCCAACGCAAATATTGCGAAGAGTGCGGCCGCCGAAGTCAGATATCCACCATGCGCCACCAGCAAGGCAATGCTGATACAGCCAGCCATTCCCAGCAGCGCAGACGTGAGCCAGTACACTCCGCTATCGAGAAACGTGGCTGTGATCGTAGGCGCGACAGCGGTTCCCAGGAGTTGGATTTTCATCGGCTCCGACAACACCGGGCCCAGCACCGTGAGATAGCCCATGGACTGTGATGCCAAGCGGATTCCGACCAGATCAGTGAGGGCAACCGTGATTCCTTCGGCTTTGAGCGCCGTCGACCAGGCAACTGTCTGTAGCAAGAGACGACACAGGCTGAGTGCAATCAGAATTGGCAACGCAAATCGCAACGCCTTGAGTTGCTGCAAAATCGCGGAGAGCCCCATGTGCTGGATAACCCACGCGAACAGCGCCGCACCGACCAACGCTGCGAGTAAGGCGGCTTTCCTCATTGGGACAGCCTCGCTTCGTGATTGCGATCATCGGCTGCATGGTCGGGTGGATTCAGCGAGTATTCAGAATTCTCGATCGTCAATTCCGCCGGGCCAAAGATACGAATCTCACTCACGGAATGAGTCGAGGCTGCGAACCAGAAGGGGCCAACTTTTTCATAGGTGTGGACGAAGTGGACGTTGCGAGTCCAGAAGGACGGATTTCGCGCCGGACGCCCCTCAATCCGCACGATGGAGTAATCGGTGGCGTCGACCCAGATCTTGCCGGCGATCAGGTACTTGTTCTCGGCTTTCGGAATTAACGACAACACGTAGGCTGAACGCCCATCGATAATGTCTTGCCCCGCGCCCTGAAAGTCGTAGTTTGCGGGGATGATGCGGGTGCTGCTTCGAGTATCGCGGCGGGATGCCTCGGCCTCTTCCTTCAACATCTTGTACAACACGTGCTTGCGGATCCAGCGTGACCCTTCTTCGGACAGGGTCGCGAATTCTTTCACTCCGTCCTTGGTGCAGGTTATCCGCACCAACATCTCCGCTCGACGCTGTTTGTTGAAGGCAACATAATGACGGGTCGCGGTGTAGCCTTGGAGTTGAGTCTGGCGCCGGGCATCCAGTTGAATCATCCTTGCGACCACTTCGTCCGCGGTGGGAAGGACCTCGTTTGTCTGTGCGATCCCGAGCCTGGCTGTCAGGACCACAATCGAGAGGGTCAAAATCACGGAGTTCATCGCCATCTTCATATCTAAAACTCCAAAACGAGCTTTGCGTGAAAGGTGCGGCCAGGTGGGTTGAAGAACTGGCCGAAACGGTTGCTGTCGATATCGTTTTGCACGTCGCGGGGATTGGAGCGATTGAAAATGTTGAACACTCCAAAGCCAACTCGTGCACGTTGCTCCCGAATGGGTAGCCGGATTTCCCGCAGAACCTGGAGGTCGGTCGAAATGAACCTGGGGAATCGTCGCTCATTGCGGAGTCCGACAAATTGGCGCGATTCGTTCACTACCGAGTACGGAAAACCGGTGTGCACATCTAACACTGGCGACACGGTCAATTTCCAGGGCGCGGCAATTTCGCCCCACGCCAGGAATCGGTTTGGGGCGTCGAAGGATAGGCGCCCAACTTGATTGGGTTGGATAACCGCTTGCGGATTATTTCCAAAGAATTGGTTGAAATCGTTCAGGTCCCCGTGAGCCTGAGAGCGGACATAGGAAGCGTTCAATGTATTGTGGCCTACTCGATACCGTGTCGTAACCTGAAACTCGCGATAAAAATCGCGCCCGCTGTTGGCAAGTGAGAGGAATCCCGATTCTCCGAGGGTCAGGGGCGTCAGCACAAAGCCGTGCACCGTGTTGCGCTGCTGGTACGAGACGCGCACCAGCAAGTTGTCGAGGAGCTGACGATCGAGCTCGAGATTCCACACCTCGCTGCGCGGATTTCGAAGCCCACCCGAGATGACGTTGGCGTAGGTGGTCGAGCTAAGAACCTGACGGAGAGGATCGAGTCCGATCACAGTGCGCCCGGGCAGATTGGGAAAGGCAGGAATATTCAGTGGGATGCGATCGTAGAAAAGGCCAGCGCCGCCTTTGAGCAGTGTTTTCCCATCGCCGGTCAGGGCCAACACAAAACCAGCGCGCGGCGCTGTGTTGATCGAGTCCGTGACCGAATCGCGGTCGAATCGCAGTCCCAGGTCAAAGGTGAGCCGGCCAGAGAGCGTCCACTTATCCCCGACAAACCATGCGGTCTCGTTCTGATCGATCGAGAAACTGGAGGCGGGGCCGAACTGAATTCGCTGTAGGGGAAATCCCGCAACACCGACAATGTCTACGGGCAGAAACTGTTCGCGGCCATCGTAAGAGCTGTGGGCGAAACTGATTCCAGCTTTCAGTTCGTGCGATCCGTGGAATTGATGGGGACGCAATTGAAA
>QHNQ01000134.1 GCA_003218135.1 Verrucomicrobiota bacterium
GAGCAACGCTTATGTTGGATTTTCGCGCGAAGCGCTTTTGGAGTGCGATGCGTCCTCGCATCGCTTTCGTCTGATCACCACAAGATCGAGTCAACCGGATAAGCCACACCGTTCTTGATAACAGTGTCGATATCGGAAGCATGCGCGATGTCATCCACTGGATTCGAATTGAGGACCACGAGATCGGCAAAATAGCCATTTTCAACTTTGCCGATGTGGGCGCCTGTTTCGCCGCCGAAAAGTTTTGCCGCATTCGCGGTCGCACATTGCAGAATCTGCATCGGCGTCAGCCCAGCTTCTTTCATGAGCTGAAATTCACGGAACAGCGCCGGCCCGTGAATCGTGCCGATGTTTCCCGCGTCAGTGCCGGCGGCGATTGTCACGCCAGCGTCCTCCAGCTTCTTCAAATTCGGCAGCGCCACTTCATAAGTTTTGTGAATTCTATCGAGAGCGGCTTTCGGATCGGCCAGTGCGTCCTTGATTCTTTGCGGCAATTTGTCCTGCGGAATTTTCGTTACGTCGAGCGTGGCGATCACTTCCGGATTACCCCACTTTTGTTCCTCCGGTGTGAGATTCAGCTGATGCGAAAACGTGCGGCCGTAGCGCTCGAAGACGACAAGTGTCGGACACAAAATAACGTGCCGGTCTTTTAGTAGCTTCACAAATGCCTGATCGACTGGCTTGTCGATCACGCTGTGCACGAGCACGTCCGCGCCTTCTTCAACCGCGGCGCGCGCGGTTTCCAATTCGGTCGCGTGCACCGCGACGCGAGTTTTGTGCGCGTGGCTTTCTTCAATCGTCGCGCGCACGATCGGCCGGAAGCTTTCGACCGGATGATCTTTGTCGACGATGTACCAGATCTTCACCAGATCCGGTTTTTGTTCGGCAAGTTTGCGCACGAAGTCCCGCGCTTGATCAGGCGTGTCGATCTTCACAATCGGCGGGTCGCCGAGATCGAGTTTCTCCCTTGAAACACTGGAAATTAACGGACCGGCTACAGCAACACGCGGCGCTTTCGCGGTCGCATTGGCTTTTTTGCGAACTTCGAAATTCCACATCGGCCCGCCGACATCGACCACGCTCGTGATTCCGCAGCGAATGTAACGCGCGAAGACATCGTCGAGATGCGACTTGATCCACGCGACTTCATCTTTGTAAGGCCGAACGGCATTCAAATCGGTGCCGTCAGGGCGCGTGAAGAGATCGGCCGACTGAAAGAAGTGAACGTGCGTGTCGATGTAACCGGGCAAAATGAATTTGCCGAAGCAATCAATCGTGCGTCCGCTAAATTTCATAACCGTGTTGGTGGCGATCTGCGTGATTCGCCCCTCGTTGATGAATACCGTCGCATTACGCGTTATCTTTCCGTCAGCGGGATTGATGATTGTTCCTCCGACGAGCGCAATGTGTTCGGCCCGCATGGTCCGCTCGGGCGAAACCTGAGCGTTTACAACGGCCAAGTGTACGCTGGCGACTATTGCCGTGAGTTGAAGCAGCGCATATTTCATCGTGTTATTCTCTTGATTCGGGAACCGCTTTCTCCGCGGCTTTGAAACCGATCTTGGAATGCGTGCCATCGCAAAAGGGTTTTTCCGTCGATGCACCACAACGGCACAGCGCCATCCGTTTTTCCACAGGAAACTTGTTTCCGTCAGCGTCGATCAATTCTACTTCGCCCGTCACGATGTAAGGGCCGTTCCTGATTGTCTCGATTGTTACCATAAGGGCTAACCTAACGCTGTCCGCGCCCGTGGCCAGTCGCCTCTCCGCGAAACGACTCCGGGGGGAGCGCACGGCCGCGTTTCGTTAGGGCGGCACGTTCGCGGATTTCTGGGGAGCGCACGCTTACAGCGTGCTGGTCGCCGCATTCTGCGGCGACGAACTTTTGCTTGACTCGAAGTTCCCAGGGAGTGAACAAAAGTCGGGAAAAGTTCGCGATCGCAGAATGCGATCGCCCAACACGCCAGAGGCGTGCGCTCCCCAGATGGCTGCTTGCACCTCTGGCAGTTCAACGGAAGCTGTGCCGTTCATGAAGAGTTTTCTCGCCGCGTTCCTTTTGGTTGCCGCCTCGGTGTTCGCACAAACTCCATCGCAAAAGCGCCCTTTCACTTTCGAAGACATGATGAAACTGAAACGCGTCGGCGCGCCGGTGCCATCGCCCGATGGCAAATGGGTCGTGTTGGATTGTGTACATATCGATCTCGAAGCAAACACGCGAATTTCGCATTTGTGGATCGTGCCGGCCGGAGGAGGTGAGTCGCGGCGGTTGAACCCAACACCGAATCACGAGGAGCGGCCGCGATTTTCGGCGGACGGCAAACGGCTCATCTGGACTTCGAAAGCGACTGATCCGACGCAAATCTGGATGTGCGATTTTGACTCCGGAAGCGGAGTGCTGGTTGGGAAACCACACCAAGTCACATCCATCTCGACCGGCGCCGATGGCGGGATCTGGTCGCCGGATGGGAAGAACATCGTGTTCGTCTCGGCGGTTTATCCGGATTGTAAAGATGATGCGTGCAACAAGCAGCGCGACGAAGAACTAAAGAAGAGCAAAGTAAAAGCGAAAATCTTTTCGCGCTTGTTTTATCGGCATTGGAACGCGTTCACCGAATTCAAGCGCAGCCATTTGTTTGTGGTGAGTGCAGATGCTGTAGCCACGGGCCCGTGGCCTGTCCCGAGCGGAACGCCGCAGCAGGAACAGCAGCCCACAGGGCCGCGGCTACAGCCGCGCGATCTCACCCCGGGCGATCACGATGTGCCGCCGTTCCATCTCGGCGGGCAGGATATGTATGCGATTTCGCCGGACGGCCGGGAGGTCGCTTACACGAGCAACGTCGACGAAGTCGAAGCGACTAGCACGAATAACGAAATTTTCGTCGTGCCAATCAGCGGCGGCGCGGCAAAGAAAATTTCCACCAGTCCCGGCGCTGACACGACGCCGCTCTATTCGCCGGACGGAAAATATCTCGCCTGGCGTTCGCAAGCCCGCGCCGGCTTCGAAGCCGATGAATGGCGGCTGCTCGTGCAAAATCGACAATCCGGGAAAACCGAGGATGTCACGGCGAATATTGATTCTTCCGTGGGAAGCTTCGATTGGTCATCGGATTCGAGTCAGATTGTCTTCACCGCTGAAGAGCAGGGCAGCCACCGGCTTTTCTGGGTTACCTCAACAGCGCAGTCCGGGCTTAGAAACATCAAGGGTAGCAACGCATGGAGTGCGGACGATTTGGTTTGTAGGAACGGTCGAGTTTGGTTTTCCAAAGCGTCGATTCGTGCGCCAACGGAGATAGGACAATTGAAATCTGATAAGGTTGATGTCGTAACTGGCCAGGCGAAAGAACTCCGCTTCGTCGATGTCACGCACATGAACGACGCGGTGTTGTCGCAGATCGACATGCAGCCTTTGGAATCGTTTACGTTTAAAGGCGCGAACAACGACGATGTCCAGGGATTCATGGTCAAGCCGCCGGGATTCGATCACAACAAGAAATATCCAGTGAAATTTTTGATCCACGGCGGGCCGCAAGGGGCATGGGGAAACGAGTGGACGTATCGGTGGAACGCCGAGTTGTTCGCGGCAACCGGAAATTACGTGGTGGTGATGATCAATTTCCACGGCTCGACCGGTTACGGGCAGAATTTTACCGATTCGATCAGCGGCGATTGGGGCGGCAAACCGTATGTCGATCTGATGAAGGGACTCGATTACGTGGAGAAGACGTATCCATTCATCGACAAGAATCGCGAGGCGGCACTGGGCGCGAGCTACGGCGGTTACATGGCCAACTGGATCCTCGGTCACACGACCCGGTTTAAATGCATCGTGTCGCACGACGGCATGTTCAACGCGGAGTCGGCTTACGGCACGACCGAGGAGCTGTGGTTCCCGAGTTGGGAATTTGGCGGTCCACCGTGGAAAAAACGGGACGTTTACCGGAAATGGTCGCCGCACGAATACGCGCAGAATTTCAAAACGCCAACGCTGGTCGTCCACGGTCAGAACGATTATCGGCTCGACGTTTCGCAGGGGTTCGATCTATTCACGACGCTTCAAATCCTGAAGGTGCCGTCGAAGATGTTGTACTTTCCCGACGAAGGTCATTGGGTGCTCAAGCCACAAAATTCACGCTTGTGGTACAAAACCGTGAACGATTGGGTGGATCAATGGTGCAAGCGGTGAACGCGCGTTGTAGCGGCGTTTGTGTCAAACGCCGAATCGGAGATAAGCGCTTGGCACAAGTGCCTCCATAACATCTGCGATGTTACGCTTCGTCGGCTGCCGCAAGAAATTAGCGAGCACGACCGCGCTCAACTTGACTTTTTGCGCCGCTTGCGCATTAAGAACGCCGTCGAAGTCCTATGCATCATTCTTTGTTGGGGGTTTTGCGGGTAATTGTCTCCGTTGGTCTCGT
>QHNQ01000135.1 GCA_003218135.1 Verrucomicrobiota bacterium
CGCCAAAAACGTGCGGGTGACGCCGAATGAGTTTCTCCGTCACGTCGCCAGCGACGTTGTCGATGTTGAATTTGCCCGCCTCGCGCGCGATCTCGGCGTGCATCACGATGAGCAGAAGAAGATCGCCTAGTTCCTCGCGAAAGTTACCCGCGTCCTTTGCGCGTGCCGCGCCCGCGACTTCGTAAGCTTCCTCAATCACCGCTGGGAGGAGCGACTCATGCGTCTGCTCCCGGTCCCACGGGCAACCGCCCGGCGCGCGCAGCTTCGCGACGATATCGCACAGCTTCGAGAACCGCTCACCTGTTGATTGATCCATTCAGGACCAATCAAACATCAAGTCTCAAACATCAAACCTAGACTAAATTCGCCACAGCGAACGGTGCGTGCCGAACTCGGAAATCTCCGCGGAAGTTTTTTGCCCGACGTAAATCGTGATGCCGATTACGCTGACGAAGGTGCCGACGAGAATGAAGGCCACCGCCCACGAGGGAATATGGCCGACGCGCAAGGCGTGATAAAAAGCAAGCGGACCGTCCATTGCCATGGGCGCGTGCAGAAAAATCTTCGTGATCCAGGCGAGGAGAATGAGAATGAAAATGAAAACGTAATTGCGCTTCAATCGGCGACCGACCGCTTCCAGTTTGCTGATTTTGAAGCACGGCAAAATCAAATCTTCGCACACGAGCTTTTTCCATTCGCCCTGAAGCATCTCGCGGTTTTCCATCACCATCGGGACCAGAAAATGCGCTTCCAGCATCCGGAGGCGCGCGCGGAATGCGTCGTAAAAACGGTAACGGCGCGCTTCGATCCACAGCAGCACCCACACGATGGCGAGGTTAAAGAAGAAAATGATGTGCGGCACTTCGCGCGTAGTGAAAGCGATGGTGATAATCGCCGTGGTGCTCGTAATTGCCCAGTTGGTCGTGACATCCAGCCGCTGCCGCCAAACCATGATCCGTCCCATCTCGCCGCGATAAAAATGCGACATCGCGTTAACATAGCCAGGGTCGTAAATGCTCCGTTGGAACGAGACCGTTCTCTCTTCCTTTGGAGCGACTGCTGTATTTTGAGTTGCCACGGTGCGCTCCTTAACTGGATAACTGGCTTTGCCGGATAATCCAATAAATCTCTCCGCAGCAATGGCTATCGTGCTCCCCGAATTATTAGATGAAAAACAGGTGATCCTGCGGCTGCGATCGCGAAAACTGCCGAACGCGCTGCGCGAGATCATTCAGTTGCTGGCGCAAAATGGAAAGATTTGCGACGCACAAAAATTTCGCGACCAAGTCCTGGCACGTGAGCAGGCACAGCCAAGTGCAGTGGAAAATGGCGTCGCCTTTCCTCATGCGCGAACCGATTTGGTGGATGAAATCGTGGTCGGCATCGGGCGCAGCCGCGCTGGGATCCCAGTGGGCGCAAATCAACAACGTGCCCGGCTGATTTTTGTGATCGGCGTGCCGGAACGGCTCGTGAACGATTATCTGATTTGCGTCGGCGCGCTCGTGCGACTGGTAAAAGATGACGCGATACGAACGGCTCTGCTCGAATCCGAGACGCCGCGCCAATTCCTCGACGCGCTCACGGCAAATCTGTAGCCGTGTGTTTGCGAGACGCACAAACCGACGTGCTCCAATTGGATGATTTCGCGCCGTGCAGCGAGGGCGGCTACAATCATCGCACACCGGCGCCTCGATTTGACTACGGCTAAGCGAAGTGCGCGCGGCCGTTACAGAATGACGGACGGGAGGCCGTCACTCTTTGATCCGCGCCTCGATGATCTCGCACAAAATGTGCAGCAAAAGCTGGTGTGCCTCCTGAATCCGTGCAGTGGAATTGCTCCGCACCAGGAGATCAACATCGGCCACGCCGATAGTTGATCCGCCGTCGCGACCGAGCAGGGCGATTGTTTTCAGTTTGCGCGCTTTCGCTTCCTCCAGCGCGCGCACGATGTTTTTCGATTTGCCTGAAGTCGTCAGGCAAATAAGCGCATCTCCCGGCTGACCAAACGCCGCCACTTGGCGCGCGAAAATTTCATCGAACCCGTAATCATTTGCAGCCGCGGTGAGAAGTCCGCCATCGCTCGCGAGACAAATCGCCGGTTGTGCGCGGCGATCCTTGGTGAAACGCACCACGAGCTCCGTCGCAAAATGCGATGCATCAGCGGCGCTGCCGCCGTTCCCGCAAGCGAGGATTTTCCTTCCCGCTTGCAAACATTCCTGGATGAGTTCTGCAGCCTTTGCGACTTGCGTTTCAAGTTTCTTCAGCGACTCAAGGGTGCGAGTCGAATCGTCGATCGCCTGATTAAAGCTTAAGGAGATGTCACTCATTAAATTGCAGCGGTTGCGACAAGAATGGTGCGCGATAGAGGGTTCGAACCTCTGACCCCTACCGTGTCAAGGTAGTGCTCTACCACTGAGCTAACCGCGCATCAAAACCGAAGTGATAAGTGATCGGTGATCAGTGATCAGTCAAGACCCGGGAACGCTGATCACCCTTCACTGATCACAGATCACTCATCACTCATATCCGCCTACTTCATCACTGGACAACTCGGACGCGCCGGACGACTATTCGTTTCCTTGTGAGCACCCTGTTCTTCAAACGATTTCTGAAACGTCCATTTCAGGTCGCGTCGATTGTTCCCAGCTCAAAAGCAATGGTGGAACGCGTCGCCAACAAGATGGATTTCAGCCAACCGCGAGTGATTGCAGAATATGGTCCGGGTGAAGGCGTGCACTCTCGCGAGATCGCGCGACGCTTGTCTCGGGATTCGCATCTGCTCTTGTTTGAGCTGGACGCGGCGTTCGCTCGGGATTTGAAGCGGCAATTTGCGCATGATTCACGGGTACATGTGATTCACGGAGACGCTGCCACCTTGCCACTTGAGTTGGAGCGGCGCGGCTTTCCCGAGTGCGATTACATTCTGTCGGGTATTCCCTTCAGTATTCTGAAAATAGAGAAGAAACGCGCGCTCCTTCGGAAAACCTATGATGCTCTCGCGCCAGGCGGCAGTTTCATCATCTACCAGGTCACCAACGAATTGAAACAGCACGCGAAGCTTTTCGAGCACGGAGAGTCGGAATATTTCCTGCAAAATATTCCCCCGATGTTCATCACCGTTTTTCACAAAACGCCATCGCTACGCAGACGGGGACGACACGCCGCGAAAAACGCTTCGCGACTGGTTGGTGTTGGAGCAGACGCATCTGCATGACCGAGAAGCCGACGCGGATCGAAAAAGATTCGATGGGCGAGATGTCGGTGCCCGCAGATGCGCTCCACGGCGCCTCCACGCACCGCGCATTGCTGAATTTTCCTGTCAGCGGTTACCGGTTTTCACGGCCATTCATTCGCGCACTGGGCCTCATTAAATGGGCAGCCGTGCAGGCCAATCGCGATCTGGGGTTACTGGACGCAGAGCGGGCAGCGCTGATTGCACACGCCGCCGAGGAAGTCGCCGAGGGTAAACTCGATGAACATTTCCCGCTCGATATTTTTCAGACCGGCTCCGGGACCAGCACAAACACGAACGCGAATGAAGTAATAGCAAACCGCTCCGCGTTACTTGCAGGAAAAACGATTGGCTCACATGACCCGGTTCACCCGAACGATCACGTCAACATGGGTCAATCGAGCAATGACGTGATTCCCGCCGCTATCCACATCAGCGCGGCCGAAGAGTTGAAGAATCGTCTGATCCCAGCTCTGGAAAAATTACAGGGAGCTTTTGAAGCGAAGGCTAAAGAATTCTGGCACATCATCAAGATTGGCCGGACACATTTGATGGACGCCACGCCGATCCGGCTCGGTCAAGAATTTTCCGGTTACGCGCAGCAGGCTGCCTACGCAAAGGACCGCGCGCAGAGAGCGATCGAAGTTTTGCGCGAACTGCCGCTTGGCGGAACGGCAGTTGGCACCGGCCTGAACCGGCACATCGATCTTCCGAAGAGAATGCTGCGACACTTGGAGCAGCGCACTGGCATTGCATTTTACGAGGCGAAAAATCATTTCGAAGCGCAGGGCGGCAAGGACGCAGTTGTCGAAGCGAGCGGGAATTTGAAAACGATCGCGGTGAGTCTTTTTAAGATCGCTAACGACATTCGCTGGCTGGGGAGTGGTCCGCGCTGCGGCATTGGTGAGATTCAACTTCCTGCGACGCAACCGGGCAGCTCTATCATGCCGGGCAAGGTGAACCCGGTCATGAGCGAATCCCTGATGATGGTTTGCGCGCAAGTGATCGGCAACGATGTGACAATCACCTGGGCAGCCGCGAACGGGAATTTTGAGCTTAACGTCATGATGCCGGTGATGGCACACGATCTTCTCGAATCGATCCGGTTGCTGGCAAACGCGGTCGACATTTTCTGCGAGAAATGCGTGCGCGGCATCGTGGCAAACGAAG
>QHNQ01000136.1 GCA_003218135.1 Verrucomicrobiota bacterium
CTGCGAATTCTTGCAGATTCTCCGTGAGCGCGTCGCCCATTTCGGCGTCGAAATACATGCGCTTCGCGCTACCTAAGGTTATAACGGCAATTCCTTCAGTAACTTTGGTCGACAAGACATCCGCGTTCATCGAGGGCTCCTTACGGTTTAACGTGTTTCGGCGAATCGGCCGCTCCGCCGTGCGAAGGATATGGAGAGTTGCAGTCACCAGTCTTGCTTCTTCGAACTAGATTTGCTCATTACTGCCAAGAAAGAGCGTTTTTGCGCAGCCTCGTTCGATGACTTTCTTTCGCTGAGACGGGACCAACCTTCTCCTCTCGGTTCGCTTTCGAGATCTCCCCATGACGGAAACAACCGATGATGTGGTCATTTACCATCCCGATGGCCTGCATGTAGGCATAGATGACGGTGGGACCGACGAAACTAAATCCCCGGCGCTTTAAGTCTTTACTGAATGTCTCGGATTCGGGGGTGCTCGCCGGTATCTCCCGCGTTGTCTTCCAGCGGTTGAGTTTCGGCCGCCCATCGACGAACCGCCAGCAGTAAGAATCAAAGTCGCCGAACTCTTCCTGGACCTTCAGTAATGCACGCGCGTTGCGCACCGCACCTTCGATCTTCATGCGGTTGCGGATGATGTCGGCATCGGCTAAGAGTGTTTGAATTTGTCTTCCGGAATAACGCGCGACTTTCTCGGGATCGAATTTTTCGAAAGCGCGGCGATAGCCTTCTCGTTTTTTCAACACCAGTGACCAGTTCAATCCGGCCTGCGCTCCCGAAAGAACGAGCCCCTCGAAGTGTTTGCGATCGCTATGGGCGGGAACGCCCCACTCCCGGTCGTGATATTCGACCAACAGCGTGTCATCCAAGTTCACCCAGGAACACCGTTGACCGGGCTTTGTCTCGTTTCTGCGGGCCATGTTCACTTTTTGCCTGCCGCCGCGTCTTCAATCACGTTTGCGACTTCCTTCGGATGGGAGAGCATCGCGACATGACTGGATGGCAGAACAAAGGTGATCGCACCTATCTGCTTCGCCATGCTCTTTTCTTGTTCGGGAGCGATCATATTGTCTTTGCTGGCGACGATGAACCACGACGGCTTACTGTGCCAAGCCGCCGCTGACGGTTTCGCTTCAAAGATTGCACCTGCGGTTTGAGGCTGGACCGCAACAAGGAGCGCTTTCTCCTCCTTGGTCAGGTCCTGCGCGAACGCTGTCTCGATGCCTTCGGGAGTCAAAAGGATGAACCCATCTGTTAGCGGTTTCACTTTGCTGAGCCCGGGGGGCGGAGGGAACGGCTTGCTGATCTCCGTGATGTTCTGGTTTGCGTCCGGAGCGAAGGCTGCGACGTAGACAAGGCCAGCTACTTTCGGGTCATTCCCGGCCTCAGTGATCACCACGCCACCATATGAGTGCCCTACGAGAATCACGGGGCCGTCTTCAGCAGCGATGGCACGCTTGGTCGCTGCAAGATCATCTGCAAACGAAGTGAGCGGCGTTCCGACGGACGTGACATGGAGGCCCTTGGCTTGAAGCAAAGGGATAACCTTTGACCAACTGGAGCCATCTGCGAAGGCTCCGTGGACGAGGACGACGTTTTTGACTGGCGCGTTTTGCGCCATGAGCCAACCTCCGCTGACGAGACTTCCCAGTGAAACAAGTGCCAAGATGCCCTTCAGATACCCGCGCATGTCACCTCCTCTATGTTTCTCAAATTCGTTCGTCTGAGATTTTCGCCATCTGCTCGGCGCTCTGTTGGTGATTACATCTCTCTACTCCACGCGAGTTCTTTCCCTCGACATCCACTCCCTGATATAAGCCGGACAGTTCAACACAGCGACGCCGTTCGCCTCGCATCGGTTGAGGAACTGAACCCCGTCGAGGTCGACAAGGGCCACCTCTTCAACGTCCAATACCGCCGAGGTCCCGCAGCGCTCAATCTCAGTTTTGACTTGATCCAAATCCTCGGATCGAAGGTCCCCGCTGAGCCGAACTCGCTCTCGGGACCGTTCAATCTTTAGCGTCACGATTGGCGGCTCCCGGCTTCGACGCTTGGGGGTGCACTCCGACTACCATTTGCAAGCTACTGAAAAGAAGCAACCTGTACGGTCCGGATATCCGGATTTTTCAGCAATTCCTGATATTTAAGGATTTATCCAAAGCGAAGGGGTTAATTCGATTAGACGGCTCGGGGGTCTTTGAATCGAAATTTGTTGATTCCAAGGCGCTTTATTTTCGAGTCGAGAGTCTTTGTTGGAATGCCCAGTTTCACCGCGGCCCCGTCTGGACCAGAAACTCGGCCACGAGTTTCGGCCAGGGCGGATTCGATCATTTCCGTTTCCTGTTGGTCCAACACGTCGTGCAGTGCAATTCCCGGATCACGGATTTGCGGGGACTCCCATGTCAGCCACGCTTCATCGATCGATATGCTGTCTCCCTCACTCAGGATTACAGCTCTCTCAATCACGTTCTGAAGCTCTCTGATATT
This sequence comes from Verrucomicrobiota bacterium, assembly GCA_003218135.1. Lineage (GTDB taxonomy): Bacteria > Verrucomicrobiota > Verrucomicrobiia > Chthoniobacterales > UBA10450 > Udaeobacter. The sequence goes on from QHNQ01000136.1 coordinate 2,485, forward strand.
GCCCGGCCAACTGTAATCTTTGAATAGTTCGAGCGTTTTCTTATCGATTGTCCTGAACTTCTTTCCAACTCTATTTCCAAAGCGGCCAATGAAATATTCGACCAACAACGGAATGTCGTCTTTCCGTTCGCGTAGTGAAGGCATTTTGATCGGCACTACATTGAGCCGATACAGGAGATCTTGGCGAAATCTTCCTTCTGCGGCGAGCGCAGTCAAGTCGCGGTGAGTGGCTGCAAGTATCCGCACATCCACCGGAATCGGTTTGCTTGCGCCGATGCGCTCGATTTCACGTTCTTGCAGGACTCGCAATAGTGCGATCTGAATGTCGGCGGGTAGGTCGCCAACCTCATCAAGGAAAATTGTTCCGCCATTCGCCGATTCAAAACGCCCCAGCCGCCTTTGAGTCGCGCCAGTGAACGCTCCCTTTTCGTGGCCGAATAGCTCGGACGCAATCAACGACGGGGGTATTGCGGCACAGTTTACGCCAATGAAAGCTCGATCCGCGCGACTCGATCGCTTGTGGATAGCACGAGCCATCAGTTCCTTGCCGGTGCCCGTATCGCCCAGGATCAAAACTGTGGAATCGGAAGGAGCGACCTTGGCAACCTGGTGGAGCACTTTACGAAGCGCTTCAGAGGACCCAACAATCTCCTCAAACATCGATTCCCGATCAATTTGCTCGCGTAGAGCCAGGTTTTCGTTGCGTGTTCTCTCTTCCGCACGAACCCGCTCATCAATGTCAGTTCCAGTCGCATACCAGCGAATTACTTCGTTCCTTTCATTCCGAAAGGGATTGTAACGAATCAGGAACCAACGGTATTGCCCGTCCTTACGCAGTGCTCGTTGCTCAATCTCAAACGGAAGTCCGCGTGCCAAAGCGAGCTTCCGAAAGTCGCGAAGTCTCTCCAGATCGTCTGGATGAAAGATTCTTTGTCGGAAGCCCGGAGATATTACGTCTTCAGCGGTAAGGCCCGTATAATCGAGCGTCGCTTGATTGGCGTAAACCGGCGTGCCGGAGGGATCCTGAACGACAATTGCTTGCGGTATCGCGTCTGTGATCCGGCGGAGCTCGCGTTCTTCTTCACGGAGTTTTTCTTCGGTTTGCTTGAGACTCTCAATGTCAGTACTTGTTCCGTACCAGCGCAAGAGTTTGCCGGTCTCATCGCGAAACGGTTCGACTCGTATCAAAAACCACCGATACACTCCGTCGTAGCGACGGAGGCGTGCCTCTATTTCGCCTGACTCTCCGGACGTTAATAGCTCGCGCCATCGTTCCATTAACGGAGGTAAGTCATCGGGGTGAAAAGCCGTTTGCCATCCCCAGCCATTCGACTCTTCAGGCGTGAGGCCAGTGTATTCATGCCAACGTTTGTTGAGAAACTCGTTTGGGCCGTCCGCCAGATTGCACCAGGCCAGCGTCGGAATAGTGTCGATTACCTGGCGAAGTCTGGTTTCCGAGTTCTCTATTCTCCTCAGAGCTACTCTGAGAGATTCCTGTGATCGCTGACGTTCAATTGCAATTCGAGCGATATGTCCCGCGCCTTGAATGAGCGCGAGATCCTCGTCAGTCGGAACTCGCGATTCGTGCGAGTAGAGCGCAAAAGTGCCGAGCACTTCCTGATCCTTTGCGATGATCGGCTCAGACCACGCAGCTCTTATGCGGTTCCGAATCGCTAGGTCACGATATTGATCGGGCCAGTTTGGGTCTGTCGCGACATCAGGAACGATGACTCGTTCTTTCAAGAATGCCGCTCTCCCGCATAATCCAGCTTCAGCGATGGGAACCGGATCAATCGCTGAAATCCATTCGCGTGAGACACCAAGGCCGCCCCCATGCCAAAGGCACTCTCGATCAGCTTCCTTCAAAAGAACCGTTGTGACAGACGGCGCGACCTGTACATCGATGGAACTGCATAACTGATCTAGAACGTCCTTGAGGCTCGCTCCATCGGCGATCAACTCCATTGTTCGCTTTTCCGCAGCGTGCAGTGTCTCGCGCTGCTTGATGGCTTCGATATCAATTCCTGTTCCGAACCATCGAGTCACCAAACCGCTTTGGTCGAGTAAGGGTTCGCGGCGAAGCGAAAACCATCGGAATATTCCGTCGAATCGCCGCAACCGTACTTCACACATATCGGTGACACAATCGCGGTATTCCTCCCAATTCTTCAGCAGTCCCGATAGGTCTTCGGGCTGGATCGCGGCCTGCCAACCTTCGCCGTACGATTGTTCTGAAGATAAGCCGGTGTACACTTCCCATCGCTTGTTAACAAAGTCCACCGAACAGTCTGGGCGACTGGACCATGCAAGCGCAGGAATAGTGTTGATGATGGTTCGGAATTCGCTGAGCGAACTCCGAATCTCGCCAAGCACCGTTTCGATCTTCTCTCGGGCGTCCATATGGTGCCGTCCTAGATTCTCGCACGCCGAAGCGGGTCCGGGGCAGAACCCCGTATACTCGGCACAAAATTGAGGCGAGAAAAGGCTGGCTCAGGTCCTCTAAGCGACGCAAATGAAGCACTTAGAGTTTAGCCTGCTCTTGGTTCGGGACTAGGGACTCGGTGCACAAGATGCTCAGTGTCTCGTGTGTCGGCAAACGGTGTGCAAACGAAACTTGCCTAGAGACA
>QHNQ01000168.1 GCA_003218135.1 Verrucomicrobiota bacterium
AATGGGAGCAAGATCCAAATGCCTCGCACTGTAAATCAACTTATTGGAACCGCAGCAAAGGTAAGCAGGGCCGACACATCCACGGTGGTCGACTATACGGGAACCGTTCAAATCTATGATGGTACCTGGCGCAGTGATGACAATATAAAGTTTGTGCTCACTCCAGCGGCCAAAGCTGCTGCAGACGCAGCGCTGTTCGCCGCTGCGATTGGCAAACGGCTGGAGTTGGCCGGCACGTTCCAACAGGATGACGCTCCGGGAACGACAGTCCATGCCACGTCAGTTACAAATATTATTGTCGGGTAAACAAATCCTTGGCTATTTGGCTGACATCAGCAACGTAAATCACGCGCTGAGGCACACGCTCGGCGTCTAAAAATGCGCCACGTTCCTAGATCGGAGATTTAGGCCATGAAACTCAATGGAGCGAGTGGGATCAGCGACATAGAACACGTCGCGATCGGGAATCGCGCGGGTAGACGGCAACGCAGCTAGGTAGCTGGCGCAAGCACGGGGCCGTGCGAGTGATCAACGTAAAGTGACGAGGGTAGGAGCGAGCGAACGCGGGCAGTGAGCGAGGTTCAATTAAGAAAAACTAATCAGGAACCCAGGAAAGCAGGAACCGGGGTTAACGAGATAGAAAATAAACGGCGCGTCGGCTGTTCACATTGCACGAGATGAAATGACCTCTGAAACGTTTGTGACAAATTGAGAGCCGATGGGCTGAAACTCGCCGCGGATTTGCTGTTAGAGAGAACGCAAAAAACAACCGATGAAAGCGATCAGAGTGCATGAGTTTGGTGGGCCGGAAGTTCTTCGGCTGGAAGAAGTGCCTGCGCCGCGGCCGGGTGCCGGTCAGGTGCTCGTGCGAATGCACGCGATCGGTGTGAACCCGGTGGAGACTTATATTCGTGCGGGTACTTACGCGCGACTGCCGGCATTACCTTACACGCCGGGCAATGACGGCGCGGGCGTAATTGAGCAAGTGGGCTCAGATGTAAACGAATTCAGGGCAGGCGATCGTGTTTACACTGCGGGATCGATCAGCGGGACGTATGCGGAGTTTGTGTTGTGCAAGACGGAGCAGGTTCATCGTCTGCCGGCAAATGTTTCGTTCGCGCAAGGTGCGGCCATGGGCACGCCGTACGCCACGGCGTATCGCGGATTGTTCCAGCGCGCCGACGCTAAGCCGGGCGAAACGGTGTTGGTGCACGGTGCCAGCGGCGGCGTCGGGACGGCGGCGGTGCAACTTGCGCGCGCTCGCGGTCTGCGCGTGTGCGGCACCGCGGGCAGCGACGAAGGACGCAAGCTCGCGCGCGAGCAAGGCGCGCACGAGGTGTTCGATCATCGCGCGCCTGACCATTTTGAGCACGTCATGAAAGCGACCGGCGGGCGCGGGGTTGATGTGATCGTGGAGTTGCTCGCGAACGTGAATCTCGGGAAAGATTTACCGATTCTCGCGAAGGGCGGGCGCATTGCGATCATCGGGAGCCGCGGCAAGGTGGAGATCGATCCGCGCGACACGATGCAACGCGACGCCGACGTTCGTGGAATGGCGTTGCCGAACACGCCGCCATCAGAGTTGGCGAGCATTCACGCCGCGCTTGTGGCTGGCTTGGAAAACGGGACGTTGCGTCCGGTGATCGGCAAAGAATTTCCGCTGGTCGAAGCGGCCCAGGCGCATGGCGCGGTCATGGAGCCGGGAGCGCTAGGGAAAATCATCCTTGTGACGGAAAGTAAGAAGTAAGAGGGAAGAAACCGGATACCGGAAATTGGAGAGCGGAAAGAGGAAGGGATTATTTCGTTTTGCGCCAGATGACGTCCTGGTTGCTACGACGATCCATCAACGCATCGACTTTGCCGCTGGAAGCGTAACGAAACAGAATTCTGCCTTCGACACCTTTGCGGAAAAAAATCTCTGATGTTTCCGGGAGCAGTTGCTCCTTTTTGCCATTCCGTTCGACGAATAGTTATCTTCTTCGGCCGTGACGGATCTGGTTTGACCGGGTGCCAGTTCGTACGTGCCGATGTAGTCAGCAAACCTTTTTGTATCGGCCTTTCCCAAAGCCGGATCTTCGTAGTAGCGATGCGCCTGGCTGGCGATGATTTGCCAATTGCCGTTGCGCTGCAGCCAGGTATCGGTGACGTGATAACGCGCTTTCAGGTTTTGGCCGAAGATCGTCTCGGTCTCGTCAGCGTCGTAACTGAGGATGGCAGTGTTACCGATAATCCGGCTCTGGGCGTTCTCGATCTTGATGGTTCCAGAATATCCGGACGGCAGCGGCGTGATGTCGCCGATCAGTTTTGGTTTGTCGAAAACGTGGCCTTTCTCGTCGGCGAAGATGCAGTCGTCGGCGAAGTACTTTTTCCACGGCGCCTGGTTACCTGGAACGACGGCGTCGTAAAGCTCCTGAGTCCGACGGACCAGTTCGTCCTGCGTAATTGGAACATCGGCCGCGTAGACGAGAGTTACAGTGTAGAAAAATGTAACGAGCGCTAGCTTCATAACAAACAAGACCGGCGCTACTATAGGTCTTACTCAACAGGACTTGTCTATGGAGATTCACCAACTGCGTTATTTCGTCGCGGTCGCGGACGAGGGAAATTTTTCGCGCGCGGCTGCGAAGGTGCGCGTCGCGCAGCCTTCGCTAAGCCAGCAAATTCGAAAGCTGGAAGCGGAGATCGGTCAGCCGTTGTTCGATCGTTTGCCGCGTTCGGTCGTCATCACCGAAGCCGGACGCTGTTTGCTCGAGTACGCGCGACAAATTTTGGCGTCGATCGGTGATGCGCGGCGTTGCGTGGACGAGCTCAAGGGCAAAATTGCCGGCGATGTGGCCGTCGGCGCAATTCCCACGATCGCGCCATATGTCCTTCCAGAATTGGTGGTGACATTTCAAGAACATTATCCGGACGTGACACTGCACATCGTGGAGGACGTGACTGCAGGCATCACTCGGCGCGTTGAGGCCGGAGAGCTGGACATCGCATTAGCATCCACTTGCCGGCCGAGTCCAACTTTGCGACGCGAATCGATAGGCAAGGAACCGTTACTTCTGCTGGTCCCAGAAAGACATCCCCTGGCAAAGAAAACTCTGATAGAATTCGACGATCTCAAGTCGCAGAGGTTTCTACTGCTGCACGAGATGCATTGCCTCTCGCAACAGGTCCATCACCTGCTCGAGTCTCGCCGTTTGCTTCCGGAGGTCGCGCTGGCCGGCAGTCAGCTCAGCACGATTGCAAACATGGTCGCGGCGGGGATCGGCGTTTCAATTGTGCCCCAAATGATGGTGAAACATCCCGCCACGCCCGGATGCGTTAGTCTGCCGTTTGCTCCGCCGGTTCCTGAGCGGGAACTCAATGTTCTTTACAATCCGCTCCGCTTTCAGAGCAAAGCGGCCGCAGCGTTCCGAAAGGAAGCCGCGGCCGCCCTTTCCCCCCAAAATTCGTCGGTTGCGAGTGACGCGAACCAGTAGGCTTTTATCTCATTGTCTCCAGGGCCTTCGCCGCCAGCGATAGCATCGGCCAGACACCGAGGAGCAGAATGACTCCAAAGGCGGCGAGCTCCGGCAAATAATGCGGGTGCGCCCTGTGCACATATCGTTCCTCAAGGAAGCGTGAAATGCGCTGTCCTATCGGCATTGTAGTTTTCATATATTCAACCGGCCACAACCCGGCCGCCATTTGAAATACTTTATGCGTCTAGTAGCGATAGGCAGTGCCTATACGGCGCGTTTGCTATTTCTTCATTTTTCCTTCCTCCTTCTAACTTTCGAGGCGTACTGCCCCGATCATTCCTCGATTGCGCCGCTTATTTTTCGCAGGTGTTTGCGAAACGTGTAACTCGGATCGGCTGCTCGCCTCTCCAAATATTGCGCAAAGTCCAGCTGTTCCCTCAATGAGTGCCCGCGCTTGATGGCCTCGGCCTGACGCCGTTCCCGTTGCCAGATTTCGTGTGCCACGCGAAGCAAGTCGTCCATAATCTCGGTGGCGACAAACAAACAGCCATCATCGTCAGCGAAGACCACATCGCCGGGTTCAACTTGGAAGTCGCCGAAACGAGCGGAGCGCAATGCCGACAAATCACGAGGATCGAGCCGTTGCGGGCCGGAAGGACACGACCCGTAGCTGAAAATCGGCAGGCCAATTTGCCGTAGCTCCGGCGTGTCGCGATGCGCACCCCACACTATGATTCCAGCCAGGCCGCAGTTTTTAGCCTCGAGCGCGGTTAGATCGCCGATGCAGCCTTCATCCAAACGACCGCCGTTATCGATTACCAGAACGTCGCCGGATTGCGCGTTCTGCATTGCTTCGAGAAAAACGTCGACGCTTCCAAAATGTCTAACCGGTAACGCAGGGCCAGCGAGACGTTGATTGGACGCTACCGGTCGAATGCCGGGCGGACAGATTCGCAGCGGAATCTTTAATCGCAGAGCTGCATCTGCGATCAGCGGAGTAGAAAGTTCGGCGAAAGCGCGCAATAGCGAATCTGTTTTCACGCTGCGACGTTGCTCGTATTCGGCAAGCTTTGCAAAAGGGGTAAGGTTGAAGGATGAAGAAAAAAAGCGCTCCGAATGAGACCCGAGGAACGTTCGCGACTTGATGCGCTCGACGCGGCGTTGCGGTCCGAAGATGTCCACGCACAAATTCGATCGATTGTGGAACGGGTCCGCGCGGAGCTGGCTCGAAAGGCAGAAGCGCTAATGACGTGGGAGCCAATTCCATTGAGCGTTTTCGGTTGTGTGTTGCCACCTGAGATCCGGTCTGCCTGGGTGTTTATTCTGGGTGCGGGTGCAGACACCGGCGCAGAACGGCATCCAAACAGTCATCAACGCATGATGTCGTTCGAGGGAAGCGGCAATCTTCAAACCGGTGATCCCGGACAGTGGCAATCGAATATTCTAATTAGTGATCCGGCAGCGCCATTGGAGCAGCGCTGGATTTCAATTCCACCGAATGTCTGGCATCGCCCGGTGGTCGGCCGGGACGCAGATTGGGCGGTTGTTTCATTTCACACTGTCGAAGCCCACGAATTGATTGAAGAGAAGCCGGATACTAGCAGCAAGAGTGGAACGAAACAGATGAAGTATCTGGCGACGAAAGTAAGAAGTAAGAGTTAAGAAGGTAAAACGATCGCTTCGGCGAGCAATTCCGCCATGTGTCTTGGGCGAATATTCGTAAGATCGCCGATTTGATGACGGCAACTTGTGCCTGAGGCGATGACTTCGGTTGCGGGCGGTTGATTATCGATGTTGTCGAGCAGACGCTGGGCGACTTGGACAGAAAGGTCATATTTCTCGGCGAGCGCACCGAACGCCCCGGCCATTCCGCAGCAGGCGGTATCCAGCACAGTTGCTTTTCGCCCTGGCAAACGTTCTGCGAGTTTTTTCATAAATGCAGGATCCATGATCGACTTCGCGTGACAATGGGGATGAATCGCGATTGTCTCGGCGCGCTCGCTGAAACGAAGAGCATCGGGTTCTCGCGCGAGCAAATCCTCGACGAACCCTTCAAATAGGAAACAGCGCTGTGCGATGTTGTCTGCGTTTTGGATTTTCAATTCGCGATAATCTTCGACGAACATCGACCAGCATGATGGCTCGAGAAAGAGGATCGGCAACGCCGATCCGTGAGAGGTGAGATGTAAGAAATGAGAAGTCGCAGTATGTAGAAGATCAATGTTGTGTTTTCCGAGTTTTGCGGCGGCATCGAGATTCCCCACGCTGAAAGCAGGTCGTCCGCAGCACCGCCGATTTTTTGCGAGTGCAACCTCAAACCCAAGCGCTTCCAGTACTTTGACCGCGGCCATGCCAATGTGCGGTTCGTGATAGCGCACAAATGTGTCGTCCCAGAGGATGACGGGACCGCGCTTTTTCTGTAGCGGCGCTCTATGAGCGCCGTTGTAGCCGCGATCGGTGATCGCGGCCGGGCTGCCGGGGTCACCGACCCCGGCTACAGCATGTTTTGCGAACCATTTATCGAACCGTTCTCGCGCATAATGCGGCAATGAGCGCTTCACTGAGATACCAAGCGCGCTCTCCATAAAGGCGCGCAACGGTCTAAAATCGAGAAGCGGATTCGCCAGCGCTGGCATGGCGCAACCGATTCGGCCTAACAAATCGACGCTACTGAAAATTCGTTAGCGCAATGGCAAACCATGGCGACGCCACCTCGCGTAAAGCATCTCGGCTTTCAGCAACGCGAGATTCACGTTTGACGGACATTCGGGTGTGCAGCCTTTGCAGGACAGACAATTGCTCAATGCTGCATCAAGCTCCTCTGATTTCAGTGGGTCGTGACCGTTTACGCGCAGCTCGAGCGCGCCACGGATGATGTTCGCGCGACCGCGCGTGGACATGACTTCTTCCCCGGTTGCCATGAACGTCGGACACATGATGCCAGTGTGTTTAAGGCAGCCGCCGCAGCCGTTGCATTGCTCGAGGTTGCCGATGAACGAACGGTCCTTGAACGCGAACGCGAGCACCGGTTGAAATGGAAGCTTGAGCGGCCGCGTGAAATTTTCGCGCAGATGACTGTCTATCTTATGCTGGCCATCGGCGAAAATTTTTCCAGGGTTAAAAACGTTTTTCGGATCGAATGTGCGTTTGATTTCACGCAACACGCCAAGTAGCTCGTCGCCGAGTTGGTCGCGCATGTACTCGGTGCGCGCGATGCCGACCCCGTGCTCGGCTGAGAGCGAACCTTTGAACTGCCGCACCAGCGCGGACGTTTCATCGGCAACCTGTCGAAATTTTTTTAAATCAGCGGCGCTATGCAGATCGAGAACTGGTCGTACGTGAAGCAAACCGCTTGCCGCGTGTCCATAATAGCTCGCCTCCAGGCGAAGTGGTTTCATGATCGATTGCAATCCGCGTACGTATTCGGGCAATTGCGCGGGACGAACGGCGGCGTCTTCAATAAACGCGACGGGTTTCGCCGGGCCAACGCAACCGGTCAAAAGCGAGAGACCAGACTTGCGCACCGACCAGACAAGGTTCATTTGAGCTGCCTCGATGAGAATTTTTTTGCGTAGCCCGAGCTTTCTCGATTCCAGAACCGACAACCGTTCTACGACGTCATCGTAGAACTCGACGATCAGGATCGATTCGCAGGGCTTGCTATCCAATTCGAGCAAGTCGCGCGCTGCCTGAAAATGAAGTTGGCCTTTGGTTTGATCCAGCAGCGGGCGATCGATGTGTTCGATCGCCGCGGGTTTAAGATCGAGAAGTTCGACGGTTGCCTGCATCGCTTCTCCGACCGACGCGAAAAAGATCAGAGCCAATCCTTTTTCGCTGGGCAGTGGCGAGATTTTCAGTTCTGCCGAGAAAATCGCGGCGAGCGTTCCTTCGCTCCCTGCGAGAATGTTGGTGAGATCGTTCGGCGCATGCAGAAATCTTTCAATCCCGTAGCCTGGCCACCGTTTTATCAGCCCCGGCGGCCAGCATTCAGCCATTTCGGCGCTTGCTGCTCGGATGACCTTTTCAATCGCCGCGCGTTCCGCATCGAGCGATTTATGTCTCGCGCTGATTTTTTCGACGCGACTGTCAGCCAGCACAATCTCAAGCGAAATGACGTGATCGGCTGTCGTTCCGTAGATCGGGCATCGCGCACCGGAGGAATTATTGGCGATCATGCCTCCGAGCGTCGCGCGCGAGCTGGTTGCGACATCGGGGCCGAAGCCACATCCATGCGGCTTCAAAAAATCGTTTAGTTGATCGAGCACGACGCCCGCGCCGACGCGCACGCTGCGTTTTTCAAGATCCAGATCGGTGATCTGCCGGTTGTAGCGCGAAAAGTCGACGATCAATCCTTCGCCGATCGCATTTCCAACGAGACTTGTGCCGGCGCCTCGGGGCGTCACCGAAAGACCAGCGTCGGCCGCTGCGCGAATGACGAGGCTTGTTTGCTCCTTACTTTTCGGAAATGCAACGCCAACGGGCTCGATCTGATAAATCGACGCGTCCGTCGCATAAAGTTGCCGCGTCAGATTATCAAAGCGCGCGTCGCAACCAGTCTGTTTAATTTTCCTTTCCTGGGCGGAAGTCATCTTGTCATTCTGAGCGAAGCGAAGAATCTCGGACTCTCAAGGAACAATCAGAGATGTTTCGCTCCGCTCAACATGACAGTTGCAGCCAGGTAGTTCCGTTACAGCAAACTCATCTGCGCGTTTTCGGGCGCGGTCTCGGCAAAGCGAACGCCAAGGCCGATGAGACGCACGGGTTTTCCTGTGCGACCGAATGCTTCTTCGAACAGAGCGCAAAAATCTTCCAATGTCGGTGCAAGGCCTGCGCGCTCGGCAGTCGTGCGCGTGAAATCGTTGAACTTGAGTTTCACGAAAATTTTTGTGATGTCTCGCGTCGATTCTTTTTGTGCGAGATCGGCCATTAAATCCTGAAACAGTTCCTCCAGTTTTTCTTCGCATTGCTCGAGTGAGGTCAGATCGATGGCGAACGTTTCCTCTGTGCTGAGGGATTTTCGCGGACGATCGGGTTCGACTGGCCGATAATCGATGCCGCGACAAAGATCGTAGAGTTCGAGACCAAATTTTCCGAACAGATCAACAAGCTTCGGACGCGAAAAGCGCTGGAGCTCCCCGCAGGTTTTGACGCCGAGTTCTTCCAGTTTTCGCTCACTCTTCTCGCCGATTCCCCAGATTTTGCGCACCGGCAAATCCTTCATGAACTCGGGCACTTGTTCCGGTTTCACTTCAAACTGGCCATTTGGCTTGTTTATTTCGCTGGCGATCTTGGCGATCAATTTGTTGGGGCCAATGCCTGCGGAGGAGGTCAGCTTCGTTTTTCGAAAAATCACGCTCCGGATTTCCTGCGCCAGCGGTCCGGGCGCGCTCGGGTGCGCGGTGACGTCGAGGTAAGCCTCATCGAGCGAGAGCGGTTCGATTATGGAAGTGAACTGATAAAGTATTCCGCGGATGATTGCGGCTTCACGTCGATAAACATCGAAGCGCGTCGGCAACACAATCAGGTTCGGGCAGCGTTGCAACGCCATGAAGGTCGGCATGGCCGAGCGCACACCGAACTTGCGCGCTTCGTAATTGCACGTCGTCAACACGCCACGCCGTTCGCGCGCACCACCCACGCCGACAGGTTTGCCGCGCAACGAAGGTCGGTCGCGCACCTCGATGGCGGCATAAAAGCAATCCATGTCGAGATGAATGATGGCACGTCGTGCCTGCTCATTTTGCACATGGAAATCTCGCACAACGCAATAACCAGACCACCCAGCGTTTTTTCTAGCAGCCTACAAATTTCAGGCTTTGCAAATCGCTCGTCCGTTTAGATATTAACCGGTAACTTTTTCTGAAATGGACGCTTCCACCTCTGTTGAAACCCATCACGAACCGCACGAGCACGACGCTGCTCATGAGCATCATGAGCTCGGATGGTGGCGAAAATATATTTTTTCCACCGACCACAAAGTGATCGGGATCCAGTACGGAATCACCGGGCTGCTTTTTCTGCTGATCGGCTTTTCTTTGATGATGCTGATGCGGTGGCAACTGGCCTATCCAGGCCAGGCGCTGCCAGTGATTGGCAAATGGCTCCCGCACATCTTCGGGCCGGGCTCGATGCCGGACGGAAAAATGACGCCCGATTTTTACAATTCGTTAGGGGCGATGCACGGCACAATTATGATTTTTCTGGGAGTTGTGCCATTGGCGTTCGCCGCGTTTGGTAATTTCGTTGTGCCGCTCCAAATCGGTGCGCCGGACATGACCTTCCCAAAGGTAAACATGGCGAGCTACTGGGCACTTTTCGTCGGGGCCAGCATCATGGTGACAAGTTTCTTCGTTCCCGGCGGCGCGGCCAAGAGCGGCTGGACTTCCTATGTGCCGCTGGCGGCGATTTCGGACACAGGCCAAGGATATAATCCGATTTTCAATGGACAGACGCTTTGGCTGATCGGGTTTATTTTCCTGATCACGTCATCGTTGCTCGGTGCCATCAATTTCATCACCACCATCATTCAATTGCGCGCCAAGGGGCTGACCTGGATGCGGCTGCCGTTCTTCGTGTGGTCGCAATTTGTGACGGCTTTCTTATTGGTGCTGGCGTTCCCGCCGCTGGAGGCGGCGATCATCATGCAGTTAATGGATCGAGTGGCGCATACGAGTTTTTTCATGCCGAGCGGGCTGATCGTTAATGGCACGCCCCTCTCCATCAGCGGCGGTGGCAGCCCGCTTTTATGGCAGCATCTGTTCTGGTTCCTCGGGCATCCCGAAGTTTACGTCTTGATTTTGCCGGCGTTCGGGATCGTCGCCGAAATTCTGGCCAACAATTCGCGCAAGCCGCTGTGGGGCTATAAATCGCTGGTCTTTTCCGTGCTGGTGATTGGATTTTTGTCGTTCATCGTCTGGGCGCATCACATGTGGATGACCGGCATGGGCTCCGCGGTCAGTGCATTTTTCCAAACGACGACATTGCTGATCTCGATTCCGTCGGTGATCATCTTGAGCGCGTTCTTTATTTCACTTTGGGGCGGCTCCATCCGCTTCAATGTGCCCATGCTTTTCACCATTGCCTTCCTCCCGATGTTTGGAATCGGCGGGCTTACCGGCATTCCGCTGGCTTTTAATTCAGCCGATCTTTACCTGCACGATACGTATTACATCATCGCGCATTTCCATTACATCGTTGCGCCCGGCACAATCTTCGGACTTTTCGCCGGTATTTATTACTGGTTCCCGAAAGCCACCGGACGAAAGATGAATGATTTCTGGGGCAAAGTTCATTTCTGGCCGACGCTGATCTGCATGAACGTGATTTTTCTGCCGATGTTTTTGCAGGGAATGGTCGGGATGCATCGGCGCTGGTATGACGGCGGGCAGGGATGGAACGTCGCGAACGAACATACGATTTGGGGATTGACCGGGTTCCAGTGGAACCACCCCATCTCGTGGGCGGCCTGGATCATGGGTCTCGCCCAAATTCCGTTCATCATTAATTTCTTCTGGAGCATCAAGCACGGTGAAAAGGTGAACGACAATCCATGGGAAGCGACCACGCTCGAGTGGACTGCGCCTTCGCCACCGCCGCACGGAAACTTTCTCACTCCGCCTGTGGCTTATCGTGGCCCTTACGAGTACAGCCTGCCGGGCCGTGAGCGCGATTACACGATGCAGAACGAACCGGTGGAACCGGCGGAGCGAAGTCGCCGCAAACCTGCCGCGGAACCAGTGCTTGTCTCACACTGAGCCATGGAAATTCCATACACAATTTCGACTCGACCCGATACGGGTCTTTGGAACGCGAAGGTCGGCATCTGGCTCTTTCTTGCGTCGGAAGTGATGCTCTTTGGCGGACTCTTTTCTGCTTACATTTTTCTCCGCATCGACGCTGCGCCGGGCATGTGGCCGCACGGATTACTCAACGTCCCGGTGGGTACGATGAACACGGCCATCCTAATCCTGTCCTCGGTTACTGTGGTGCTGGCATGGGCGTCGCTGAAGATGAGAAGATATCGCGCCTACTGGTGGTACATGCTGGCCACCATTTTATGCGGCGTGATTTTTTTGACGGTCAAACTCGCTTACGAATGGCCGCAGAAGTTCGAGCACTTCGGCGCTTACATTAAGCCGGAAGCCCTCGGGAAATACGAAAAGTATTTGGGCAACGAGCGTCGCACCGAAAAAGGACTGGAGCCGCGAATCGAGATCACCGGCCACCTGCACAGCCAGAACGCAAAAGAATACGAAGTTGCGCTCGATCCGGTGAACGCCGAGCCGGACAATCCAGCGATGGATCGGCCGCACTTTTTCCCGCTGCCTGTCACGGACAAGATTGCGACAATCGAGAAAGAAGACGTCGAGCGGGCAACAATGTTTCTGCCGACGCACAGCGCGTATTTCGCCAGTTATTTCACGATCACTGGTCTGCACGGCATGCACGTGCTGGGCGGCGTGCTCGTGTTCATTTACATGTGGCTGCCGGTCAGCAAAAGGCTTTACCAGCGCAACCCGGAACACCTGGCGAATCGCGTCGAAGTGAGCGGCCTTTTCTGGCACTTTGTCGATCTGATCTGGATTTTTGTGTTCCCGCTTTTTTATCTGCTTTAGAACGAATGGATAGCGCTGTCATGTTGAGCGAAGCGAAACATCTCGGTTTGTTGGATGTGGACCGTTCCAGAAATGATCAGAGATTCTTCGCTGCGCTCAGAATGATATTACGGCCATGAATAATCCGCCCGATATTTCGCAGGATCCCAAGGAATATGAGGAATACGCGCACGGCGTACAAAAGCACGTAAGAGCCTATCTGATGGTGGGCGCGCTTCTGCTCACCTTCACCGCGATTACGGTTGCGCTTTCCTACGTCGATTTCGGGACGCGCAAAGCCAATATCGGCATCGCCATGCTCGTAGCGACGTTGAAAGCGGGAGCTGTTGCCCTGGTTTTCATGCATCTGGCCGCGGAAAAACGTCTCATTTATCGCATCCTGATTTTCACCGGGTTTTTTGTGCTGGGTCTCTTCTGGCTTATTTTATTGGCGTGGTACGATTATCCAATTTTCAAGTAGGTGTCCCTTAAAGCTTTCCATATCGTTTTCATCATTTTCTCGACGCTGCTTGCGCTCGGGACCGGCGCGTGGTGTGTCTGGGTGAACCTTGTAGAAGGTGCGCCGATCTATCTCACGGGCGCCATCGCATCGTTTGCCGCTGCGATCGCGCTGATCGTTTACGGCATCTGGTTCTACAGGAAAATGAAACGGCTGCGAATCATCACATGAAAAAGGTATTCTCGTTGCTGGTTTTGTCGGTGTTGATGGCAGTTCAACAAGCGAGTGCGTGTCCGTTTTGCTACGGTGCGAAGGACGGGAAATCGACGGAGCACATGGCAGTGGCCATCTGGTTTCTCTTCGGCGCAGTGCTGTCGGTGATTGGTGGGATCGGCGCGTTTAGTTTTCACCTCTGGCGGCATGGTCGCACGCCGGCGGAGCCGCACCATGAGCTTACCGAGGAAGATCTGAGCAAATATGAATAGTCTGGCGCTGATCAATGAATTCCTGGGCCAGCCGCCGAACGCCTCGTCCCATGGGTATCAGATCGACCACATCCTCGAGTTTTGTCACTGGTTCATGGCCGCCCTTTTTTTTGGTTGGTCCGCTTTTTTTATTTTCGTTCTGATTCGGTTCCGGAAGCGTCGGCAGCCGACTGCGGATCATGCGGGGGTGCGGAGCGGCATTTCAACGCACCTGGAATTTTCAGTTGTGTTAATCGAAGCGGTGTTGCTTCTCGGTTTTGCTATTCCGCTTTGGGCAAAGCGCGTGAATCAGTTTCCGCCAGGCAAAGAAGCGCTGGTCGTTCACGTCGTGGCGCAGCAGTTCAGTTTCAATTATCATTTGCCAGGACCGGATGGCCAGTTTGGTCGGCGCGATGTGAGCTTTGTAACCAATGCAAACCCGCTCGGTCTTGACCCAAACGATCCTGCAGGCAAAGACGACATCGTGACGACAGGCGAACTTCATGTCCCAGTGAATCGCCCTGTGATTTGCGAGCTTTCCTCAAAAGATGTGATCCACGACTTCTTCTTGCCCAGCATGCGGATCGCAGGCGACGCAATTCCCGGTTTACTTATTCCAATCTGGTTCACGCCAATCAAGACTGGCACCGACGAAGTGATTTGCGGCCAGCTTTGCGGGCTCGGCCATTATGGAATGAAAGGCACGCTTGTGGTGGATACGCCGCAGGATTACCAGGCATGGCTCAAGGAGCGCGCCGAACTCGCCGGTGGCACGCAAGGCGCTGCTTCTTCCCAATCGCCAGGTGCGCCAAAAACTGAAAACGCGCCCACGCAGCCGCAACCCTCGCCGGGTGCTCCGCAGCAGCCGAAAAACAAACCCGCTGCGCCTGCCCCATCCCCAAATCCCGGCGGATAATCCGCTTTCTGTAGCGGCGCTCTATGAGCGCCGGATTGTCAATGCGACAGTCGACGCTAGCAAACTCGGCGGTGATTCCGACACGTCGGAACTACAGTCAATGGCTGAACCGCTTCGCTTGGCTCGCATGCATCGCGACGCTGTTGTTGATTTGCAGCGGCGGGATGGTCACCAGCAAAAACGTCGGCCTCGCCGTTCCCGATTGGCCGACCACATTCGGCTACAACATGTTTTTATTTCCCGTCTCCAAATGGGTCGGCGGAATTTTGTTTGAACACACGCACCGTTTAATGGGTTCGGTCGTGGGATTTCTCACCATCATTCTCGCGGTGTGGCTCTGGCTGCGCGAAGATCGACCGTGGGTGCGCAGCCTGGGCGTGATCGCGCTTGGCGGTGTGATCTTACAGGGAATTCTCGGTGGCCTTCGCGCCTGCAGCTTGCGCTCGGGGCGACGATGCGCCACCAGCATCGGGACCTTTCGATTCTTGATTTTCCTACAGCAAACGGCGCGTGGATACCAGATACCAGCGCAGCTGCGCTTGCAAAAATAAATGCGTGGCGCGACGCCCGGGGATTGTCCGACGTGACTGCGTTCCAAATCTGGTTGCAAATGGCGCATCGGTTTCTCGCCCTTGTTATCGCTATCGCTGTAATCGCTTTTTCTTTCCGCGTCCGGAGAGGTGCGCCTCGTTTTGTTGCGCTAAACCAATTGTCGATCTGGTGGGTCGCGTTGGTCACTTGTCAGATCGCGCTGGGAGCTTGGACAATTTGGAGCAACAAGGCTGCCGACATCGCGACGGCGCATGTCGCTGGCGGCGCCATCATGTTATCTTTTGGTGTGAGCATTTCTGCGATCTGCTGGCGGATTTTACACCAACAAACTGGTAGGGCCGCGCCGCCTGCCGCGCCGCGGAGCCAACCGAGTCCCGCATGAAAACGGCCGCGATTGAAAATGCGAATGCTGTGCCATTACGCAATCGAGTCGTTGCTGATCTCGCCGAGTTGGTCAAAGCCCGATTGACGCTCCTGGTGCTGCTTACGACTGCGGTTGGTTTTTATCTCGGATCGGAATCCCCAGTGGATTACGTTGCGCTTTTTCACGTTGTGTTTGGAACCGCGGCAGCAGCGGCGGGCGCAGCGGCGCTCAACCAATGGTGGGAACGCAGAGTCGATGCACTGATGTGCCGCACAAGAACGCGCCCAATTCCGGCCGGCCGAATGCCGCCATTGCAAGCGCTTGTGCTTGGGATCGCTCTATCCGTTTTCGGAGTCGCATATCTGGCGATTGTCTGCAATTTGCTGAGCGCGACACTCACGGCGATAACGATCGGGATTTACATTTTTGCCTATACTCCGCTGAAGCGCACCAGCACTGGGAATACGGCGGTCGGCGCAATCCCGGGTGCGATTCCGCCGATGATCGGCTGGGCGGCTGCGCGCGGAAATGTCGGCGCGGGGGCATGGGGTCTTTTCGCGATTATTTTTCTGTGGCAATTGCCGCATTTCTTCGCCATCGCGTGGATGTATCGCGAAGATTACTCCCGCGCGGGCTTTCGCATGATCTCGAGCGACGACCGCAGCGGGGAAAAGAGTGCCAGCCAGAGCGTGTTCTTCTGCATCCTACTGCTGGTGATGGCAGGTCTGCCTGCGTTTCTGGGCATCGTCAATTTTGTTTATCTTGCAATCGAGCTTTTGCTGAGCGGCTTGTTCATTGGCGTTGCGATGCGCTTTCTACGGATGCGCACCGCGAGCGCTGCGCGTGCATTGTTCCTTGCGTCCATCGTGTATCTCCCACTGATTCTCGTCGCCTTGGTTCTGACGAAATCATGAATACAAGCTTTGTGACAACAGATCGGGCGCCGACGCGCAGTGGCATCGCCTGGAAGGTAACGTTAATCCTGATCCCGCTCATCACGCTGGGACTCTTACTTTGGCTACGTCAGTTGGAGGTGAACGCGCTTCGGCAGCGCACTGTTTCTTCCTACGGCACGGTGCCGTCATTTCAGTTGGTTAATCAGAACGGAGAACCGTTTGGTTCAGCACAGTTAGCCGGCAAAATCTGGATCGCCGATTTCATTTACACGACGTGTCCGGGACCGTGCCCGATGATCAGCAGCCGAATGAGCGAACTGCAAAAACCGTTGGAAAAGACCAATGTGCATCTGGTCTCATTCAGTGTGGATCCCGATAAAGACACACCGCAGGTTCTGCGCAGCTACGCGGAGAAATGGCAGGCTGAACCGGGCCGCTGGGATTTTCTCACGGGACCAAAATCTGCGATCTACAAGCTTTCCCATGACAGCTTTAAGCTAGCGGTATCCGACGGCAGTGATGCACAGGGAATTCCGGTCCACAGCACGCGGATGGTGCTCGTGGATCGGCATGGTCAAATCCGCGGTTACTACGATGCGACCGAAGCCGATGCAGTGACGAAATTGGTTGCCGACACGAATCATTTGCTGCGCGAGCAACCGAAATAAGTCTCGCCGCGAGACAAACTGCTGTAGCGTCCGCTGTCTCAGCGGACTCGACCGTGGGCGTGGCAACAGGCAAATGCTCTGCGCTGAGGACAGCGCACGCTACAGCGGTTAGTGCGTAAATATCATCCGACCGGCTCCGGACCGGCGCTCGGCCCTTCGTCGCAAACCATTCGCAGATACTCGCGATATTCGTTCTTCGGTAATCGGTCGATGAGCTTCGCGAGATCGGATTGGGTGATGAATCCCATCCGGAGTGCGACCTCTTCCAGGCACGCGATTTTCAGTCCCTGTCGATGCTCGATAGTGGCGATGTAATTACTCGCCTCGAGCAACGTCTTCGTGGTGCCGGTGTCGAGCCAGGCCATGCCGCGGCTAAGCAACTTCACGTGCAGCTCGTCGCGCTCAAGATACAGCAAATTCAAATCGGTAATCTCGAGCTCGCCGCGCGCCGATGGCCGCAACGTGCGACAAAGTTCGACGACTTTATCGTCGTAAACATAAAGTCCGGGCACGGCGAAATGGCTCTTCGGTTGTTTTGGTTTTTCCTCGAGGCTAATGGCTTTGCCTTCGGCGTCGAACTCGACGACGCCATAGCGCTCGGGGTCGCGAACCTGATAGCCAAAAATGCATGACCCACGCTCGACGGCGAGCGCATCACGGTAGAAGTCGAGTTTGCCGTAGAAAATGTTGTCGCCAAGAATGAGCGATGCGCCGGAGTCGCCGACAAATTTTGCGCCGATCAAAAAAGCTTGCGCGATACCTTCGGGCTTCGGTTGAGCTGCGTACTCGATGCGAATGCCGAGTTGCGAGCCGTCGCCGAGGTAGTCCTCCAGCATTGGCAGATCTTTCTGCGTTGAGATGATGAGCACCTCGCGCAGCCCGCCAAGCATCAAGGTCGCCAACGGGTAGCAGATCATCGGCTTGTCGTAAATCGGCAACAGCTGTTTGCAGACGATTTTCGTCAGCGGATAAAGACGTGTTCCCGCGCCACCGGCGAGAAGAATGGCTTTTTTCATTTTCGATTTTTTATTCGACCTGCTTTGCTCGCTCAGCACAAGCTTTCGATTCTTGACCTCTGCCGCTCCACCCCAAAAGCAATTCGGCCCGTTGTCGCCAGAACTTTGTGTGACTGGTCAAATGGAACCGGCCGGTTTTATCCAGCACAAACGAGCCATGTTCTGCTTCGAGCAGTTTGCGATCATGAACACGGCCTCCAACGCACTGCGGCAAAGCCACCTCGAGCCACGCCCGCGGTAATGGTGGACGCCGCTCGATTGTGGCGCTCACTGTGACGTTAAGAAAATCTTTTAACATGAGCGCACAAACGAGAGCACGGGAACTCGTGGCGTGTACGTGCGACACTTTTTTGTCTCGAAGCAATCTTCGCAAGACCAGGGCAAACCGCGCTTGCCGCAAGAAGATTGCGCTTGGCGCCCGGTCGCGCTGCTGGGCTCGGTCTTCTTCCAAACTTTGCGCGAGGCCTGAGTTGGCCCGCCATTCTGCTTCTATCACCATTGCGTCCGGCAAAAATTCGAGCGACGGGGCTATTTCTTCCATTGCATGAATGAACCGGTGCCTGGAATCCAATTCGCACACAAACGGGATGATCGGCACATGATGTTGCTTTATCTGCTCGAGCTCACGTTCAAGCAGCGGCAGATCGTCGTCCGGCCAGCGATCGATCAGATATGCAATCGCCGTTGATTGGAACATAGAGTTGTGCTCTGTGTCCCCAGCGGAGATTTTCGCCGCTGTCCCCGATCCCGTGGGATGCAAACCCGCCAGGCGCACAGACCGAACTATGTTCCGCGGCGTCGACGAGGCGTCCTGAAATAATTTCAGCAACGGCGCGACAGTGTGTTCGATTCGGAAATGCTGCTCGATGCGTGCCCGCCCTGCACAGCCGTACCGCACTCGCAATTCGCGATCACAGAGCAACTTTTGGAGAGCCTCGGTCAACGCAGCAGTATCGGCAGGGGAAACCAATAGACCGGTTTCGCCATCGATCACTAATTCTGGAATCCCGGCAAGCCGGGTGGAAACGACCGGGCGCGCCGAAGCCATGGCTTCAACAATTACGGTCGGAAAAACGTCGCTGGCGCCCTCGGAATCTGTCACTGATGCGAGCGCGAAAATGTCAGCGGTGTGGAGTTTCTCCAGCACTGCTCCTTGCGACAGAGAACCGAGCAGATTGATTCGCGAGGAGAGGTTCAACGAATTCAGCTTCAACCTCAGCACATCGCGCAGCGGGCCATCTCCAATGATATCACAGTTAAAATCGAATCCGCGACGCGCGAGCTCGGCGCAGGCGTCGATGAGATGCTCAAATCCCTTAAACTCAACGAGTCGGCCAACACTGATAATGCGCGGCACGTGATTCATCGTGGCCAGAGCTGGCGCTGGAAAACGTTCGAGATCGATTCCGTTGTAAACGCGGTGAATTTTGGAAGCGGAATCCGGACAGCGCTGGCAAAGAAGCTCGCGGCTGTAATCGGTCTCGGCCGCGACGAACTCGGCCGCAGCGCAGATCTCGCGAAGAAGATCGTCGCTGCCCAGGTCCTTCATGAAATCCTGACCATGTGCCGTGACGCTGAACGGAATGCCGGAAATTTCCTTCAGAAAAACTGCGGTATGCGCCGCGCGATTGGCAAAATGCACATGCACATGATCGACCCCGTTGCGCGCGAAGAAGTCGGCGAAATAGAGGGCGTTGCGCGCGCGCTGCTCTGCCTTTACAGCTGGCCCATATCTTTCATCGTGTCGTTCGACCAAATTCCGCGGCCACCTCCCGGCAATTTTTGCTTTCTTCTCTGAGACTCTGAGGATTTCTTGCGGCGGCGCATAGTGAATGGGCGCACGCAGGGAAGAGATATGTTCGTGACGCAAACTGGTAAGCGGCGAATAGATCGACCCGATCGTCAGGTCGAGACCGAGCCGCTCCAGCGCGAGCATCTCCGCATCGCAAAACGTTTGCGAAATAACCGGATACCGCGAGTAAAGATAGCCGAGCCGCATCGAGACCGATGATTACGCGCGAGAGGGCTGAATAGCAATGGATTGTAAATGCGCTCGCAATTTCAACGTTCGAAAGCTCAACGCTTAGCGATTGAGTCGCGCTCCGTTTGAACGTTGGGCGTTCAGCGTTGGACGTGGGGCGTTTGCGCTATTTAGGAAAACCGCACGTCCTTGCCCGGGTCCATCTCGAAATCGAGCACCAGTGAATCCTCGGTGTTCGGCTTGATCACTTCTTCGGTGAACTTCACGAAGATCGAGTCTTCGCGAAAAATTGCGTATTTATCCATCGACTCAAAATCGATAGCGATGAAGAATGGCCACAGGTTTTCAGGATCGATGCGTTTGCCGCATTTGATGCTAAGAACCTCGGGAATTTTGAGGAGCTGCATTCGCGCGTTCATCATCATCTCTTCCACACGGGCGGGCGTGACCTCAGGGTTAAGTTTGTAGAGAACGATGTGATGAACCATGAGGGTAAAGCTAATAGGCGTTTCCAAGGTGCGTTGCAAGCATGAATCCACAACCCGGAGCAAAGCATTATTTATTGAATCGCCCGTCAGAATTGAGCGCGAAAAGAAGTGCTTCCAATCTCGCCCGGCTGAAATAGCTGAACACCACGCCGATATCGTTACCCGAACTCCCACGACTCATAACGCGATCTGGAAAATACTTTCGCCTACGCATCACTTGAGGTTATGCGCTTGAGATTACGCGCGGAGGGGGAATATATTCATTCAATGGTAAACACCTGGCACATCGGAGGCGGCTCTTAACATTCGTCGAGCGTTGCAAACGAGAAGAACGCTAATCTTGAATACATGGACAGTGATTCTCCGACGGAGCCGTTCGTTTCAGTAGTCATTCCGCTCTACAATGAAGGTTCTCACGTCAGCGCATTGTTATCCGATTTGAAGACTGCTTTGGAGGAAACCGGTTGCCAGTTTGATGTAATCCTGGTCGATGACGGTTCGCGAGACGATACTTGGGAACGAATTAAAGCCGAAGCGCGAACGCTTTCCAATTTGCGAGCGGTGCGACTAAGCAGAAATTTTGGCAAAGAGTTGGCGCTCTGCGCGGGTCTGGAGCGCGCGCGAGGCGATGCCGTCATCGTGATGGATGGAGATGGACAACACCCGCCTTCGCTCTTGCCGGTGATGATCGAAAAGTGGCGAAGCTCTGGAATAGACATTGTGCAGGCTGTGAAAGCCAAACGGGGGCGAGAATCTTTAGCCAGCAAGCTTGGTGCGTTGTTCTTCTATGTTATTTTAAACAAACTTTCCGGCTTTGAACTAAAGGGCGCCTCGGATTTTAAACTGATGAACCGCAAGGCAGCCGACACGTGGCTGGCCATGCGCGAACGTAACGTGTTCTTTCGCGGTATGACTGCATGGATGGGTTTCAACACGTTGCAGATTCCATTTGAGGTCGCGGCCCGAAGAGGAGGAAAATCGGGTTGGTCATATTTCAAGCGATGGAAACTTGCTTTCATAGGAATAACAACCTTCTCATCTCTTCCCTTGCATCTTGTGACGTTTGTGGGTGTGATCTTTTTTATCTTTGCGGTTGGCTTGGGAATCCAGACACTGTATTTGAAACTGGCGGGCCGGGCCTTCACGGGTTTCGCCACCGTAATTCTTCTGGAGCTCATCATTGGTAGTCTCTTGATGATCAGCCTTGGTATCATTGGCGAATATCTGGCACGCATTTACGAAGAGGTTAAGGGCCGTCCACGTTACATCGTGACTGAATCGATCGATTTAGCTGAAGGAAAAACGCGCCTTCTGCCCTCCGGGAATGGTGGTGCCCGGCCCGCGAACCATGACTGAGAGGAACGCAGGCTCGCGGGCGAACAATGCAGCGGAGTCTTTGAGAAACTGGCTCCCGCCAGCACTGGTCTTCGCCGTCGTGCTCTTAGTTATGTTCTGGAGGCTTGGGAGCTATCCGCCCTACTTCAACGACGCGGTTGACCACGGGATTCACATGGAAGTGAACAAGGTCTTTGACCACGCGGACATATCTAAAAAAGTGAATTGGTACTGGAAAGAAATGCACACGCTCGCCGCTTATGAGTCGCCGCTCTATGGCATGGTCATAGAGCCTGGGTTTGCTGGTCGCGCGGTCCGGCGGGATTCAGGGGTTCAGCCTCAGCTTGTATCTAATCGCGTTGTCCATGTTTGTGCTGCTTATTGACAGAAAACGCTCGGTGGGACTTGCAATATTGGCGGGAATAAGCACAGCCACTATCCCATATGGCTACGCAGGGATCCGATTGCTTCTGCCCTCATTAGTATTGTTGGCAATCGTCTGTTTCAGAAGAATTGAAAAATACAACCTTTTTGCCTATCTGGGCGCGATCCTCGCAATCTGTGCTATTCAGTTCGGCGATTTTCCTCGCTCTCTCCAAATGTACTTTTATGCCAGGGGAGAAAACCTTATTTCGGTTGGGAGGCTTCCAAATGGCGGCTATGACTTTGCGTTCGTCGCGCACAAACTGAACGAGAATTTCCACTACCTGTTCAAGATGATAATGGGACTAAACGAGAAAGCTTTCTGGAACGTCAACGTGGCAAGCACTCTGACGCCTATCGCCGGCATGGTACTATATCCCAAGTTCCTTGTACCCTTGTTTATCGTCGGCCTGGTATATTCTCTGGCGCACGCCTATACGCAGAAGCGGTTCATTCTTGCGATGCCAGCATTGTTGCTCCTCCCAGGTTCGGGGACCAATATGATGTCGGGAATGGGTCTTCCCAACCTAACGAGGAGCATCATGCTGCTGGTACCGATATATTTCTTGATAACATATGGAGCTTACAGTCTATTCTGCTCACTCTATACCATAAGCAGTGACAGGCTTAGGGCTGCTTTCTCGGGATTATTTGCCGTATTCGTTGTCCTTGTATCTGCGTATCAGGTCAATAACTATTTCCATTACGAAAAGGATACAATATATGGAGGTAAGAACGACGTTACCATGGTGACGTACAATGAGTTTCTGAAGCCTTACATCGACGGTCATCCAAACAGTCGAATACTTTATCATGAATTTGGTCCATTTAACGAGTGGAGCTACGTTGTGGTCCGTTGGCTTGGTGGCAAGCGCGTCCAGGCAATGAGAGACGAGGGAAAGCTGATGTTCTTGACAGATGACAACCGTGTCTCAATAGATAGACTGTTGAAGGAAGGGTATTTCGACATCGTTGTATCGGCTCATCCTGACCAACTGGAAGCCATGCTCCCAGATACGGTGGCTATGGAAGCCAAGGTTTCCCCCCCATGGTACAAGGTTTACCACGTTAAGAGATGATGGATTTGCAATCGGTTTGGCGTCCAAGTGATTGGTGCTGAATCTTGGTCTGGAGTCGTACCGTAACCGGTTCGGCGAGGCGATTGTGAAGGCTGTTTTGTTATTTATACTCCGTTGTCGCCTGCATGTGGACGTTAGACTCATGCTGGCTCTCGCGCGCGCCCCCGCAAGCGCTGCCGGCGCCGATTAACTATGCCCGCCCCCGTCATCGCAGTCGTTATCCCTGTGTTCAACGAGCACGCGGTGTTGCCCAAACTGTTCGCGCGGCTCGCCGCGCTGTTCGATGCGCAACGCGACTGCGCCTGGCGCGCCGTGCTCGTCGATGACGGCAGTAGCGATGATTCCGCCGCGCTCGTCCGCGCGCAGGCGGCGCGCGACGCGCGCTTCGAGCTCGTCGAGCTCTCGCGCAACTTCGGCTTCCAAGCCGCGCTCGCCGCCGGCCTCGCACACGCGCGCAGCGCAGATGCCGTCGTGACGATGGACGCGGATCTGCAAGACCCGCCCGAAGTCATCCCCGCGCTCGTCGCCGCGTGGCGCGACGGCGCCGAAGTAGTGCGCGCGACGCGCCGCACGCGCGCCGACACTGGGCTGCGTCGCGCGGGCTTCGATTTGTTTCACACGATTCTGGGCCGGCTGTCCGATTACCCGATCGAGCCGAAGACTGGCACCTTTGGCGTGCTCGGGCGCTCCGCCGTCGAGGCGTTTCACCAACTGCCCGAGCGCAACCGTTTCTTTCCCGGCCTG
>QHNQ01000082.1 GCA_003218135.1 Verrucomicrobiota bacterium
TCATGTTCAAATGGATGGCAGCAGCGTTCGTTGTCTTCTGCTGCTTCTTACCGGCGATCATTGTCGTTTGGCTTATCGTCGGGTCGGTACTCGCGGCCCTAATTAGCGGCGCAATGTCTAGTTTGCATCATCCGTGAAGGGCAAGGGCGAAAACTGAGGTCGCGTCTAAAGACAGCGTCGCTGTCGTGATTCGTTGCCTCCTTCGCCCCAGTAATGAGCTACGGCGCGCATGGAAACGTTGAATCGTTACATCGACGGCGGGAGAAAACGCGATCAGACGACGGATTTGCGTGGCATCGAGAATTCTTACGCACAATTACGGTCTCGTCGCGCATGGAAGCCTCACCGCTGGCAGAATCGCAGGCGACACGCCTGCCGCTACAGCTGCTGATTTCATGCATCGTAAGCGGCTTACGATACATGCGGGTAAACGCAGCAGTTCGCCGCGATCGCAGCCGATTTAAACAAATAACAAGCACTAACGTCGGCTGAGCTGCGAACTATTGGTATGGCAGGAAAAAAAACGATGCACCCACGGCGGTCGCTCCGGCCGCAATCGCCTCCGGCGCGGCCCGGAGAAAATATCCAGATCGGCGGAGCCAAAGTAGGAGTGAAAAGCGGCGCGCAAAAATCTGATACTACCCGCGCGAAACGGCGCTCGGCGGGGACGCGGTGACTTGACTCACTGCGCAGAAAACGCGGGGTCAGATCTAAAACTTTTGACATGCAATTCTCGTTAGCCCGTTTCGCAAAAATGATTTGAAACTCGTTTGCTGCCCATGTTGACTCGTGTGCTCCCGCCCATTTGAAACTCGCTCCTTCCCCAACTCGCTCGCTGCTTCCCTCGCACCTTTGCCTTTGATCACTCGCACTGCCACGTGCTTGCGCCAGCTACCCTAGCTGCGTTGCCGTCTACCCGCGCGATTGAAACTCGTTCGCTTCCCAGCTCACTCGCCGCTACCCATCGCGGCTTTGCCTTCTATGTCGCTTTCCCCAAAAGCTCCATTCCCTCGATCGCGACATGTTGTATGTCGCTCATCCCACGCGCGAGGAGCGTTGGCGAAAATTCATCTTGGAGCTAAATTGGGTTATGAACTCAAGACATTATTCCACCAGCAAGTTGTTTCAGATCCTTGTTTTCGCTTGCGCCATCTCTGTCACTGCCACGCAGACGCAGGCGCGCGAGAGCCACACAGGTGCTCGGCTGCTCGTGCAAAGAGCGGCGAACTTCGGAACTGAAGTTGTCGTCCATCTGGAGATCGATGGCAGAAAAGTCGCGGATATCCAACGGGATCACCGGTATGAGGGTTTCGTGTCAGCGGGGCGTCACGTGTTGACCGTGAGTCCCATGCCAAACGTCGAGCTTCGCCGGCCAACGTCATTGCGTGTGACCATGCGGTCGGGTCGCACCTACATATTCACAGCAACGTGGGACCCGGATCGCAGGGTTGTTCTTCGCAGAACAACTACGCCCGTTGAAGCTGCGCCAGCAAAGACGGTGCCGGCGCACTAAACGGCTAGCCTTTTTTTGCCAATTTCGCGGACGAGGAAAACGGGGTCGCGTCAAAACATCTAGCTTAGCTGCCGTGATTCGTTCCGCCTTCGCGCGCGGCTACTCCGAACGTCTTCGCGAGCGGGCGGCGCGACAGGTGAAATGTTGAATCGTTACATCGGCGGCGGAAGAAAACGCGATTCTACGACGGCGGATTTGCGTGGTATCGAAATTTCGTGACGACGAATGCGGTCTCGTCGCGCACGGAAGCCGCGCCGCCGCCGCGCCGAGTAAACTCTGAACAAGCTGTGGGCAGCGGCTGAATACAGGAAATCCTGCGGCTGACCTATTCGAAAAGCTCAAGGCAGGCTCCGACGCGCCGCTCGAGTAGCCGGTTTTTTCCAAGTGGAGTCTCGCATAGCGATACCGCTACGGTTCCTTGCAGGCGACACGAGTCTTGCGTTGGCGCACTACCAGGCTGGTTTCCAACCGTTGCTTTACGGAATCGTCGTCGCATTGATCCTGACTGTTTTCTTGAGGGAAACCGGACCGGCGGGCAGGAGGACGTGAACCAAGTTCCCCTTCATTCCGACCGCAGCACTGCGTCTTGAATGAAACGCCGGGTGTAGTAATACTTCGCCTTCGAATTACATCATGAAATTCCTAACCATTCTCGCCATTTCCATCGGCCTTCTCACCGCTTCTCAGGCGATGGAGAGACCATCATTCCATACAAAAGGTACGCCGATCGGTAAACCAACCGGCACGCTCAAGCCCGGCGAGTATTGGTGGAAGCCGCAACTTTCACCCAGCGGGCCGGTGGTCGTGCTCGTCAGCATTCCGCAGCAGACGATGCACGTTTATCGCAATGGCATTCTGATCGGTCGATCAACCATCAGCAGCGGTAAGGCTGGCAGCACCCCTGGCGGTGTGTTCACTATTTTGGAGAAGAAAGAAACCCATCGCTCGAAGAAGTATCAGAACGCGCCCATGCCTAACATGCAGCGACTTACGTGGACGGGTATCGCCATGCACTCCGGTCAGTTGCCCGGTTACCCCGCGAGCCACGGCTGCATTCGTCTTCCGTATGATTTCTCTCAATTGCTTTTCACCACGACATCGAGGGGCGGCACCGTTGTGGTAGGGGATGGGAAGACGCCGACGCCCCATCTGGCATCGAACCCCGGATTGATGCTAGCTCCGAAGGATTTCACACCCGCAATGCTGCGTCCGCTGGCGGAGCAAGAATACGACTGGCAGCCCGAACGGGGTCCGGAAGGACCGATCACGATTGTTGTGAGCTCGTCAGATGGTGCGATCTATGTGTATCGCAATGGTAATCCCATCGGACGCGCGGCGCTTGAGGTTAGTGGACGCGATCGTCTCGGAAGTCATATTTTTACTTTGCTGGAGGGTTCGACCGGAAAGCCGAGTCAACTTGCGCCCGGACGCGAGGCACGCAGGTGGATGCGTGTGACCAGCGAAGGTCGCCCCGTCGAGGCCGAGCAACTGGCGTCGCGGCTACATTTCAGCCCAGAATTTGGCCAAAAGGTCGCCGACGAAATAAAGCCGGGAACAACCGTCGTTGTCACTGATCAGCCTGTTGTCCGGAAACCGAAGCCGGATTCCACCTTTTTCGCCTTCAATTAAGACCGGCCGCAGGCGTTCGCTTTTTGAAACGCTTCAAAAGTACCAGACTTGTTCGCTTGTTGTTAACCTGAGCGTGCTGTTCATCTATACTCCTGAAGGCAGGCGGCTATCGTCCGCGCGATTACTATGAAAAAAATAATGCCCTGCAACAGGTCATTGATTTCATTGCCAGTGGCGTACTTGGTCGCGGCGACCGCGATCTGTTCCGCGCACCAGGCTTTTCTTACTCGAGAGGCGCTTGCGGAAATTGCACGGGTGACGGTGGCGAATCTTGTGGCATTCGCTACTGGTCAGCCTTTTCTTCGCGGGACAACGTTGAATGCACAACCACAATCGCAGTGAGCAGGCAGAAGGTCTCGCTGCTCATGACACTTCAAAAGAAAAAACCTGTTATGTCTGTTACCAAGATCGTGCGAGTTCACGGCCGCCAAGTCATCGATTCCCGCGGTAATCCAACTGTCGAAGCGGTAGTTACTCTTGCTGGCGGCGGCACCGGCAGCGCGATCGTTCCGAGCGGCGCGAGCACCGGAGAACACGAGGCGTGGGAACTGCGCGATGGCGACAAAGACCGCTTCCTCGGTCGTGGTGTCCTCAAAGCCGTGGCGAATGTGAAAGAAATCATCGCGAAAGAAGTGATTGGCATGGACGCGCTCGATCAGGCGCGCTTGGACAAGGCAATGATCGCGCTCGACGGCACGCCCAACAAAAGCAAGCTTGGCGCGAACGCGATCCTGGCTGTCTCACTCGCAACCGCGCGGGCTGCGGCGAATCAGCTTGGTCTCCCGCTTTTCAAATATCTTGGGGGACAAGATGCCAAAGTACTTCCGGTACCGATGATGAACATTGTCAACGGCGGGGCGCACTCGGATGCACCGATCGATTTTCAGGAGTTCATGGTCATGCCCAAGGGAATGCCGACATTCTCCGAAGCTCTGCGCGCTGGGTCGGAGATTTTCCATCATCTGAAAAGCGTCTTGAAAGACCGCGGCCTTTCAACGGCGGTGGGCGACGAGGGCGGGTTCGCGCCGAAGTTCAAAAGTGCGGACGACGCGTTGGCGACCATCGTCAAGGCGGTGGAAAAAGCGGGCTACAAGCTCGGCAAAGAAATCTTCATCGCGCTCGATGTCGCCGCGTCGGAGTTTTACGATGCAAAACAGAAGCAATATGTGTTCAAGAAATCCGATGGCTCGAAGCGCGATGTCGAGCAGTTGATTTCCTATTACCAGGAGCTGGCAAAGAAATTTCCCATCATCTCGCTCGAAGACGGCTGCGCGGAAGACGATTGGGACGGCTGGAAAAAGCTGACCGACGCCATGGGCGCGAAGATGCAGCTCGTCGGCGACGATCTCCTCGTCACCAACGTCAAGTTCTTGCGGAAAGCCATCGACCGCGGCGTCGCGAACTCGATTCTCATCAAAGTGAATCAGATTGGCACGCTCACCGAGACGCTCGACTGCATCGAACTCGCGAGGGAAAATACGCTGAGGTGTAGCGATTAAGATCAGTGATGCAATCGGAAAACTCAAAACGGTCAATCCCGAAGGAACTCTCCTTCGCACAGCGCGTGCCGTCGGGATTTGTTTCGGCGACTAGTCGCGAACAACTCTGGTGTAGCGACGCTCTCTGAGCGCCAGCACCTACGCCACGGCCGTGGTGCGTTCATTGGTCGCCGCCGATCGAGAAGAGTCTGTTGGTTGACCGTCAGAACTCGATCCAGAACAGAACGTAATTCCTGTATTGACGCAGGCAATCAGTTTGAGGTTGAAATGTGCTATGACCACTCTTGGAACCCGTCGATATATTTTCTTCCTTTCAGTTTTCATTTTGATTTTACAAGTGGCTGTTGCAACAGGGCAAAACAGAAAGGGCGGTGTAACAGTTTCCTACGAGAGTTCTGGCAGTTCCCGAATCGCGCGCTTTACAAACTCCAATACATTTCCAGTCCGAGTCGAATTCTCATATCAAGGCACAAGAGTGCATGGTTCAGCTGAGG
>QHNQ01000169.1 GCA_003218135.1 Verrucomicrobiota bacterium
CGTCTTCATGGGCATGGGCGAGCCGCTCGCCAACCTGAAAAACGTTCTGCGCGCGATTCGCATCATCAACGCGTCGTGGGGTCTCGGCATCGGTGCCCGGCACATCACCATTTCGACCAGCGGACTCGCGCCGCAAATTCGCGAGCTTGCCAACGAGCCCACGCAATTTCGCCTCGCCCTTTCGCTGCATGGCGCAACCGACGAAGTGCGCAGCCGGATCATGCCGGTTAATCGCAAGTATCCACTCAAAGTCTTACTCGAAGCGTGCGATTACTACGTCGCGAAAAAAGGAAGACTAACATTCGAGTACATCCTGATCGCAGGCGTCAACGACACCGACGAGCAGGCCCGCGAGTTGGCGAAAATCGCGCGCCGACTCTCGGCCAAGATCAATCTCATTCCGTACAACACCGTCGAAGGCCTGGAATGGTCACGCCCCACGCGCGCGCGGCAGGAAAAATTTCAATCCATCCTGCGGAAGCACGGTGTAATCGCAACCCTGCGCCGCGAGAAAGGCCACGACATCGCCGCCGCTTGCGGCCAGTTACGACTACAGACCAAGCTTGCCGAAGGCAAAGTAGGGCTTTCAGTCTGAATGGAGCTGAGGGGATCGGTGACATAGAACACGTCGCGATCGGGAATCGCGCTAGGTAGACGGCAACGCAGCTAGGTAGCTGGCGCAAGCACGGGGTCGTGCGAGTGATCAAGGTAAAGTGACGAGGATAGAAGGGAGCGAGCGTAGAACCCGAACGAGTTTCAACCTTTTGGAGTTTTACGGCTCGCTTCGTCGCTTCATTTTGCGTTATTCAGTTCGCGAAATTTCTGATAGCTCAACTGAAGAAATGAAGCTCGCACTGAAGACAGAAAATCTTGCACAGCTCGTTTACTTCATTCGCGGGGAGAAGGTGATGTCGATGCCGACTTGGCCAGACTTTACGGCGTCAGCACCAAGGCGCTCAATCAAGCGTTGCGTCGCAATCGCGAACGATTCCCTGACGATTTCGTCTTTCAGTTGACGGCGGAAGAATTCGCATTTTTGCGGTCACAAATTGTGATTTCAAATGCAGAAGAGCCTTATTCACAGAGGCTTCGTCCGAACTGGTCACAGTTTGTGACCAGTTCACGCAAGCATCGCGGCGCACGCTACCGCCCTCCGCGTTTACCGAGAAGGGCGTTGCCATGCTGTTGAGTGTCTTGCGCTCCAGGCGCGCTGTGGAAGTCAACATCGCTATCATGCGCACGTTCGTCCAGTTGCGCCGACTCATGGACACCAACCGCGACCTGGCCCGAAAGATCGAAGCGCTGGAAAAGAAATATGACGAGCAGTTCGCCGAAGTCTTCGCGGCCATAAAAGAGCTGATCACTCCGCCCACTCCAGCGAAAAAACAGATCGGCTTTCATCCCTGATCTCGTCGTCTGACCTCCGCCTGCTAGGCACGCCGCCTTTGCGTACGCGGCTGATATCTGATCACCGATAACTGATAACCAATAACGCGCAGCACGGCTGCGCCCCCGATAACCAATAACGAATAACGATTAACTCAGCGCAGCTGCCGCTGCGCTGGTAACTCCAGCAGGATCTCAACACCTTCGCGAGCACCTTCAATCACCATCGCCTTTCGGCTCTTCGCAACCAGGGACCGCGCCTGCTCCAGCATTCGATCGATCATGTCATCGTCATGACTCGGATCGTGATGAAAAAGTAACAGCCTTTTCACATTCGCATCGAGCGCAAGCCCGACCACGCTACTGAGCGAACTGTGCCCCCACCCGACGTGTGCCTTGTATTCCTCATCCGTATATTGCGCGTCCAGAATCGCCACCTCGCAATCCCGCAAGAACTCCACCATCTTGGCCCGCTCCGCGCCGGCAAAATTGCGCGCTTTCTTCCCATCGATTCCGTTCTGCGCTGCGAGTTGCACTTTGAGAGTCTCGTACGGTTCGTTGTCCGGCATGTAGGCGATCGATCCGGCGCTGGTAAAGAGCCGATAGCCGGCGCAAATGCCCGGATGATTCGCAAACTTTCCCTGCACTTTCACCGTGCCGATGTGAAACTCCATCTCCTTTAGCTCTTCGATCGCGAGATGACTGGGCAATTGACGCAAGCTCACCGGAAAAAACGGCGTCTCCATCTGGCCGGCCAGGATTGCGCCCAAACCAGCACGCGCTCCTTCATAACCCAGGATCTGGATCAGATTCTTGCTGTTGTAGGCCGGGGAAAAGAACGGCAGACCCTGAATGTGATCCCAGTGCGTGTGTGTGATGAGAAGAGTCAGCTTGATCGTCTGCGGCCCCAGCTCCTTTTCCAACGCCAGACCAAGGGCACGAATCCCGGTGCCCGCGTCGAGCACGATAATTTCGCCGTCGGCCCGCACTTCTACACAACTCGTATTACCCCCATAACGGACCGTCGCTGGCCCCGGCACCGGGAGCGAGCCGCGCACGCCCCACAACTTTATCCGAGGCGGCACCGAACCCAGTTCCTCCGGCGAAGTCATTGCTCGTGGCCGCTGCGGAATCAGGAGTCGGTCGATTGACTCGCGCAGCACTTCCCATGTAATCGGCTTTAGCAGAAATTCGTCCGCCCCGGCCTCCAGCGCGCTCGCGCGATCTACCGCATAATCGCGTCCCGACACCACGATGATCTTCGTCGGCTGGAGCTGTTGCCGGATAGTACGACACACTTGAAAGCCATTCGATTTCGGCATCAGCAAGTCGCATAAAATTACCTCCGGCCGGTTCCGGAGAGCGAGTTCCACTCCAGAATCGCCATCAGCGGCCTCAAAGACTTTCCAATCTGCCCGCGCGAACAACTTGGCAATCGCCTGGCGGCTATCATCATCGTCTTCGATGATTAATACGCTCGACTTCATCATGTCGCGGATTCCATCCAGCTTTTCGTCGACCTAATCTCGTATGTCATTTTGCTAAATTAACTAAAAAATTCCAAGGAACGGCGAGCAAATACCACGGCAACTGACCGCCCTTTCAACGAATCTTCGCGCGGCGAAGCGAGCGCGGCTGTCTTCTGCCTCCTTCCTTTCTTGCTAATTGAAACTCGCTCCACTACCGCTGTCGCTCGCTGCTACCCTCACAGCTTTACCTTCTATGTCGCTCCTCCCACTCGCTCCATTCTTAATTCCTACTTTTCTTTGATTCTTACTTCTTCATTGCACTCTGAGCGCGCTTTATGTTTAGCTAGACGGTACCTCCCCTATGGAAACCAACTCAAACATCTGTGGCCGAATCTTCGGTGCTGCTCTCCTCATCTCCGTCGCAACAGCGCTGGCTTCGACGGCCTTTGGCTATGGCAACGAAGGGCACCAGACCGTCGGCGCAGTTGCCGACAAACTTATTGCCAACTCGCCCAACACCGTGGCGCACGTCCGAGCGCTAATCGGGAATGAAACGCTCGAACACGCTTCGACGTGGGCAGACGATTGCAAATACCATTTCAATCCGCACGACCCCGACATGGTGGCTTTTGTATCCGCTAACCCGCACGTGCAACACGATAGCGGCCCCCACGACCACCACGCATATCATTACACCGACATTCCTATTCAGGAGACCCACTACCGTGCCGACTCAGTCGGTGCAAAGCCGATCGATGTCGTCCACATGGTGCGCAATTGCATCGCCATCATCGAAGGGCACAGCAACGCGACCAACAACCCCACGGGTATCACGCAAAAAACAGCGCTTCGATTGCTCGTCCATTATGTCGGCGATATTCACCAACCGTTACACGTCGGGGCAGCGTACTTTGGGCCAAACGCGCAGTTGGTAAATCCGAATACGACCACAGGCGCGCAAGCCGATGTGGGCGGAAACGTCATCACATTCCATGCCACGAAGCTGCATACGTACTGGGACACGCCGGCAGTGCAAAACGCCATGGCTGCCGCCCACGTGCACACGCCAGGCGCATTCGCGCGAACAATTATCAGGAATCCCCCGCCGGGTTGGGAAACGAGTTCCTTCATCAGCGGCTGGGCCGTCAAATGGGCCAATGAAGTCTTGCCCATCGCCGCCGAGGCGCACAACAAACTCACCTTTCAGGTCAATCCCAACGGCTGGAGCGCGCAGACCAGTAATCTTGCCGCCTACGACCAATGGGCTGCCGCCCAAGTCCGAACCGAGATTGCTCGCGCGGGCTACCGCCTCGCGGCGATCCTGAAGAAAATTTGGCCCTGACGCGGGCACACACGCGGAAACAACCCGCACTCCGTAATCATCATTCCCTGGTTGACGCGCCCCATTCGTAAAACATAGTATTACACCGATGACCAAGACCATCACAAAAGTCGGCAATTCCCGGGCATCATCTTTGATGCTGCGCTGATGGATCTCGCGCGGATCAAGGTCGGCAACAAAGTAAACGTGACGGTCCATCCCGGCGGCTCGATCGTTTTGACACCCATCCATCCCGTAATCGACCCCGGCACAGCCGCCACGACGGCCAGGCGCTTGATCAAGAAGAACGCCGCGCTTTTCAAACGCCTCTCTTGAGCAAGACGCTCAAGCATTTGACGGTCGCAGCCGTCAAAGCGATTCACCGCGAAGTGCTCGCTGCCCACGGTGGCGCAGCTGGTATTCGCGATGAGACGTTGCTGGAATCGGCCGTAGCCGCTCCGCAGGCGACGATGGGGCCAACCCCTCATTTCTGATCCTGTCGAGATCGCGGCCGCGCATCTGTTTTACATCTGCCGCAACCATCCATTTTTCGACGGGAACAAACGCACGGCACTCGGGACTTGCCCGGTTTTTTTAGAAACGAACGAGGTTCTGCTAATCGCCAAATTGCCGGCCCCTGAATGGGGAAAATTGATGCTCGATGTCGCCGCGAGTAAAATCGACCGCGCGACCACGACTCAGCGATTGCGGAAACTGCTCAAGCGCCCGCGAAGACATTGACTTCCTTGGCTCGCCGTAGCCTTGGCGCAGGCGGCTTCCTTCTCCCTACAAACTTTCCCCTTTAGGCAGCTTTCTTAGCTTTTTTGCTCGGCTTCACACCGGGGAACAGCACGACCCGGGCGGGAGCCTCAGCGGTTCCATTCTCACCCAACGTCGACTCGAACGTCAGTTTTCCGTTAGCGATCTCGGTTAACGCGATATCGGCTTCACGCAGCCCCGGAGCATGTTCCACGAGGGGACGATGACCGAGCGAAAGCTGTCGCACGCGGCGTGAGACCATGTTCACCAGGATTTGTTGATTAGTGATTACTTCGGAGGCGGCTTTAACGAGATCGGCTTTCATAATTGATTCTTTCTTTTACACGGCACCAACGTGCGCACTGAGTTTGGCGCGCACCGGAGGCTGACTTTCCTCCTTCGTACTTCTGGCTTCGATGACCTCCCAGTATCGCCCGGAAAACGAATTCCGCAACACTAGCTCCCATCTTGTACCGCTTTCAGCCTTCGCCTGTGCCAGAACCAGTGCACCCGCAATATGATCGCCATCAAAAAATAAACCCACCCGCACCACGCGATTTGTTCTATCGGCAAAGTAAAAGAAAACACCAGCGAGACCAGCCCCACGCTCACCGGGATGCCCCAGCCCGTCAGCTCGCCGCGCGTCATCAATCGTTCCCGCGCATTCAATCGTAGCGGCTCACGTAACTGCCAGGCACGAAGATTCAGCAGCAGGATTTCAGCGGAAATGGCAATTAACCCGAGCGCGTAGATGGCAAAGATCGTTCTGGCCTGCGCTTCGGTGGTGTGAAGCGAGAACCGCTGACCGACCTGGCCACTGCTCAGAAGGTACCACATCGCCCCGAAAATTGCCTTCAGCGGATAGATAAAGATCAGGATGGTAACGATCAACGCCCAGCTGATCAAAATCGAAACGCCGTCTTCGAGACCGTAACGCCGACTCCACAACCAATGCCCCCGCCAATAGATGCCCAGCACCGCGATGCTGCAGACGAAGGTCGGCACATTTTTGAATGCCGCCAGGAGCGCCACGATGTTGTCGGGGATCTGCTGCGCGGCGATCACCAGCATCGAGATGGCAAACGCAAACGCTGCATCGATGAAAGTTTCGAGCCGCGTCATCTCAATCCCGCGCAACCGAAACCCGTGCAGCCGCGGCAGCGCATCGAGGTCTGCCGGCAGTGCCGACCCGATGTCATCATGGCGTGGATTCATTTCTTTCATCATGACGATCCGCCATCAACTTGTGAATTCCCGATTACACCGATAAAACCTTCCTCCTCCTATCGCGCCGTCTTGCTTGCCATGCCGTAGTCCGACGAAGGCAGGTCACGCCGAAGGCGAACGTAGGCGGAAGTTTCAACGAAGGCGGCCTCCCTTCTTCCTTCTAACTTTTTGTCGCTTTTCTTGACTGATCGAATTCTTCCGAATTTTTCTTCTTAATCGTAATCGGCAATATCATAGTCTCGGCGGATGAAGCCCATTCGGCTTTCCGGTCACGCTTTGCGCTACACAAGCAAGCGCGGGTTTACCATTTCCCGAAATAGAAGAAACGATTCGCACGAGCCGTTGGATGCCAGCAGAACTGGGACGTCTCGATTGCCGAAAGAATTTTCCTTACGGTAAAGAATGGAACGGCAAAGTCTATGCGACCAAGCAGGTTCGCCCGATCTTCGTCGAGGAAGCTGGAGAAATAGTTGTGATCACGGTTTACACCTACTATTTTGATCAGCCATGAAAATCAGTTACGACCCGGAAGTGGACGCGCTGACCATCACGTTCCGCGAAACGACTGTTACCACCAAGCA
This sequence comes from Verrucomicrobiota bacterium, assembly GCA_003218135.1. Lineage (GTDB taxonomy): Bacteria > Verrucomicrobiota > Verrucomicrobiia > Chthoniobacterales > UBA10450 > Udaeobacter. Next base: position 6,744 of record QHNQ01000169.1, read on the forward strand.
TTTGGCTGAAGGGATCGCCGCCGACTACGACAGCGAAGGCAGATTGGCGGGTCTGGAAATCCTCGATGCCCAAAAACGTTTCGGAGGTAGTGAAACGATGCGCCAGGTCGAACTGGAAGGTGTCGGCAGTTGAGCGGCAGTGGGTCCATTTGACTGACATCGCCAAGGTAAAACAGGGCGCTTCGGAACTACGGCGCTTGCGCTATCACTGTCGAAATTTCCCTCGCTTAAACTCACGGCTGCGCTACACCTTACCAGATCATCCCGACCGACGAATCATCGCCGCGCGCCCGCACTAATTCTCCGGTATTTGAACTGCTGAAGGTTGTTGTGACCCTGGTTCTGACCGGTCTGATTGGTGGTAGGATTACCTATTATTATCAGGAACGCGCGCAGCGGCACCAACAAGACGCGAAGGACTTGGAGACAGCCAGGGATTCCGCTCTCACCTTTCTACGTGAAGTCGGCGACACCCTTGAACAACGCCGGGCTTCATCCCTCCGCTGCCTCTACGCCATTCGCGACCAGGCGCCGCCGGAGGAAACCGAGCAGTTATGGCAGGATTACCTGAAAACGGTCAACGCCTGGAATACGAAATGGAACTTGTATCGCGCTCTTGTCTTGGAGGAGTTCGGACCGGATATGCAGAAGCGTTTCTACGACGAGCAAGCCGACGCCGAAGGAGTATGGGCAAAGGCTTCGCTCACCGCGAAACTGATCATCTTTCACAACAAGCTCTCCGATTATCATAGGCCGCCCCCGGGCAAGCCGCCGGAGGACCCGAAACAAATCGAGCAGCTCCATTCCTCAATCGCGCAAGATTGCTACTCTTTTTACTTCGAAGTCATCAATCGCATTCAGGAGGGGAGAATTGGCAGACGATCCTGGGCGACAGCTGAACAGACAAAATAGTGGCTTCCGCTCGGATGAAGTAAGAAGGAAAAATTAAGAAGTCGACAATGGCAGCAGAGTTGAAGCCGTAGTCATCACCAGCAGCTACAGTTTTCGCGGACATACGCTTGCCACTACACGTGTCTGCGGCTGACACAGCCGCCTCTACAGCTTCTTGCACGCGACACGTCGGCCTCTACAGCTGTTCAGATCATGCATCGTAAGCGGCTTATGATGCGGAAGGGGAATCGTCGTTCAGACCAGTTGAGCGCAACAAATTAAGTTGCGCGAGAGCTTTTATTGGCTACGTCAGAAAACCTGCCGCATCCATTTACTTCCCTGGTTTGCCGAATTCATTCGGTGGCACGAACCAGATAGCCTTTAGCTGCGATCACTGCAGCAACTTGGTAAAATAGAAAGTCTACTATGATTAAATTATTCGTTAGTGTCGCCTCCGCCATCGCCCTTATGGGTTTGGTGGCATATGGGCAAACATCCTCCACCTCAACTAGAGTTGCGACGGGGACCAACGGAACGACCGAAACCACAACGACCACAACCGAAAGCACCGGCACGGTCACCGACTTTACTCCGGGCCAAATGATGGTCTTGAAGACTGAAGCTGTTGAACCTGTGCGCTACAAGTTCAGCAAACAAGTAACGTACGGCACCTCGGACGGGCGTGTTATTCAACCTTCACAAATCAGAAAAGATTCCAAGGTTCACGTTCACTACGTTAAAGACGGCGATGATATGTTGGTGGATAAAGTCATCGTGACCAAAGACCGCGACTAAACTAAACCTCAACATTGCTTGGCGCTAACGCCCAAGCTTAGAAACATTCGCGCCTGACGGAGTGAGACATTCTCGCCGTCAGGCGTTTTGTTTTTTCAATGCCTCAATGTTCAAAACACCGATTCCCCATTCCGGCTTTCCCGAATTAACAATCGGCAAACTCTAGTGCGAAGCACAAAGGGGATCGATTTTCCTCCGGATCCAAACCAGCGTAGCGGCTCGCTCCCCGATCGAAGACTGATTCGTTCGCTCAGCGCGTTTTCGTTAGCGAAAGAAGATCAAGTAAACGAGAACGCTTAACGCCACCGCGGCCATGATGATCATTTGCTGCAGGTATTTCGCATTAAAGAACCGCGACGGAATTGCCCGCGATGCGGTACCACAATGACGGCAACGATGATTGACGGTGGAAAGCGCGTAGCCGCAGGTGGGGCAAGGCTCCAGTGGCATATCATACCAATTGCAGACATTGACCTAATAGCGAGGAATACCGGAGGAAAATGGGGTCGCATCTTCGCTTCGCGGATGTTGAAGGTTGAAGCGTTGAAGCGGGACCAGAGAAGATGTTGCGAAGGTCGCAGTTGAGACGTTGAGAGGTTGAGCGCCTGGTTACTCGATCGCGCGAACGATGTAGGTACCGACTTGTTTGTCGCGCTCCAGCTTTAGCAGCCCACGCTTTTGCGCTTCGAGGAGGAGTTCGTTGAAGGCACGGAATCCATGCGCTCGCTCGTTGAAACCGGGGTTCTGACGTTTCATCGCCTGTTTCATGAGTGAACCGCGGATCGGATAATCCTCGCCTCGCTCGGCGCGCAGCGCTTCTAAGGTTTTTCTCAGGAGATCGAGCGCCCCGTCGATTGAAGGTCGATGATCTTTACCGGTTTTGGCTGCTGGCACGGTCGCGGCAACGCTCGGACGTTTCTTTGCTGGCTCCGCGCGCACGAGATCGTCGTAATAGATAAATTCGTCGCAGTTGCTGATGAATAGATCGGACGTGGACTTTTTAACTCCGACGCCGATGACCGTCTTGTCGTTCTCGCGCAATTTGCTGACGAGCGGCGAAAAATCCGAATCGCCGCTAATGATGACGAAGGTGTCGACATGACTCTTGGTGTAACAGAGATCGAGCGCATCGACGACCATGCGGATGTCGGCGGAGTTTTTGCCGGACTGGCGCACATGCGGGATCTCGATGAGCTCGAACGCCGCTTCGTGCAGCCCCCGCTTAAACGTCTTGTAGCGCTCGAAATCGCAGTAGGCTTTCTTGACCACGATTTGGCCCTTGAGCAGCAGACGCTCGAGCACCTTGTGGATGTCGAACGCGGGAAAGTCCGCGTCATGCGCGCCCAGCGCGATGTTTTCCAGGTCGAGGAACACAGCCATCGTGGCATCAGAATCTTGCACACTCATCAGGCTATGATGCTAGCGACATTGCGTTCGCGAGACAGCGAAAATTGAGCCAGCAACTTCCATGGCAATTGTTTCGGGCAGAGAATAACCACTGGCCAACGATGGGCGCTGGCCATCTTCGTGGCGCAAATCCTGCGGCCGCGGGGAAATCCGCGGGGGAAATCCGGGGTTGAGCGTTGAGTGTTGAGTGTTGAATGTTAAGTGTTGAGAGTCTCGCGTCTGCTCGGACTGGCTTATCTGATCTCGGATTCGAGAGCGATTGCGGATTGCGGAGACCGGAAGGATAGCCGACATCTTGTGGCGGCCAAGCTGCCGATCCAGAAAGAAAGTCAGCTGTTTTTCACGCGGCTTCGGCGAGGCTGAGTTCGCAACGGATCGCTTCTTCAATCTTTTCGCGGTCGCACTCGTAATCCTTCGCGAGTTCGTCCGCGGATTCACCAGCTTTGAAACGTTCGGCGACGATGTCCGTGCTCACGCCTGTACCTGTGATAACGGCGCGGCCAAACGAAATGAAGGGATCGATTACGATGTTTTTGGGCTGATCAACATCGCCAATGCGCGTGAACGGATAAAGGCGAAGGGGCATGCCTTTTGTGTCCCATTCGATTCGACGCAGATGAGCTTGGAGCAATTCGCGAACTGCCAGCTGTCCGCCTTGCGAAACTGACATCAATTGGCCATAGCGTTCGACAAAGAGATCGACGCCATTCGTTTCGAATTTGTGGTCGGCAAGAGGATGCGCTGAGCCGGACTCCTTTTTCAGATAGTCGATTGCCCGGCGCACAGCACGCATATCCACGCGATATTTACGTCTGATTGCCGCCAAGACGTGTGCCTCGATCAAATTAATAAACGAGAGCGCGACAGGGGAGGTCGCCGCTGGTTGAATCACCGGTTTAAAGAACCTTCGTTCGCCGTCGCTACCGTACGACATCCCGGCAACCCATGAACGCAAAGTTGCCTGCGGCACGAGCAGATAGTGCGCGGCCTCTGCGACTCCATACGCTGACAATTCTCTAACGTCTTGCTCCTTCACTGCGGTGATGCTTTCTGTATTTTCTGTAGAAATCTACACTTTTCTACAGAAACGGCTCTTTAAGAGCAAGTCTCGTCTTCAACCGACAAACCTCGGCGACGCTGACCCCGAACTCCGAAGGCTTTCGCGAGCAGGTGCTTGCGGAGCTGATCGCATAAACAATGTCAATCTCTCTTCTGCTCGGACTGGCTCGCTCCCGCTACGGAAGGATGAAGTAAGAAGGAAAAATTAAGAAGTGGACAATGGCAGCAGAGTTGAAGCCGCAGTCAGCGACAGACCTTGCGGAAATGTGGCTTTGCTGGAAGTGCACGGATGTAGTTGATTCGTACTAGATGCGAAAGAAAGATTCAGATATTCACGTTCGTTCCCGAGTGTTGGTGCTGGTGGATGAATCGAATGTTGGCAGTTCTGTGCGCACCGCAGGACGCGGGCTCGATTGGTTAAAGCTACGGAATTTTCTGGCGGGCCCAAACACCGGACGTGATCTGATCGAGATGGTGGTCTATGCCGGATTGCCTCCTGCCATCCCAACGTGGCAGGATGAACGGGACAAGAAAAACAAGTTCGTTCATTGGCTGCGTTCCAATGGATTCATGGTCGTGACCAAAGATGGGGCGCCCGCCGAAGAAGGCCGTTACAAGGCGAACGTGGACGTGATGATGGCGATCGACGCGCTCGAGCTTTCCATCGAGATGCGGCCCGATGTTGTGATTCTCGTGACTGGCGACGCCGATTTCGCGTATCTCGCCATCAAGCTGCGCCGACACGGCATCCGCGTGGAAGTGGCGTCAGTCGCCGCAAATCTCGGGAACATATTGAGATCAGCCGCGAACGACGTGATCGATCTGGCCCCGCTCTTTCGGACGTTCGAGATCAAGGTTCCGGATGCGCCGGCGCCGGTATCGCATCGAGCGCAGCCCGCCTCAGGCGGACGCAGGCGCCGACCTCGGTTTCGTCCGAGTTGAAACTCGCTCGTTGCCCGCGTTGACTCATGTGCTCCCGCCCATTTCGACCTCTCGGTTTTCCCATCTATGTCGCTCGCGTCCCCGCGGCTCCGTTCACTCATTGCTTCCCTCGCAACTTACGTTGATCACTCGCACTACCTCGTGCTCGCGCCAGCTACCTAGCTGCGTTGCCGTCTACCCGCGCGATTGAAACTCGTTCGCTTCCCACCTCACTCGCCGCTACCCATCGCGGCTTTGCCTTCTATGTCGCTTTCCCCAAACGCTCCATTCCCCCGATCGCGACGTGTTCTATGTCGCTCATCCCATTCGCTCCATTGCTACATCGCGATAAGCGGGCCAAGGTTGAGTTCTTATGGGACACAGCAAAGGCAGAGACAATGCTAAGAAACGAGCAAAACGCCGAAAAAAGACGGAGCGCCTCGCTTTCGCGAAGAAAAACAAAAAGAAGGCCGAGAAATAGTGGGAAGGATCGCTTCCAGAGCTCACCCCGAAGCAAAGGTCCCAAAAATGGTTTGTATCAGTCGCTAGATGTAAGAGACTGCTCAGCGCAATGTCAGTCTCACTTCTGCTCGGATTGGTTTATCTGATCTCGGATTCCGGACTCCAAAAAAATCTAATCAGGAACCCAGGAACTCAGGAAAGGACCGACGGTTAGGAACTGCAAGGTGGCAGTGACGACGGCGCACAGCGCCGCGGCTACAACGAGAACGCAGCCGCTCAGCGCATGCATCGTAAGCGGCTTATGATAGACGAAAGGAGGGAGAAATGGGGTCGCGAATCCGAGCGCCACTGGTTATCCGCTATCCATTTAGAATGGCCCAGTCCGGCACATCATCCCCCACTACGATCACGACCAGACGCCTGTCGCCACCTAGCTCCGGCGGAAACGATAGCGGCCGTATTTCGATTCCGTCATCTGCGCAGTTACAGAGAACACACTTGCAGGCATGACCCCAGTTTCGCCCGGCCTCAAGATCAATGAATCCAAAGTGGATCTCGCGATCGACGGTAAATGGTTGACGATCGAGAGATAGAATGTCACCGGGAGCAAAGCACCGATCAGCGATGTAGGCTGCCGCTGTACGCTCAAAGCTACGGGGAACCGCAGCCAGGATTGCGGCTCGCGCCTGGTCAACGTTCACCTATGCAATGGCTTTCGGGCTTTCCCTTTGGATAAGGCCGTACGCATGACTTTCGTGAGACTGTTGCGTTCGTCCTCGATCGACTCCGCGATAACTTGACGGAACGATCTCGATTTGAGCTGCTTCGCCAACTGAATGGCAAACTTCTCCACTTGCTCCGGCGGCGGATCCGGCAGGATTTGCCAGGGAAACAGGTATCGGTACAACGGCGGTATGAAGATGGGTCGCCGGACTCCCCCGAAGTTGGCTGCCCCACCACAGGGAGCGTTCTCAGCGTACTGAGGATTGTCGTCCGGGCCGGTGTCGTTCGCCTTGGCATACACAAATGCCTCCGCTGCCGATACGTGGTCGTCCACATTTGTATCGGCGTTTGGGCTGATAGAAGAGCCGTCCGGGTTGGCCCAGGCCATCGCGGTGATCCAAGCGAGCGCGAAAGGATCGTACTGCGGCCCTCCGTCCGAGCTGGTGTTGGCATCGACGGCCGTGGCCACACTCGTGCATGAGGCCGGTGATGCATTGATGATAGGTTGGATAAAACCACCCGAGAAGCATTGTTCCATCATGACCATGAGCGAGGCGAATTTCGGCAACGCCTTAATCGCGTCGGCCAGGTCGCTCTGTGTGGTATCGTCGCCTGAATAGCTGATGAGAGTGGAGACACCGTTGACGGTGTTGCCGTGATTGTTTGTATGCAGAAACAGGTTGTCGTAGGGACCCAGTTTTTCTCCGATGGCCCCGATGGCCGCCAGCAATTCCTCTTTTGTTCCAGAGCCGTTGATCTTCATCTGGTACGGGGTGTTGTCGCCCGGCCAATTTCCCACCGGCGGCGGAACCTTTTGCCAGGACGCGTCGTTGTAATCGAGCGTTCCGTCAAAGCTGAGGACGGTGATATTGGCGGCCG
>QHNQ01000083.1 GCA_003218135.1 Verrucomicrobiota bacterium
ACCCTTGCCAGCGGGATGCGAAATCGCTCGGTAAGTGCACCACCAGTAGTCCTCCAGCGATTCTCCTTTCCATGCGAAGACGGAGATGCCGCGTTTGGCGATCGCCGCGGCTGCATGATCTTGCGTGGAGAAAATGTTGCAGCTTGCCCAGCGCACGTTCGCGCCGAGATCGGTCAGCGTCTCAATCAATACGGCCGTCTGGATCGTCATGTGCAGCGACCCAGTGATTCGCACTCCAGCAAGCGGTTTCTGCGGCGCATACTTTTCCCGGATCGCCATCAGTCCAGGCATTTCCTTTTCAGCGATGGAAATTTCTCTTCGGCCAAAGTCAGCGAGCGAAATATCGGCGACTTTGTAATCCTGTTTGGCTTTTGATTCAGTGATTGTTGTGCTCATAAAACTGTTCGGGGCCTCTATGCTACGGCCTGCTTTAACGCTTCCGCCTTGTTGGTTTTTTCCCACGTCAGCGCGTCGAGGTCGTCCACGCGTCCGAAATGGCCGTAATTGGTTGTCTTCCGATAGATCGGGCGAAGGAGATTCAGCTGCTTAATGATCTCGGCAGGTTTGAAATTGAAGACGTTCCAGATCGCGCGCTCCAGTTTCTCCTCGTCCACTTTGCCTGTACAGAACGTATCGACACTCACGCTGACCGGCTCCGGGTGACCAATGGCGTACGCAAACTGAACTTCACATCGGTCTGCCAGGCCGGCTGCGACCACGTTCTTCGCAACCCAGCGTCCCATGTAAGCGGCGCTTCGGTCCACTTTGCTCGGGTCTTTTCCGGAAAACGCTCCCCCACCGTGCCGTCCCATTCCGCCGTAGCTATCGCAAATGATCTTGCGCCCGGTTATTCCTGCATCGCCTTCAGGACCGCCGATCACAAACCGGCCTGTTGGATTGATGAGGTAAGTCGTTTTCTCATCGAGCCATTCCGCTGGCATCACTTTCTTAACGAGAAGTTCCGTCAGCGTCTCGCGGACTTCTTTTTGTTTCACATCGGCTGTGTGCTGAGTGGACACCACCACTGCGGCTACGCGTACCGGTTTATACCCATTATATTCGATCGAGACTTGCGTTTTGGCATCCGGACGCAGCCAGGGAATTTCGCCAGACTTTCGCAAGCGCGTTAGTTCGCGTCCAAGTTTGTGCGCGAACGAGATCGGGGCGGGCATTAATTCCGGCGTCTCATCACAGGCAAAGCCGAACATTAGCCCTTGATCGCCGGCGCCTTGCTCAGCAGTAGCTTTTCCGTCCGCTGCAACACTATCGACACCCTGTTTGATATCGCGCGATTGCTCGCTCATCTCCCAAATCACCCGGCAGGTGTCTGCGTGAAAACTGCAATCGCCGTTCACGTATCCGATGTCACGGATCGCAGCGCGCACGCGCTCTTCAAAATCAAACTTCGCGTTGGCCGTAATTTCACCGGCCAAGACGACGAGGTTGCCTTTTGCGAGAGTTTCACAAGCCACGCGGCTCAGCGGATCTTGCTCAAGACATACGTCGAGAATGTAATCGCTTATCGTGTCGCAAACCTTGTCGGGATGGCCTTCAGTGACCGACTCGGAAGAAAAAATGTAACGGCGAGACATGGTTTTTGCGGAGTAACTGGTTACAAGAGTTACAACGTTAAATCGGACGCCGGGAACGGGCGATCATGACAGACCTTGTAGCAATGTAACTCTTGTAACGATTTAACTATTGAGTCAGTGACATATTGACCAATCATGATGCGTCGATATATCGTTGGCCGATATCATGGCGTCAACCATTAATTTGTTGCGGTTGCTGGCAGACCCTACCCGGCTGCGCCTATTGCTTCTGCTCGAGCAGGAAGAGCTTTCCGTCGCAGAGTTACAGCAAGTTTTGGGTATGGGCCAATCGCGGATCTCCAGTCATCTTGCTCAGATGAAACGCGCTGGCGTCGTCGCTGACCGGCGCGTCGGTAAAAATGTTTATTACGGCGCGAACCACAATGGGCGAAGCGCACAGCGAGAGCGTGTGGCGGAAATCACGCGCCTGCTTGCGCGTGAATTGCCGGAGACATCCCGCGATCGCACAGGTCTCAAACTCGTTCTGCACAAGCGTCAGGACAAAGCGCGCAAATATTTCGATGAACTTGCCGGCAAATTCGGCCGAGGTTATGTGCCGGGCAGGTCGTGGAAAGCGCTTGCGCACACGCTGATCACGTTGCTCCCGCCGCTCAATGTGGCCGACCTCGGGGCGGGCGAAGGGACGCTTTCGCAGTTGCTGGCGAAAAAAGCGCGCAAAGTCATCGCGGTCGATAACTCGCCGAACATGGTTGAGTTCGGCTCACAGCTCGCGAAGAAACATGGGTTCAAAAATCTCGAATACCGGCTTGGTAATATTGAAGATCCGCCAATTGCGAAAAACAGTATCGATCTTGCAATCTTGAGCCAGGCGTTGCATCACGCCATTCACCCTGACCGCGCTATTGATGCAGCGCACCGGATGTTGAAGCGCGGCGGTCGCCTGGTCATCCTCGACCTCTTAAGTCATCGGTTCGAAAAAGCTCGCGAGCTCTACGCAGATCACTGGCTCGGCTTCAGCGAAGTGCAGTTGCATCAGTTACTGGAAAAAAGCGGGTTCCGGGAGATCGAAGTCAGCGTCGTTTCGCGGGAAAAACAGAGCCCGCATTTTCAAACGGTGTTCGCGACGGGAATAAAATAATTGTTGGACAGTAGCCAGTGTCAGTGCCTGCTGCGAGAGGCTCGCTGCGCCGCCCATCAACCCGTTGCCAAAGTGACAATGGTGTCACAATCTGGTGAGTGAACCGGTTACACGGATTTTTTAGCGAACATGTTGGTCTTGCCGTTGTCTTATTGTTAGCGAACTTTTATTCGCCCGTGCCCTATGCCTGCTGAAACCAAAGCCGCAGTTCGGCTCGAAATTGGACACGTTCTGTTCATCGACATCGTAGGCTACTCCAGGCTGCTAATTAGCGAGCAAAGCGAGCTGCTGGGCGCGTTGAATAATGTGGTTCGTGAGGCAGGAGAATCCCGTTCGGCCGAAGCGGATGGTCAATTGGTGCGCCTACCTACAGGTGACGGGATGGCTCTGGTCTTTCGACACAGCCCGGAACAACCGGCGCGCTGCGCTTTGGAGATTAGTCAGGCGCTTAAGGACTACCCGAAGCTCCAGGTTCGAATGGGCATCCACAGCGGACCTGTTAACGAGGTCGCCGATGTAAATGAGCGCGCGAACATAGCGGGAGCCGGGATTAATATTGCGCAGCGGGTAATGGATTGCGGAGACGCCGGGCACATTCTCCTTTCGAAGCACGTCGCCGAAGACCTTCAGCACTATTCGGAATGGCGACCGGACCTGCACGACGTCGGTCAATGCGAGGTCAAGCACGAGGAAATGATCTCCATCGTCAACCTGTATACGAAAGAGCTCGGCAATCCGAATCCTCCGCGGTTGAAGCCAACTGGAATCGAAGTGCGGAGGCGCCGCCGCCGCAACGCTTTCTTGCTCGCCGGGTCATGCCTGGCAGCGTTGCTCATAGCAGGATTCTTTCTTTTGCCTCGCGCGTCCGCGCGCAAAGTGGACAAGTCGATTGCCGTGCTGCCGTTTACGAATTTAAGCAATGATAAAGAGAACGCTTATTTCGCAGACGGCGTTCAGGACGACGTGCTTACAAATTTATCCAAGATTGGCGACCTTAAGGTGATTTCTCGCACGTCTGTCATGCAGTATCGCGGCCAGACTCCAAACGTTCGCGAAATTGGTAAAGCTCTCGGTGTTTCCAACATTCTCGAGGGCAGCGTGCGCCGCTCTGGAAACAAGGTGCGAGTGAACGTGCAGTTGATCGACGCAAACACGGACGAGCACATTTGGGCCAACGATTACGACCGCGATGTGACGGACGTTTTTGCGATCCAAAGCGATCTTGCGCAAAAGATCGCCGAAGCCCTCCAGGCAAAGCTGTCGCCCGGGGAAAAGTCGCAGATGACACGCAAGCCCACTGAAAATGGGGAGGCCTATCTCGCTTTCGTACAGGCGCACGATCTTTCCTGCGCCTTTGAGGATTTCGATAAACTCAAACAGAGCGAGCAGCTTTACGCGCGCGCGGTCGACTTGGACCCAAACTTTGCCCTCGCCATGGCGCGCTACTCGCAATTGGAAAGCTGGATCGTGCATACATTCGACCGCAGTGCCGAACGACGTCAAAAAGCGCGCACGCTTGCA
>QHNQ01000170.1 GCA_003218135.1 Verrucomicrobiota bacterium
TCTTGGAAAAATTAAGCCTCAGGATCGAGATCCCATTCTTGCAGCCCTTCGGCAGCGCGAAGAAACCATGAGCACAGGAATCGGATTCGGGATCGCGATTCCACATTGTTCGTCCGACCGGCTCGATGAAGTCGTCGCCGCGTTCGGGCGATCCACAACTGGCATCGAGTTTGATGCGCTCGATAATGCTCCGGTGAAATTCGTCGTTCTTTTCATTGTGCCCAAAAATCAATTTCAGACCCACCTGCGCACGTTGGCCTCCATTGCAAAGTTTTTGAACGACCGCTCCGTGCGCGAGAGCCTCGCCAGCGCGCAATCCGCCGACGAGATTTTGTCGATCTTTCGCGATCGCTCGTAGCTAGTTCTGCAGGCAATCCTGCCTGCGAGATTGAAAGTTTGCGAGCAGACATGATTGTCTGCTTCACTTGATGGAAACATTCCAGTCACTGCTTGCAAAAAAGCTTTCGGATGCTTTGAAAGCGGCTGATTTGCCCGACGCTGGCGAATTAACGCCAGCGTCCGATCCGCGCTTCGGCGATTACCAGATTAACGCCGCTCTCGTGCTCGGGAAGCAGCGCGGCGAAAATCCGCGAGTTCTTGCAGAGAAAATCGTCGCGCACTTCGACGCAGGCGATCTTTGCGAACCCCCCGGCGTGGCGGGTCCAGGGTTTATCAACTTCGCTCTGCGTCCCGGCGCAGTTGGTGAAAAAACAATGGAGGTGCTCCGGGACGAGCGGCTGGGTGTCACTGAGACAGAATCGCCGCGGCGTATTGTGATTGATTTTGGCTCGCCCAACGCGGCCAAGCCGATGCACGTCGGTCACATCCGCAGCACGCTGCTTGGCGACGCTCTGGCGCGCATCGCGCAGTTCCTTGGGCACGAAGTGATCCGCGATAATCACATTGGCGACTGGGGCACGCAATTTGGAATGGTCATTTGGGGTTGGAAAAACCTGCTGGATCGGCAGGCGCTGCAGCGCAATCCGCTGGCTGAGATCGTGCGCATTTACAAAGAAACAAACCACCGAGCGAGCAACGAGCCCGGTGTTCGCGAAGCGTGCCGCCAGGAATTGATAAAGCTCCAAGCCGGCGACAAGGAGAACCTTGATATCTGGAACGAATGCGTTGCGTTCTCAATGCAGGATTTCGAGCGCACTTACAAAGTACTCGACATCCATTACGACATTCAATGCGGCGAAAGTTTTTACCACGATAGGCTGCCTGGCGTGGTCGAACGCCTGCTCAAAGGCGGCATCGCCGAGATCAGCGAAGGTGCGGTAGTCGTTTTCTTCCGAGATGTTCCCGAACTTGCTGATAAACCCCTGATCATCCGGAAACGGGACGGCGGCTTTAATTATGCGACGACGGATATCGCGACAATCGATTATCGCGTCAACGATCTGAAAGCCGACGCGATTTGGTACGTAGTTGGCGCGCCGCAGACTTTGCATTTCAAACAAATTTTCGAGATCGGTCGGCGTGAAGGTTACAGGGCCGATCTATGCCACATAGTATTCGGCAATGTTCTTGGCGAAGACAGGAAACTGATGAAGACGCGCTCGGGCGAGAATGTTCCTTTGCGCGAGCTTCTCGAGGAAGCATGTAGGCGCGCCCGGAAAATCATCGACGAAAAAAATCCGGACCTGGGCGAAGATGAGAAGAACGACATCGCGGCGACGATAGGCATCGGCGCAGTGAAATACGCGGATCTCTTGCAGTACCGGACGACGGATTACATTTTTTCGTGGGACAAGATGCTTTCGCTGCACGGGAATACCGCGCCGTATTTGCAGAACGCGTACGTCCGGATTCGCTCGATTTTTCGCAAAGCCGGTAACCCTCCGCTGAAAATCGGCAGGCTAATCTTCGCCGATGCTGCGGAAATTAATCTTGCCAAACGACTTTGTCAGTTCGCCGAGATTGTTCCTCAAGTGTTGAACGGGTTTCGTCCAAATATTTTGGCCAACTACCTCTTCGAATTGGCGAACAGCTTCCACACATTTTACGAAGCGTGTCCCGTCCTGAAATCCGAAGAACCGGCGCGCAGCTCGCGTCTGGCGTTGTGCGATCTTACCGCGCGGGTTTTGCAGCGCGGGTTGGATCTGCTCGGGATCAAAGTACCCGAGAGGATGTGATAGCAAAATGACGAAACACGAATGTCGAATGACGAAGGAATGACAAAACCCGAATGGCAAAAAGCCTGTAATGGGCCATGAACGGTTTTGGATTTCGTCATTCGGATTTGTTTCGTCATTCGTCATTCGACATTCGTCATTTAAGATGTAGTCGCGATCACGCGTGGCATGACAAGGCAACAACATCCCCGCATCCCCACGTGCACTTACCGATTGCAATTCAATCGCTGGTTCACTTTCTCACAGGCGCGCCAGATCGTGTCGTATCTCGGCGCGCTGGGAGTAAGTGATGTTTATGCATCCCCGTATTTTCAGGCGAGCCCCGATAGTCTGCACGGGTACGACATCACCGACCATAACAAGCTAAACACTGCGATAGGCTCGCGCGCGGATTACGACGCGTGGATCGCGGAACTGCATGCTCATTCCATAGGACAGGTGCTTGATTTTGTCCCGAATCACGTCGGCATCGCCGACTCGCGCAATGCCTGGTGGATGGCGGTGCTGGAGAACGGCCTCAGTTCCAGATACGCGCCCTATTTCGATATCGACTGGCAACCGCGGAAATTTGATCTGCGCGACAAGGTTCTCCTGCCAATTCTGAGCGACCAATACGGCCGCGTTCTTGAGCGCGGTGAATTGCAATTGTGGTTTGAAGAGGGAACATTTTATTTGCTCTACGGCGAGCGAACACTGCCGATCGCGCCGGGAACGTATCGCTACGTTCTTGGAATTGCGTTACAAAATCTTGCTGAACACGGCGGAGAGGATTTTTACGCGGAACTGCAAAGCATTCTGACTGCGCTCGAATATCTGCCCAAGCGCACCGAGACCGATCCCAAACGGATCACCGAGCGCATTCGAGAAAGGGAGATCATCAAGCGGCGGCTGGAACGGCTTTGTGCCGAAGCGCCGCAGGTGCAACAGGCGATCGAAAAGGCGTTGGCACAGATTAACGGGAAAGCTGGTGACGCCCGCAGTTTTGACGCGCTCGATGAATTGCTCAATGCGCAATCCTATCGATTGGCGTTTTGGCGTGTCGCAGCCGAAGAGATCAATTACCGCCGTTTTTTCGACGTAAATGATTTGGCAGCGATTCGGATCGAATTGCCAAAGGTGTTTGACGCTGTTCATCGGTTTCTTCTGGATTTGGTGAGTGCCGGCGCGGTCACAGGCCTTCGCATCGATCATCCGGATGGCCTTTACTTGCCGGGCGAGTATTTCGAAAAGCTCCAGCAGCGCTGCGCGAAAGCGCTCGGAATCGCGCTACCCAAAGATGGGCGCGCTATTTACATGGTCGCCGAGAAAATCCTCACGGGTTCCGAGGGATTGCGCAACGATTGGCGCTTGCACGGCACCACTGGCTACGATTTTGCCAATCAAGTGACACAATTGCTCGTCGATTCCTCGGCCGAGGAAGCGATCACAAAAACGTTTCATCGTTTCATCGGTCACTCGGTGCCTTTTGGTCATCTGCTGTATGCGAAAAAGCTCCAGGTGATGAAGCTCGCGTTGGCGAACGACGTCGATGTGCTCGGCAACATGCTCGATCGGCTTTCGGAGCGGAGCCGCTGGTACCGTGATTTCACGCTCGAGGCGCTCTCGCGTACTGTGCGCGAGACCATCGCCTGTTTTCCTGTTTACCGAACCTATCTCGCTCCGGGTCAGCCCGTGAGCGAAGAAGATCACGAAATCGTCGAACGCGCCATCAGCGGAGCCAAACGCCGAAACCCTGCGGTGGACGAATCGATCTTCAATTTTCTGCGCGACATGTTGGTCTTTCGTTTCCCGGCAAATCTCGATGCCAGTGGACGCGCGGCGCACACGCACTTCGTTCTGAAGTTTCAACAAACGACGGGGCCAATCATGGCGAAGGGACTGGAGGATACGGTGTTTTATATTTATAACCGGTTGACAGCCCTCAACGAGGTAGGCGGCCAACCGCAACAGTTTGGACTGAGCATTGAGGCATTTCACGAGCGCAATCTCGATCGGCAACGCAATTGGTCGGCGACGTTGCTGGCCACTTCCACGCACGACACAAAACGCAGCGAAGATGTGCGCGCGCGAATCGTGGCGATTTCGGAAATCCCAGACCTTTGGCGACGTTCGTTGCAGCGCTGGAGCGTTGCGAATCGCCGCTGGAAACGAACGATTAACGACGCCGAAGCGCCAGACGCGAACGAAGAATGTTTGCTGTACCAGACGCTGTTAGGGACTTGGCCTATGCGGGCAACCGGTGAACTGGAACCGGTGCCGTCGGCTGAGTATGTCGAACGGATTCAGGCGTACATGGCGAAAGCGCTGCATGAAGCGAAGATCAACACGAGCTGGATCCAACCCAACGAAGAATGGGACGCAGCGGTGGGAACTTTCGTCGCGAAGATTTTGGACCCCTCAGCGCGAAACAAGTTTCTGCCGATCTTTTTGCCGGTTGCCCAGGAGATCGCGCGTCTTGGCGCCGTCAACTCGCTCACGCAAACATTACTCAAGCTGACGTCCCCCGGCGTTCCCGACATTTATCAGGGTACCGAGATCTGGGATTACAGTCTGGTGGATCCAGACAACCGGCGTCCGGTCGATTACGCCCAGCGCCGGGAAATGCTCGAGACGCTGGAGACCGCAAAGCCCGACGAGCTGATGCACGCGTGGCCGGACGGGCGGATCAAGATGTTTCTGACACAGCGAGTGCTGCGATTTCGTCGCGAGCACGCTGATCTTTTCCAGCGTGGCGAATATCTGCCGCTCCGCGCGAGCGGAATCTTTGCGGAATGTTGCGTCGGTTTCGCGCGACACCTGGCGGGCGAATGGATTGCTGTCATCGCACCGCGGCTCTCTTCCCGCGTTGGGTTTCCACCAATGGGCGAATTATGGAAAGATACGATTATCGAATTACCCGAAATACTTTCGCTGAGGGCGATGGCTACAGGTTTACCTGGTGTACGCCCCGCGAGAAAGTCCAATGATCCATTGCGTGAAGTTCCCGAGATTAGTCAGCAAATCGGCGCTGAAACCGGCAAACGTGATATGCGGCGAGGCGAGAATCAGCATCACGCTGAGCAGAAGCAAGTTCATGAGATAGATCACGACGAGAGAAAAAAATGTGCCTTGATCGCTCAGATCCGTCTGATTTTTCAGGATCATCCAGCATGTGAAGGTAAAATGAAACGCCCACGTTGCGCCAACGATCGCGTAAAGCAATTGCCCGTACGGCTGCATATTTACGAAAAGATTGAGCGCGCCGTAAATGGCGATTGCGAGAATGCTGTAGAGCGGGAAAAAGTACGGTGCCAGTGCGATCCAGAAGTTGGCTTTGCTGGTCACCACGTGTCCTCCGTCACGGGCAACACGAAACCGGCTGACGCGTCCCCCCATCATCCAAACCCAGAGCGCATGAGTAAGCTCGTGTCCGAAAACATAGATTACGATGGGGCGCGGAAGACCGAAGAACGCAATCACCCACAGCACTGCGCCCAGTGAAAAGAACCAGAATTCTTCGCCCGCCCAGAGCCGTTGCGTCACGGTCGCGCGCCCAAAAGCGGTGAAAAATGTTTGGGTGAGAATTGCGCAGATTGGGAGCAGGAAAATCGCAAAAATAAATTTCACCCAGCGCGTCGGCACCGTAAGCGTATCCGGGATCGGAACCGTTGTTCGCGTGCGCGCGACGCTACGAATAAGTTTTCGGCGGCGCTTGGGATTGCGTCCTCTTCGGTCGTTTTTTGGTCTTCGCTTCGTTGGAGCCAAAGTTGCCGCAGATTAGGCGGAGTTACGGAAACAAAAGCAAGACTGAACCGCCGACTATGCGGAGTGAAGTAGCGCGAGCTCTCCGGCTTGCGAATCAGCCGAGCTGCCAGCGGGACGCTCGTGCTACTCTCACGCGCGGCCCATGTAGGCGCCGGTGCGAGTGTCGATTTTGATCGTTTCGCCTTCCTTGATGAAGAGAGGAACGTTGATTTTCTTTCCAGTCTCGAGCGTGGCGGGCTTGGTGACATTGCTCGCAGTATCGCCGCGCAAGCCTTCCGGCGATTCGATAATCTTCAGATTAACCGACGCCGGCAGTTCAATCTGAACGGGCTTGCCTTCCGCATAGAGGACCTGCAAGGGCAGATTTTCCACGAGGTAATCTTTGGCATCGCCGATCAGGTTTTCCTGCAACGCGATGGTGTCGTACGTCTCCGGATCGATGAAGTAATATCCGTTGCGATCCTTATAACTAAATTCGAGCTGTTTTCGCTCGATCTCGACCAACTCCACCTTATCAGTCGAACTAAACCGGACATCAGCGCTTTTGCCGGTGTTGATGTAGCGGATAATCGCCTGGACAAACGCGCGCAGATTTCCCGGCGTTCGATGATGCACTTCGAGCACAATGGCTGCGTTGCCATTGTATTTTATGGCCATTCCTCTGCGAAGATCGTTGGCTGCGGGCATGGAGAAAGACGTGATTCGTTACAAGGTTACATCGTTACAACGTTTAGCGTCAAAACGTTGAAAGCGGACGCCGAGTTTAAGTGCAGCCGGCGATCTTGCAATTGTATCTTCCCACTGGCAACCGAGGCGGTTGCCCTACAATAGCTTGAGCCGTGTCAAATCCTGGGAATCGACAATGCCTACTGGCACATTGTCATCATCGATCACCACGAGGTCGTCGATGCGATGGCGTTCCAGCAGATTGAGTACTTCGACGGCGAGCTTGTCTTTGTGCACCGTCACCGGATTCAATGTCATCAGGTCTGCCACCAATCGTTCGCCGATCCTCGAATCAGATTGAAAATGCCGCACGAAATCTCCGTGAGTGAATATGCCCATTAATTGCTTGTCTTCACCAATGACAACTGCGGCACCGGCCCGCACGCTCGTCATCGCTTTTAACACGTCGCGGATCGGAGCATTGGTTGGAACAACAGCCATTGCTTCGCGCGGTCGCATGATTTGATGGACGCGCACAAGCATGCTGCGACCGATCATTCCGCCAGGATGAAATTTTGCGAAATCTTCCTTGTTAAACCCGCGTGCCTCGAGCAACACCATTGCCAGCGCGTCGCCAAGCGCCAGCATAACGGTTGTGCTCGAAGTTGGGGCCAGATTCAGCGGACAAGCTTCCTGTTCGATATTCACATCGAGAAACAAATGGGCGTTTTGTGCGAGGACTGATTTCGGATCACCGCACATCGCGATGATTTTCACCTGGAACCGCGCAATCGCCGGAAGGACCCGCACAATTTCTTCGGTCTCGCCGCTTGCGCTCAAGGCAAGAACCACATCTCCGTCGGCGATAACGCCGAGATCGCCGTGCAACGCGTTTGAGGAATCGAGCACCACGGCGGGCGACCCGGTGCTCGTGAGCGTGGCGGCGATCTTCGCGCCGATGTGCCCGGATTTTCCTACGCCCACGACAACGACCTTGCCGCGGGCATCCACCGTTTCCTTTATCAGCTCGACCGCGCGGGCGAAATTCTCATCCAATCGCTCGCGGAGCCGTTTGAGCTCAAAAATTTCTACGTCCAAAACGCGTCCGGCCTTTTCAAGGTAGTCCATCGAAGTATATAATGTGGGTAAGGCGTGGTGACGGGCAAGAATTTGCACGCCTGGAGGGAAAGGAAAACGATGAAAACATTTACTATTGCAATCCTGGCCGCGGTGGTTGCAACCGCGTCGGCGCAAGAATACAGAGCACCAATTGGTCCGCAAAAACCCGTGCGAGCGATGGCCACGCCACCGCCAATGTTACGACGACCCGCCGTCGAGGGAGTCGCTCCGCGGGCATTTCAACCTGGTGGCAACCCGCTCCAGATGCTGAATCCGTGGGCGCCGGCGCGTTACGGCACATGGGTCGAGAGCACGTCGTTCGATCCGGATCACCCCGGAAAATGGAACGGCATTAAGCTCTTCGAGATCATCTTTTGATTTCGGTCGAGGAGCGCACGCGCCTCGCGAGTTCATTCGAGTATGGCAAAGAACTTTGCCAACTGCGAGCGTACTTTCTCAAACGAGAGCCGTTCTCGGGCGCGTTCCTGAGATTCGGCGACGATCGCTACGCGCAAATCGGCGTCTTTCAACAGATCGAGCGCCATCGAACCGATTTCCGTAATGGTCCGGCGTTCGCCCGTCGTCTTGGGAAACGCAACTCGCTCAATGGCGCCGTCGCCACCGACGCATGGGACCCGGCAGAGAAGCGCGTCGCCTGCGACCTGCCCGGGAACATGGCTGCGGTCGAGTTGCAACACGATCTTATGCCGGGCTACATCGCACAGGTAATCCGGGTAAGGCTTCCATTTCTCAATCAGCCGGAGTATTCCCTGGGGAAAATTGAGTTCGCCGAGCAATCGACGGCCTTTGTAGCCATCCAGATTCACAACGGTGACCCGTTCGCCTGTCGCTTCGCACAAATGACGCGCAACCAAAAGTGCCGCGAAATGATTACGAGACGGCACGTCGCATTCGCGCGTGCCGATGAAAATTCCCGATTGCTCCGCTGGCGGTAAAGAAAAGTCCCATCGTTGATCCTTGATAGGATAGGGAGTTGGGACAAACGCTACACTCGCCGGATCACGCTTGATGCGGATGCGCTGATAGATTTCCGCGGCTTCGGGCGTCGTGGCGATGCAGCCGTCGGCATCCGTCACAATTTTCATGAACCGCGATAATTTTGCTGGATCGCCCAACTGTTGCGCGATCTGGTGCAACCCGGTTTCTTTCAGCGACACAGCGACTGTGCGACCTGCCTTTTTTAGATCAGCCAATGCGCGCTCTGAAGCGCGAAAGTCGCTACGCAAAAGAAGAAGCACAGGTGTGTTTTCGCTAATCGCGCGCCGCGTATTGTGATGAAATGCGCCCAATGTGCACGCAGCAAAAGCATGAAAATTAATCGGCGGATGCGCACCTTTACTTGGAGCAGGGACAGTTTGAAATTGCTGTTCCCGATCGCGGCCGCCTGGATTGAGAACGGTTAACCGAAAATGCTCCGCGCTTTGCGATGTCATCCGTTATTGAATGAGCGGTTTCAACCGCTCATTCGTCGGGGTTTCCCGGCGGCCGTGCTGCCGATCTCAGCAGCGTCTGATTTTCATCCTCTTGGTCGAGCGGTTTGACCGGTACTGCGCGCCGAATCTCGACCGGTGTCTTCTCTTGCGGCGCGACCGGGATTGCTTTGCGGATCTCGGGCGTAGCTTGTGCAGTTTGAGTGCTGGACTGGCTTCGATCCGACGAGTTACTTGCCGTGTTTACCTCACTCTCGCCAGCCGCACTATTCACGTTCTGATTTCCAGCTGTTTCCGTCGGCGGCTGCGGCGTCGGCTGGGGTTTTAGTGCCGGCTTGAGAGAATTGTAGGGGTCCTTGTCGGCTAATAATGTTGGACTTCTTATGACGACAGGCGTGATCTCACTCAGGTTCACAGCCAACGCAGCGCGCGGTAAATCGCCGGAGCCGAACTCGCGAGCAAGGCGAGCGCGCGGTTCACCGTGGACATTGCAGAGTTCAGTAGGCGCTTGCGACAGTGTGGCAATCTCCATGTAAGTGCTGCGCCGTTGAACCGTATCGCCGCTCGGCATTTTTACCGCGTCATAACATTTGTCGGTAGCGAGCAAGCCCGACCTCGAACAAATCTCAATCTGCTTCAGATTTGACGGCTGCTTGATTTCTCGCGGCGGGTAACTCTGAGCAGCTGCATTCATGATGTCGACCCAAACCGGCAGCGCGAGCTCGCGGCCAAATGCGCCGCGATAGATTTTTTGCGGCTTGTCGAATCCTGCCCAGACAGCGCAGGTGAAATTGGAGTCGTATCCAGCGAAAAGAGCATCGGTAAAGTCGTAAGCGGTGCCGGTTTTACCGGCTGCCGGGATTTTCTTTAGACCAAATTGGGTAAAAGCAGCTTTTCCTGTGCCTGATTGAAGTGCGTCTACGAGGCAGGAATGCACTTCGTATGCGGTTTCGGGTTTCATGACGAGTTTCCGGATGTTTTCCTGCTTTGCGTCCCAAACCAGCGTTCCGTCCTTCTCTTCAATGCGATCTAAAATGTGCGGCGCATTTGGCCGCCAGCCGCCATTTGGGAATATCGTGTATGCGAGTGCCAGCTCGGCCAGCGTGATCTCGCTGCTCCCCAGAAATGTAGCCGGAAAATGCCGAAGCTGGGAACGAATGCCCGCCGAGGTACTGAGCTGTAAGACCGCATCGACTCCCGCGTCCATTCCGATGCGGACGGTTGCGCCGTTCTTTGATTTGGCCATTGCCTGCCTGGCCGTCATTGCGCCTTCGTAACGGTTGTCAGAACTTTCCGGGCCCCATTCGCCAAGGATTCCTGTCGTGCCGCCGATCATGACCGCGCGATTATCAAGCGGCGAATCTTCCACCAGCGATCCTGGATACATTCCTTTTTCGAAGGCGGCTGCATAAACAAACGGCAGCATTGCGGTGCCAGCGGGTCTGCGCGCTTGGAGGGCACGGTTATACTGGTTGTGCTCAAAATCGCGCCCGCCTGCCAGCACCATGATATCGCCGCTTGCGTTATCCAAGCCGATGATCGCGCCCTGCAAATACTCGGGCGTGGGCTGATCTGACATGGTGGCGTTCGCCTTGGCCTTTTTGAATGAGGCTGCGTAGGCAGCATAAGTTTGATGGTTATAATCAGGCCGCTGCTCGATCGCTTCGAGATGAGTCCGAAGAGAATCCTCAGCCGCCTTTTGCAGATCGACATCGATCGTGGTGCGAATGCGAAAACCCTCGTTCATCGCTCGGTTCCATCCTACGGCGGCAATGACCTGCTGGCGGATGTAATCGACGGCATAGGTTTGTCCCTGCGCGTTTTGTCGGTTGCCAATCGCGATCTGTTCCGCTCGCGCAGCTGCACACCGTTCGCGGCTGATGAAGCCAAGATCGCGCATTCGATCGAGTGCATAGTCGCGGACCTCGCGTGAATTGGCGCGATCCGTCCAGGGCGACAACCTGTTTGGGCTCTTGATCAGACCCGCGAGCGTGGCGCATTCCGCCAGCGACATTTCACGCGCAGGCTTGGCAAAGTACCCCCGCGCCGCTGCTTCCGCCCCGTAAAGTCCTCCGCCGAAATAGATCCGGTTCAGATACAGCTCCATGATTTTCTGTTTGCCGAACTGATCTTCGATTCGTTGCGACAGAAAAATCTCCAGTAGCTTGCGGCGAAACGTTCTTTCTTTGAGCGAAAAACTGTTGCGCGCCAATTGTTGCGTGATCGTGCTTGCACCCTGGCGCACGTGGCCGGCCGTGAAATTTTTTAGCGCCGCGCGAATGATGCCGAGCAAATCGTAGCCGTGATGCTGATAAAATTTCGCGTCCTCCACCGCAACAACGGCGTTGATGAGATCAGCAGGTAATTGTTCGTACGGGACCGTCTCGCGGTTCTCCACATAGATCTGACCGAAGATCTTGCCGTTACGATCGAGAATCACGCTGGCGGATTCCATTTGTTCGAGCTTGTTGAGATCGAATGTTCTCGCCTGCGCCTTGAGCTCTGCGGTCAGACTGAAAATGAAAACGGTTAGGAAAACCGACAGGGTGGCAACGACGGCGACGGGGAGATAGAACCACGGCCTCAAATACCAAGGCCGCCGAAAACGATAGCCCGGCGGGGGTCTCAAATATGTGGAAGACTTTCTCAAGAGCCGGAGAATTTAAGGGCGAAACGCCCAACGCTCAACGTCGAACGCCCAACATCGGTCCGGACTGCTGTAGCGTCCGCTGCCCTCAGCGGATAGTTGCGCGCGGCCGCACTCGAGGGTGTGCGCTGAGGACAGCGCACACTACAGCCTTTTTCGTCACTGGATGTTGAACGTTGAACGTTGGACGTTGAGCGTTCGGCGTTGAAGACGAAAAACGGCAATACCGAGCTAATCAGATTGATTCGCGCAGAAATCGAGAGGCAAGGGCCCATTTCATTTGCGCAGTTCATGCACCGCGCGCTGTACCATCCGCGCCAGGGTTACTATTCCTCCGGTCGCTGCGCGATTGGAAAAACCGGCGACTATTTTACTAACGTGAGCATCGGCCCGGTGTTTGGACAACTGTTGGCGGCGCAATTCGCCGAAATCTGGGAGCGACTCGGCAAGATCGACAATTTCGTCATCGTCGAACAGGGTGCGCATGATGGCCAGTTCGCGTGCGACGTTCTCGAGTTCTTGAAAAAACACGCCCCGGAATTTTTCGAAGTCTTGCGGTACCGAATCGTCGAGCCATTTCCGATTTTGCGAGACCGGCAATCGCTGACACTGAAGCCATTTCAAGAGAGGATAGAATACCACGACTCGCTGCGACCATTCGCGGGCGTTCATTTTTCAAACGAACTGCTCGACGCAATGCCTGTGCGCCTGATTAGGGGCGGCGTGGAAAAGATGGTCGATGTTCAGGACACCAATTTTGTTTTCGTGGAGTGCCCGCTTTTGGAGGGGAACGCTGTTTCTAATCAATCGGCGCTCGACTGGGTTGACTGCGTCGCGGCGAATTTACAGCGCGGGTACGTTATCGCCATCGATTACGGCCGCGTCGGGGACGAACGTGAGGGGAGCGCTCAGGTGCGTGCAGGACATCGAATTCTCGATTCGCCGTTCGAACAGATCGGGCATGCCGACA
The DNA here is from genome assembly GCA_003218135.1 of Verrucomicrobiota bacterium. Lineage (GTDB taxonomy): Bacteria > Verrucomicrobiota > Verrucomicrobiia > Chthoniobacterales > UBA10450 > Udaeobacter. The sequence goes on from QHNQ01000170.1 coordinate 12,733, forward strand.
TCACGATGCACGTGGATTGGTCGACGATTGCCGAGCGCGCGCAGGCAAACGGATTGCGCGTCGCCGGATTTACCGATCAGCACCATTTCCTGACAGGTATCCTCTCTGAACTCTGGAGGCCCGGTTCACCCGCCTTCGCTTGGCTACGGCGTGGCATGCCTGAACCGCCTCCGGGCGATTGGGGTCAATCACCCCTACCTGGTTCGCCAAAGATGAAACGGGAGTTGCAAACGTTGCTGCATCCGGAAATGCTCGGCCGCGCTTTTCAGGTGCTCGCGCTCGAAAAAAATGTTGGTCCCGATGCGTCGCGGTTGGCAGGCTTTGAATTTGCGAAGTCGTTGATGAACATGCCGGGTTTATCATGATGAAAACTCGCGTTGGGGGGCACGCGAGTGGTGGACACGCTGTCGCGCGAACAACGGCCCCGGATTTGCTAGCGTTTTGCGAAAATGTCGCGCAATGCCGCGCGCGCTGCATGATAACCGCACATGCCATGAACGCCGCCACCCGGCGGAGTCGAGGACGAACAGAGATAAACTCCGCGAAGCGGTGTCCGATAGGGCGTTTGGCTAAAAACCGGGCGAGCGATTAATTGCCAAAGATTTGCCGCGCCGCCGCTGATATCCCCGCCGGCCAAATTCGGATTGGATTTCTCAAGTTCGGTGGTGCCAGTTTTGTGCCGCACAAGAATGCAATCACGAAAGCCCGGGGCGAACCGCTCGATTTGGGCTTCGATTTTTTCGGAAACGTCGACGTTGCAATCAAATGGCACATGCGCGTACGCCCAGAGCGTATGTTGTCCGTGCGGCCCACGCGTTTGGTCAAACAAACTTTGCTGTGCCACGAGCACAAATGGACGCTCGGGCAGTTTGCCGTGGGCAATGTCGCGCTCGGCAGCAGCGATTTCTTCCAGCGTACCGCCTAAGTGAATCGTTCCGGCGCGTCTGCACTTATCCGATCGCCATGGAATTGCAGCCGAAAGCGCGTAATCGATTTTGAAAATTCCAGGCGCGTGTCGAAACTTCTGCAGCCGCCGCCGGTATGGGTCCGGCAATTGCTTTCCAGCGATCTGGACGAAATTCCACACTGAGGTGTCGAACAAAACGGCCCTCGCCTCCGCGAGCTGCTCGAGATTGTCGATCTTACAGTTAGTTTCGATTTCCCCGCCGAGTTCCTGAAGATACGCGGCGAGCGCGTTCGAAATTGTTTGTGAGCCGCGGCTCGGAATCGGCCAACCGACGGCGTGTCCGGCACTGCCAAGCACGAACCCAAACGCCGATGAAAGTGGCGATTCGAGTGGCAGAAAGGAATGCGCAGCGACTCCGGCGAAAAGCGCCCGTGCCGGGTTGCTCTTGAAAAATAAATTGGCGAGCAATGTGGTCGGGCAGAGTACGCGCATTCCAAATTTTGCCAGTGCAATCGGATGACGCGGCAGATGCAGCATCGGCTGGAGAAACTCGGCGGAAAGTTTTTCCCAATCGCGAACCAGCGGCTTCATCAGCTTGCAATAGTTGCGCTTGTCCTGTCCTAACGAATCCGCAGTAAAATCGACATCGCGATAAAGGCAGGCTGCCGTGCCGTCGTCGAATGGATGCGCGAGCGGAATTTCCGGCTGAATCCAGTGCAATCCAAATCGCTCCAGCGGCAATGATTTGAAGAACGGCGAGCCTGCGGCGAGCGGATGAATGGCCGAGCAAACATCATGCACGAACCCCGGCAGTGTCAGCTCGGCTGAGCGCGCGCCGCCACCAATCGTCGAATTCGCTTCCAGAACGAGAACGGAGTACCTGACGCGGGCGAGAGTAATCGCAGCCGCCAGGCCATTCGGTCCCGATCCTACAACGACGGCATCGTATTTGTTCGACATCGTGCGGCATCATCATGATCTCGAAATGATTTGGTTGCGAATTTCGTTAGCTCGACTTTCCAGCGTCCAAGGCTCATCATTGATGCGATGCGTTTTGGGATGTTGACGCTCCTTTCGAAATGGCCGCTGATGCGGTTGGGCCGACGCTGGAAGAGTTTCCGATTGTGACCCTGAAGCGGTGTTCGCTTCGCAGCGCTGAACTCGATTCTCACTCCAGAATGATTCGTTCTACGTGCGAGTACGCGTTGAAGTTCGGTGGCCGCAGAAAGCCGATGAGCGTTTGATTGTTTTCACGAGCGAAATCAACCGCGAGCGTCGAGGGCGCTGAGACCGAAGCAACGATAGGAACGCCGGCAGCGAGCGCTTTCTGCACGATTTCGAACGAAGCGCGGCCGCTCACCAAAAGCAGATGGCGATCCAGAGGCAACGACCCATCGAGAAACGCGCGTCCGATCGCCTTGTCGACTGCGTTATGGCGGCCGATGTCTTCGCGAACAATTCTCAATTCGCCGTTTACATCGAAAATTCCCGCGGCGTGAATTCCGCCGGTTCGCGCAAAATCGCTCTGTGTCTTGCGCAATTTTTCCGGAAGTGAAAGCAGCCTCTTGATCTCGACCCGAACACTTGATGATTTGATCGCGGGAAAATTTTGCCGGATCGCATCGATGCTCGTTTTGCCGCAAACCCCGCAACTGCTCGAAATCGTGCCGAATCGTTGCCCAGAGTTCAGCTTAACGTCCATGTCCGGGACGAGGTCAACGGTTACAATGTTGTCGAGACCAGCAGAGATTTTCGCGATTTGCCTGCAGTCGCGGACAATCGCTTCTGACAGCAGAAAACCAGCGGCAAGCTCATCGTCGTGTCCGGGTGTGCGCATCGTGGTGGCCAGAGTCTTGGTGCCGATTCGAATTTCGAGCGGCTCTTCGATCGTCAGTTCGTCGCGCAAATATTCGAGCGAGCCGTCGTCTTTTCGCCGGATGATTTTCCCAGGGCCAATGCTCTCCGCCTCTTCCATCTGCAAAGTTTTCAGATATTGTTGCCGTTGGTGGAAATCTGTCACCTGTACATTTCGCCCGGGCACAATTTTGTCGGCCATCACGGTGGCGAGCCGGACACGCATCCTATAATTGAAGTGCCGATGATTGAATGCACGGCTGGCCGCGGTATTCGCGGCGATCGTTACCTCGATTTCAAAAACGATTACAAGGGTCAGATCACATTTTTTTCGCTGGAAGTTTTCAATGAACTTTGCGACGCACTGCAAATTTGGGACCGGTCGCCCAGCTTTGTGCGGCGCAACGTGATCACCCGCAACGTCAATCTCAACGAATTAATCGGCCAGGATTTCGAAATTCAAGGCGTTCGTTTTCACGGCATGGAAGAATGCCGGCCCTGCTACTGGATGGATCGCGCCATCGCGCCCGGCGCGCACGAGTTCCTGAAAGGTCGGGGCGGTCTGCGCGCAAAAATTTTAACAGACGGTAAGCTGCGCTCAATTGCCGCCGGCGGTCATCCTGAGCGCGAGCGAAGGACCTCACCTACGAAGTTCGCAACACGCCAAGGAGCGAGTGTGATCCATCAGCGTATGTGAGGTTCCTCGCTTCGCTCGGAATGACAATCGAAAATGGCGCATGAACATGAGCGCTGTTTTACTTGCGGGCGGCGAATCACGTCGCATGGGCAAAGACAAAGCCACGCTTCAGTTCCGCGGAAGACCGCTCTGGCAAATTCAATTCGAACTGCTGCGAAAACTGCAGCCGTCAGAGATATTTATTTCAGCCAGAACTGATCCAACGTGGCGACCGGAGGACGTTCGCTTCGTTGCAGACTTTCTACCTTCACGGGGGCCACTCACCGGCCTTGCTGCTTCCCTTGCGCAGATGCATACGACACATCTGCTGGCACTCGCGATCGATATGCCATTCATGACCGAAGATTTTCTGCTCTCTCTTTGCGACCACATTGAGCCGGGCTGCGGAGTTGTTCCAAAGATCGATAACCGCGCTGAGCCGTTGGCGGCGATTTATCCCCACGAAGCAGAAATCGAGGTTCGCGAGGCGCTGGTGGACGACGATTTCTCGTTGCAAAGGCTCGTCCGCCGGCTGCTTGCGGCTGGAAAATTGCGGGAGACCTCTGTTACAGAGCAGGAGAAGAAATTGTTCCTGAACCTGAATGAGGTTTCCGATCTCGCCCTCCTGTAGCCAAGGGCGCGCCCTCGGAGATCGATTTTCTTACGTAGGAACGGCGCGCTGCGGTCAGCGCGGCAACACATCGCAGCGCGATGTCCTACTGCCGCGGTCAGCGCCCGCGGCTACAACCTGAAATTCCCGGGAAATTGAAACCTCCCCTTGCAAATCCGCTATAACGTAGCAATTTCTCGACTGCGATTCCGCACTTCTCTATGAGATCCTCCCTCTTGCGTAGCGTGGCTTTACTTTTTCTTGTTCCAGCGGGTGCTTTTTGCGCCACGAGCGTCGTAAACATGTCGCATTACGACATGATGCGTCCGGATTTTGGCTCTATGAAAAGCCAGGGCATCATCGGCGTAATTCATGAAGCCACGTATCCGCCTTTCGCACGCGATCCGAAATATCTGGACCGGCAAATGGGAGCGCTCCAGGCCGGTTTGCTCTGGGGTGCGTACCACTATGCCAATGCAAGTGATCCGGTTCGGCAGGCCGATCATTTTCTGAGCGTCGTTTCAAACGCCTGGTCGCACGCGAATCCCGTCACGCGACCCAGCGCCGGCGTGTTGCTCGTACTGGACTTTGAAAAGAATGGTCATTACCCCGGCGGCACGATGCGGCCTGACCAGGCAGTTGCCTTTGTTGAACGAATCCGCGAGCGCACCGGAGTCTATCCCGGCGTTTATTCCGGCGAATACCATCTCAGCCAGGTTCTAAACAGTCCGAAAGTGACTCCTGCGCAGAAAAGAACGCTGACGAATTGTTGGTTGTGGATCGCAAATTACCATAAGGAGCCGCGCGCGACAGCGCCGTGGAACTATTGGGCTATGTGGCAATACTGCGGGGATGGTAAATGCGATCTTCCGCGCTCCGCTTTTCCGAGGAGGATCGCAAATATTGCGAAGCCGGAGCTTAATATTTTCCGCGGTGATCGAAATTCTCTTCAAGATTTCTGGCAGCGGCGCGGATGGGACCCCGCAGGAGGAAAACCTCGCAAGGAATCCGAGCGCACTCTCACGGCCGAGTTGTAAGGCCGGCTTTCCAGTTTCAAGGCTCCAGCGCGGTATCGCTATTTTGAGCGTCCGGCCTGCGACGTTATTTGGTTGTTGGGATTTGGTGCTTGGAATTTCTCCGTGCCGCGCCGGGTGGTGAGATAAACCGCAAAGCTCCCGAGCCAGTGTCCGCCCTCGTAATGCGCGCCCGTCACGGCTGCCAGTCCCGCGCGCCGGTGCGCGTCAGCCGCAGCGGAAAGCACGGGTCGGCGCGCATCATCGGCGGGAAGCGCTGACACGATTCCCTCCAGCATCCAGGCGCGGCTTAAGTTCAGTCCGTCGAGATGCGCAAGCTTCGGATCGCTCGGGTCCGGTGAGACGACGGGCTGCAACCAATCAGCAGACGCCGACGTCGGAATTTGCGGAAGAAATTCCTTGAGCCATTTCGAAAATTCGTCTCGCGACAAAACGCGACGCATCACGTCAGCTTCGGCCAGGCATGGCGAAAGAAAATCTTCACCGGAAGGCTCGTAATTGAGCGGGCAACTCTTGTCATTGAGGAAGAACTTTCTCGTTGACTCAGTTGCCAGCTTGGCGAGAGAATCGTTTTTGGTTGAGCGCGCGTAATCAAGTATCAGGCCAAGTCCGAACGCTGTCTGGTCGTGCTCGCCAATCCGCACCGGATGCGAGAGTTTCGGCAGCCAGTTTTTCAAACGCTCCACGGCTGCATCTTCAAGCGGACGCAGATTGACCGACATCTCACGTGCCTGCTCATCATCCCACTCGCGCAGCTCAGCGCACAATTGTAGCAGCCATGCAAATCCGTATGGGCGTTCGAAACTGGCGCGGCCTTCGCCGCGAATGTATGCCGCTTCGCGTTTGAGATTTTCCGCAGTCAGACTTTTCCCGAGCGCGTCGCGCGCCGCCGCCGCAAACGGTGCGTCTGGAAACGTGCGTAACAGTCTCACCAGCAGCCAATGTCCGTGCACCGAAGAATGCCAGTCGTAACAGCCATAAAACGCAGGCGTGAGCTTATGCGGCGGCGCAACGTCAGTGTCGCTGTTCAGGACGTGACTGATCTTGTTTGGGTATTCCTTCCCAACACAGGCGAGCGCGAGCTTCGCGAACCGCTCCGCTGCCTTCGCGTCGAACGTCGATGCTTCTCCGGCGGAAAATGCAAGGCTTGGCGCGAAAAATAACACGGCGAGAAGAACAGGCTTCATAGAGCGTTGAATGTTGGACGTTGAGCGTTGGACGTTTTCGGATAAATCACAAGTCCTTATGCGAGTTCTTTATTCCTTCGCCGTTTGCATTTTCGGTCTTAGCGCGCAAATCACCGCCATGTTCGCTGCTGAGTCAGACAACCCGCTGATAAACGAAAGCGCGTTGCCGTATCACTATCCCGATTTCGACAAATTGAAGGACGAAAACTTCGTCCCCGCGATCGAAGCGGGCATGCGTGAGCAGTTAAACGAAATCGATCCGATCGCCAACAGCTCGGAGAAGCCGACGTTTGAGAATACGATCGTGGCAATGGAACGGACTGGCCGGTTGCTCGATCGCGCGCAGCGGACGTTTTCGAATCTGAACGCGTGCGATACGAACCCGACGCGGCAGAAGATCGAGAAGGAAACAGCTCCAAAACTTTCCGCGCATCGCGATGCGATTTTTCTGAATCCAAAATTATTCGCGCGCGTGCAGGCGCTGTATGACAAGCGCGACTCGCTCGGGCTCGATCCTGAATCGGCGTATTTACTCGAGCGTTACTACAAGGATTTTGTGCGCGCAGGCGCGAAGTTGTCCGACGCCGACAAGGAGAAGCTGAAGAAGGTCAACGCCGAGCTGGCGACATTGCAGACGGATTTCGAACAGAATGTGTTGAAGGAGCGGAATGCATCGTCGGTAGTCGTCGATAAGAAGGAAGAGCTTGCCGGCCTGACGGACGATCAGATGAAGAGCGTGATCAACGCGGCGAAAGCGGAGCACAAGGAAGGGAAGTTTGTGATCCAGCTTCAGAACACGACTGGCCAGCCGTTGCTCGGCTCGTTGCAAGACCGACATTTGCGTGAGCGGATCATGCAAGCATCGCTCTCGCGCAACAGCAAGGGCGGCGAGTTCGACACGCGCAACATCGTCCTGCGTACTGCACAGCTTCGTGCGGAGAAAGCGAAGTTGTTAGGCTACGATCATTGGGCGGCGTATCAGCTCGAGGACCAAACGGCGCATGATGTGCCGACAGTCAACAAACTGCTGGGCGATCTCGCGACGCCGGCGGTCGCAAATGCCAAACGCGAGGCGGCCGAGCAACAGAAGATTGTCGATCAAGAGAAAGGCGAATTCCAGATCGCGGCGCACGATTGGGATTTTTATTCCGAGAAAGTCCGCAAGGCGAAATATGCGTTCGATGAATCGGAGGTGCGGCCATATTACGAACTCAATCACGTCATCGTTGACGGCGTCTTCTTCGCCGCGAACAAGGAATACGGACTCACGTTCAAGGAACGACACGATCTGCCGGTGTATCAACCGGACGTGCGCGTGTGGGAAGTGTTCGATCGTGACGGCAAACCGCTCGCCATTTTCATCGGCGATTATTACGCGCGCGCGTCAAAGCGCGGTGGCGCGTGGATGAATGCCTATGTGCAGCAGAGCGATTTGTTCGGTACCAGACCGGTGGTAGCGAATCATCTCAACATCCCAAAACCGCCGGCGGGCGAGCCGACGCTACTGACCCACGATCAAGTCCGCACGGCATTTCATGAGTTCGGCCACGCCCTGCACGGCATGTTTTCCGCCGTGAAATATCCGCGCTTCAGCGGGACCAGTGTGCCGCGCGATTTCGTCGAGTATCCGTCGCAGGTGAACGAGATGTGGGCGAACTGGCCGGAAGTGTTGAAGAATTACGCGAAGCATTACAAGACAGGGGAGCCCATGCCACAGGCGCTCGTACAGAAGATCGAGTCGTCGGACAAATTTAATCAGGGATATAAGACCACTGAGTATCTGACGGCATCGCTGCTCGATCAGGCGTGGCATCAACTTTCTGCGAACGAGATTCCGAAGGACGCCGTCGCGTTCGAAGCGGAGGCATTGCGCAAGGCGCATGTCGATTTTGCGCCTGTGCCGCCGCGCTATCGCAGCTTCTATTTTTCGCACGCGTTCGCCGCCGGATACTCAGCCGGATATTACTCCTATCTCTGGAGCGAAGTGCTCGATGCCGACACGGTGGAATGGATAAAGGAGCACGGCGGCTTGAAAAGGGAGAACGGCGATCGTTTTCGCGCCATGTTGCTGTCGCGCGGCGGCTCCGCCGACGCACTGGGGCTATTCAAGAATTTCGTCGGGCGCGATCCTTACATCGAGCCATTGCTAAAGCGGCGCGGGCTCGATAGCGCCCCCGGCTCCGGCGCCACAAAGGGCGAATAACAACTGCCGCTTCACTTGGGATGTCCCTCGTGGTTGGACTTCTAACGAGTTGCCGATGGAAGGCCGGCGCAATTCTTGTTACTGTTGATCCGGCGTGAGCGAGATTCCTGTTGTGACCGAAACTTGTCGGTCGCGGCGAATAATCATAATCGCTTCTGTCGTCTTCTTGGTGGTTCTCTTGCCGGCTCACTCTCAGATTCCAAGCCCTTCCCAAACACCGCGGAGGCCGCCCAGACCTGAAATCGTCAGCCATTACCGCATCTCTCCGTCTCCTACGCCGAACACCGCCAACCCCGTCACTTCGTTCCGTCCGTCACCGACGGATATCCCCCAACGCCCTGTCAGGGTGAGGTTGACGCCAGACAAAGACACCGTGCAAATCGCAGAGAAGGTAAAATTCACGGCAACACTCAGCCCTCCGGTTCGCGAAGCCTTTTACATTTTTGACGTCGATGGCACGGTGATAGACAGAGGCATAGGCAAAACTCAGCCCGGTCGATTCAGGTACGACTGACGCCGAATACGCCGCACGCGCGGGTTGGAGAAATAGTGACATTCACAATCTCGCCTGTTCCTGACGTGCCAGACCTCGATTATCAATTCGATGCCGGTGACGGTTCCCCGATCGAGCACGGCAACGCGCGGACGATTCGCCATACTTATAGAAAGCCAAGCGACTCGTACACGGCATCGGTTACCCTTGCCGGGGCCAGGTCGCGAGGCGTCGCCAAGCTCGCGATTTCCGCGGATAACCCATCAAGCCCTTCACCAGTGACCACGGTAACGTCAGCTCCGATCAGTCCCTCGCCACCTTCTCATTACTCTGCGACGTCAACGCCAACGGCAACAGCTACTGCAACCGCAACACGTACACCAACGGCAACACCTACTGCAACTGCAATCCTAACACCCACCGCTACTGCAACAGCAACACGTGCGCCAACGGCAACGCCGACTGCAACTGCAACGCCAACTCCCATTCCTTCGAACGGAGGATTTGCATGGTGGATCTTTTATGTAGTCAGTGCTGGCCTCGCCGCGGCGGCGCTGTTGTTGTATCGGATACTAAAATGGTTCGCTGTACAACCCACGGTTCATCTGCATCCGGATTGGGACGCTCCGCGCAAGTCCGAGGAAAATCTGGCCATCAATTACGGCTTATATTTTCATTCCAATATATCCGCTGGCCGGGACCAGCTCCAGACTGACGGAACAAGCTTGATTCTGAGAAAGAGGACACAATGAACAATTCATCTCTTAGCCTGCGTACGCTTTTCTCACTTCCCAAACCTCGCGCGACTACCACGCCTTCGAATCAATGGCAGGAGTTCCAAAGTCGCTTGGGTCGCGAGATCAAGACGATCAAATGGATGGCGCCAATGCCTGATCTCGTTTCGAAGGTTGGCGAACTTTTCAACATTGAGTTACCCGATCTACTGGTTCTTTCGTGGAAAAAGGCCAGGCAACTGCAAGACGCGCTCGAGGAATCCAGGAAATCGCCCGAACAGGTCATTGTCCTGGATCTCGCTGAACATGTCATAACCAACCAGTATCATCCATACATCGAAATACGGATTGCCGGAGTGCCGTCGCCGAAAAAAATCGAGTTTACAGTTGAGCTTCTGACGAGGTTAAAAGGAATCATTCTTAGGATCCAAGCCGGGACCATCACAGAGATTGAGGGGGGCAGTTGTGATTTCGAAGGAAAAGTTAAATACCAGGACCTGACAATCGCCGATAAGAAACTTGACCGCCCGATAGAATTTCGGTCCCTACCCACCTTTAAGAAGCAGATAGCGAGCGACGTCCAGTAACGATCCATCGACCGGGGCTCCTCATTGGCGAACTCGGGCGCCGTGCAGGCGACGGAGTTTGCCGTTTTCTTCCGGGATGCGGAAATATTGCCGGTGGAAATGGTGCTTCAATCTGTTAGTTTTCTAACCCCGTGAGCGAACGCCCGGACACTGCCGCACAAACAGCCGCGCCAAACGGCGAAAGAGCCGATTTGCGCCCTGAAAGCATTCAGGACGCAGTGATCCGGCTCGCCGGCAACTCTCAGGACGGAATTCAAACTGCCGGGGCTTTTCTCGCGCGACTTGCTGGGCGCAGCGAGCACGACGTCATGACCTACATGACCATCCCAGCCACGATCTCAGGCGGGCCGTCGATTTTTCAGGTGCGCATAGGTTCCGGCGAAGTGTTATCGGCCGGTGATGAGGCCGATTTTCTAGTCGCGTTTTACCAACACAGTTACCAGGACCACCTCGGCTTTCTTCGCGAAGGCGGCGTATTGCTTTACGACTCGGATAACGTGGAGCCGAACTTGGACGATAAACGTTTCGTTTACGTCGGTGTGCCGATCACTGGGTTGACTGTTGAAGCGCTCGGCGGCACGGCCAAGGACAAGGGCAAAAACATTTTCGTGCTCGGGCTGATCTCGAAAATTTTCAATCTCGATGACGAGAAACTGAAAAGACTGATCACCGAAAAATTTGGCGGCAAAAACGAGAGCGTGGTGAACACGGCATTGATGGCGTTCCAAGCTGGCTACGCCTACCCGGTCGGCAACGTCCTGACTAAGCACTACCGTTTCGAGCACATCCCGAGGCCGAGCGGCCGCGCGCAGCTCACGATGGATGGCAACCAGGCCCTCGCGTACGGACTGATCGCGGGCGGCGTGCGCTTCGGCGCCGGTTACCCGATCACTCCGTGGTCGTCCGTGATGGAAACGCTCCGGCGCGAGCTGCCGAAGTATGGCGGCATCTTCGTGCAAGCCGAGGACGAGCTGGCATCAGTGTCGATCGCACTCGGCTGTTCTTACGCCGG
>QHNQ01000084.1 GCA_003218135.1 Verrucomicrobiota bacterium
TTCGGGAGGCGAAACTGGAATCCGTTCGAGATTTTGCGATTTGAAATGCTGAAGGAGCAGGACGAGCTGCTGCGGCTCTCGATACGGCATTGGCCGAACGAGCAGCGCATTTACGAGACTCAGCACGGCCGTCGTCGCGCCGATCGCGAGCGCAATGGTGAGAACGGCAATGGCTGTAAACGCCGGTTGTTTGAGTAGCTGGCGCGAAGCAAAACGAATGTCTTTGAGCATAAGGGCGGTAATTGCTTCGTTACTGTTCGCGCAGCGCCTGAACGGGATCGATGCGTGTTGCACGCCACGCCGGCAAAAAACATGCAGTCAACGACGCAATCGTGATCACCACGAGCGCGGACCCAAAAGCCAGCGGATCGTGCGGACTGACCTTATAGAGCAGATTGCCCATCAAACGCGTCAGAATCAGGGCTACGATGCTACCGAGAACGATTCCTGCCGCGGTCAATTGGAGACCGCGCGAAACGACGAGCCTCAAAAGATCCTTGGCGCCGGCGCCGAGAGCCATTCGTAACCCGAGCTCGCGTGTGCTTTGTGAAACGAAATAAGACATGACCGCATACAGACCTATGGCCGCCAAGAACAAAGCCATTGCACCAAAAATCGCGATCAATGTGGCAGCGAGCCGCTGCGTGTAACCTTTCCTGTCCACTTGTTCTTGCACGCGGAATGGAGCAGTCGGCGCGAGATTAGGATCGAGCGACTGCATTTCGCGAGCGAGCGCAGCCCTGATCGCGCCCGGAGTCTCGCGCGTGCGGATAAGAAGAGCATTACTCTCCAAGAAGTTCTGTCGCATGGATACGTAGAAGAATGTCCTGGGCAGCTCGAGCTTGTTCTCGTACTTCACGTTCTTGGCCACGCCGACAATTTGCACCCAACGATCCTTAACTTTAAGCCGCTGGCCGATCGGATCCTTTCCCGGCCAATATTTCGACGCCATGGTTTCATTGACCACAGCTACTGGCACCGCGTTCTCGTCATCGGTGCGTTGGAACTCGCGTCCGGCTACAATTGGAATACCTAACGTCTTGAAATAGTCCTCACCTACTTCGAGGTACGATGAATTTAGTTGCTCATCCGGCGCGGGTTGATAGCCATCGATCATCAGCGGCGCGGTAGAGAAGACGCCGTAACTAAACGGTTGCAATCGGGACAAAGTCACCGATTCGACGCCGGGAATTTCGCGCACTCGATCGACTAATTCAGTGTCGAAAGCTTTTGCACGTTCCAAATTGTATCCAGCAGAGACTAAGTCAGCGCCGGATACAATAACGTCGGTGGAGAAACCTGGACTGGTCTTCTGCATTCGCTGCAAGCTCTGCAAGAGCAAGCCTGTGCCTGCGAGCAGAACGAAGCTAAGCGAAACCTGAACAAGGACGAGCGCGGAGCGTAATCGCGAACGGTTGCTGCCCGCGACTACTCCACCGCCGTCGGTTTTGAGTGCGCTGGCAAGATCGACATGACTGGCATGAATTGCCGGCATCAACGCAAACAGCATCGTAGCGCCAATGCAGATACCGACACTTGCCACGAGTACGCGCCAGTCGATTCGTCCTGGCAAATCGATCACGATTCCTGCCGCGGGCGATGGAAACGAAAGCACGAGCGCGTTGCGGCACCAATAGGCAACGGCGATTCCGCCGACGGCGGCGATCAATGCAAGAAGCAATCCTTCAGTGAAAAGTTGTTTAATCAACCGGCGCCGTCCCGCGCCCAGCGCCAGACGCATCGTTATCTCGTGGCGGCGTAGCAGCGATCGCGCGAGCAACAGGTTGCTTACGTTCGCGCATGCGATCAGCAGAACAAAAAAAACGACCGCCATCGTGATTGCGAGCGTCGAAGTCATGTTGCCCGCCTGATTGAACGGCGTTCTCCACAAGGGCGAAAGCGAGAGGTCGTGACCGCGATTCGTTTCCGGATAATCTTTTTCCAGCCGTTGCGAAATTGCGTGAAGCTCAGCGTCCGCCTGCTGGCGCGCAACGCCAGGTTTAAGAAATGCGTAGCCTTCGATCCAACGCGCTGCCCGATCTTCCAGCTTGTAACCGGTGTCGAATGTCTCCTGCATGGAGACCGGCACCCAAAAACTGAAGTTATATCCGATGAAGGTGCCGTGAAATTCTTCCGGCGCGACGCCGATGATTGTGTGCTGAACGCCATTCAGCATCTGTGTTCTGCCGATGATGTTGGGATCGCCGCTGTAACGATCCTTCCAGGTCTTATAACCGATCACGGTCACTGGATGCGCGTTGCGACCTTCAGCCTCCTCTGGCCTGAAGCCACGCCCCAGAATCGGTCGCACTCCGAGCGCGTCGAAATAATTCGCCGAGACAATTGCGCCCGATGCGCGTTCAGCGCGATCGCCAACGCTCAGCGTAGTGCCAGTAATCCTATCAACGATGAACGACTCAAAGAGCGTGGAATTTTTTTTGTAATCGAGGAATTCGGGATACGAAAGTCCGGTGAATCCCTGCTGGCCGCGCGTGGTCGCGTTTAATGCGAACATACGGTCCTGGTGCGCGACCAACGGATAGGGGCGAATCAAAATTCCTTCGATCCAACTTAAGACCGCCGCGTTGGTACCGATACCGAGTATGAGGCAAAGAATTGCCAGGACAGAAAACCCGGGGCTGCGCCGAAGCAATCGCAGACCGAAGCGAAGATCCTGGAGAAACGTTTGCATCTTTGGTTCGCTTCGTTTGAACGTTGATTGTTTATGCGGCCATGCGGTCCTCGACGATTTGACCGTCAAATAAATGCACGGTCCGATCTGCGTGCTGCGCGAAACGCTCGTCGTGTGTCACCATGCAAATCGTGGCGCCACCCTGATGCAGTTCTCTGAGCAGTTGCATCACCGCCTCGCCATTGCGCGAATCGAGGTTGCCGGTCGGTTCGTCTGCGAGCAGAATCGCCGGCCTGCCGGCGAGAGCGCGCGCGACCGCGACACGTTGCTGTTGGCCACCCGAGAGCTGGCTCGGCAAATGTTTTGCGCGATGCGCCATGCCCACGCGCTCCAGGGCTTCGGTCACAAACGCTTTGCGATCGCTGGCGCTCGTGCCCCGGTAGGTCAGCGGCAATTCGACGTTTTCGAAAACCGTCAGATCGCCGATCAGATTAAAGCTTTGAAAGATGAAACCGATCTCGCGATTCCGAACGCGCGCGCGCTCTGCGAACGAGAGATTCGCGACCTCATGGCCTTTTAACGCATAACTGCCATCCGAAGGAGTATCGAGCAGGCCGAGAATAGAAAGCAGCGTGGTCTTGCCGCAACCTGACGGTCCAGCGATGGAAACATATTCGCCCTCGCGAATATCGAGGTGAATCCCCGAGAGCGCGTGCGTTTCTACTTCGTCGGTAAGAAACACTTTGGTGACGCCAGCGAGACGTATCAATGGATGGACACCGTTTCCGTTAACGACATTTGTCGGTTGCGTTTCAGTTAGTTCATTCGAGTTCATGTTGTTCGTATTGCTTTGATTGTTTCAAATCTGAAATCAGATTCAGAAATAAGAACTTAGTTCAGGCGAATTCGGTCATGTGCGTCCCACGCACTAGTGTCGGAAAGGATCACCTGATCCCCTGGTTGGAGACCGTCTAAAATCTGAATGGTGTTGACGGAGCTTTTGCCAAGCTTGACCGGCGTGCGCACAGCTTGCGACGTGCCGTTGACCAGCTTGAACATGCCGACCGTGTTGTTCTCCTGCCCAAAAGCTGGCCGGCCGACGTAAATGACGTCGTCGAGGTGCTCGAGCTCAATTGTCCCGTCGACGCTAAGATCGGGACGCGCGCCTTTCGGCAACGGCTCGTCAAAGGCGACTTCGACATTTACTGTCCCCTGCTCCACTGCAGGATCGACGCGCGTAACGTGGCCGTTCGCGACGCCATTGCGAGTGTCAATGATCGCTTTCTGACCAATCTGAATGTCCTTCGCCTGCGTCTCCGCGATTTTTACCTGCGCCTTCAGTTTTGTCGGATCGGCAACCCGCGCGAGGTTATCACCGACCTTCAATCGCTGCCCGATTTGCACGGGCAGTTGTTGCAACACGCCTGACATGCCGGCCCGCACGTGCAGTGCTTCCACTTGATCTAGCTTCAATTTCGCAAGCTGATTCGCTTGATCGACTGCCGCCTGTTTCGCGGCCAACTGCGGCTCGATCGAATCGCGTGAGAACGCCAAGCGCTTCAACTCGATCTCGTCGCTCTTCTCACATTCCTGTTCTTTGATTTTCGAAGTTTTGTAAACGAGATCGGCGACTAGACCATTCTTCGCCAACTGGTCATTGGTTTGCCGCTCCATTTTCGCCTGCTCGTAGGCGGAATGCGCGGCCGCAGTTTTGGATTCTTGATCGAGAAGCTCGCGTTGCAACGTTGCGCGGGATGTAGCGAGATCGGCCTCGGCGGCTTTCGCCTTGGATTCGGCCTCGTGCGCGCTCTGCTCCAGTTCGGGGCTGCTCAACTCTAATATAACGTCGCCGGGTTCAACTTTTGTTCCCGGCCAGATATTTATTTTTTCCACACGCCCTTCTGTGTTTGCGGCAATCCAACGAATGTCCTCCGGCAC
>QHNQ01000085.1 GCA_003218135.1 Verrucomicrobiota bacterium
GGGCGTACGAGTAGCTGTAGGGGTTGGCGTCGGCGTGAATGTCGCTGTAGCAGTCGGAGTATAGGTGGCCGTCGCTGTAGGAGTAAACGTAGCGGTTGGTAACGGAGTAAATGTGGCGGTAGGCGTGAACGTAGCGGTAGCTGTTGCGGTGGCTGTTGGTGTCGACGTGGGCGTACGAGTAGCTGTGGGGGTTGGCGTCGGCGTGAATGTCGCTGTAGCAGTCGGAGTATAGGTGGCCGTGGCTGTAGGAGTAAACGTGGCGGTTGGTAACGGAGTAAATGTGGCGGTAGGCGTGAACGTAGCCGTAGCTGTAGCGGTAGCCGTTGGTGTCGGCGTGGGCGTACGAGTAGCTGTAGGGGTTGGCGTCGGCGTGAATGTCGCTGTAGCAGTCGGAGTATAGGTGGCCGTCGCCGTAGGAGTAAACGTGGCGGTTGGTAACGGAGTAAATGTTGCGGTAGGCGTGAACGTAGCCGTGGCTGTTGATGTTGGTGTCGGAGTAAATGTAGCCGTCGCAGTTGGGGTAAAAGTCGCCGTCGCCGTCGCCGTTGGCGTAGGTGTAAATGTAGCCGTCGTAGTCGCAGTCGCTGTTGCCGTTGGAGTAAACGTTGCAGTAGCCGTAGCGGTCGCAGTGGCAGCGGCCGTTGCGGTTGCAGTCGCTGTTGGGGTTGGCGTGGGATTTCCCCCGGCTGTGTAAGCCTCGATCTCGGTAACTCGGCTATAGGTTGCTAAAGAGTTATTTATCAGTACTCTTATTTTAGCGGTAGTAATGCTGGCAAACGTAAATTGTGTCCATACGTGGTTATTTCCAGTTACGTTGCCGCCAGGAACATCCGTCCAGGTGGAGCCTGTCCAATACTGTACTTCAAAATCTGTTACGCCGTATAAGGTAAACGTCATGTTAAGCGTGGGCGGACTAGGATTTTGATAGTTATCCTGAAGAGTGAAAAAATCTATTTCGTTAATCGGATAACTAGCGTTGAAATCTATTTCTACCCAGTCCGGCCAAACATTCGGTGTTCCATCAGCCCAGCCACCGCCATTACCCCAATTTAGACCTAAGCGATCTCCATCATTAACCGCCGTTACCGGGAAATTGTTATTGTAAGTCGATGAGGCGCTGGCTACTCCACCATTGGCAGCTAGAGCAACATTAGTTCCTCCAGGTACCGGAGTCGGAGTTCCCGTAGAAGTCGGTGATGGTATTGGCGTCGGGCTGGATGGTACGGTCGCTGTGGCTGTTGGCGTCGGAGTGCGAGTAGCAGTAGGAGTTGCGGTTGGGGTGGGTGTCGGGCTGCGAGTAGCTGTTGGGGTAGGCGTCGTTGGACCAGACTGCACGCAGTATCTGCCGCCGGTGTTTACCCACAGGGAACCAAGTCCGCCCCAGACGATCATTTCATTGCCGGTCCAGACGGACGTGGGGTATCCTCGGCCATCGGGTACATTGAAGGTGCTTGTAGCTGTCCAACTATCCGTCCCCGGGATGTATCGCCCGCCGGTGTTGAAAGAACTGTTGCCGCCCCAGACAATCATTTTGGTGCCAGTCCAGACTGCCGTGTGGCGCCATCGCGCGACCGGCGCACCGGTGACGCTCGTGGCAGTCCAGGTGTCTGTGCTGGGATCGTATCGCCCACCAGTGTTCAAGAAATTGGTCTGACCCGCACCACCCCAGACGATCATTTCACTGCCGGTCCAGACTGCCGTGTGGTAGTATCGTGCAGCAGGCGCGTTAATAGCATTAGTCGCCGTCCAACTGTCTGTCCCGGGATTGTATCGCCCGCCCGTGTTTTGAAGAGCGGTGTTACTGCCGCCCCAGACGATCATTTCACTGCCAGTCCAGACCGCGGTGGCGATGTAGCGTCCAGCAGGAGCATTGGCGATGCTGGTACCTGTCCATGTGTTCGTAGTAGGATTGAATCTTTCGCCTGTGTTTAAGTAGTGAACAGGATCAGTTCCGCCCCAGGCGATCATTTCACTGCCAGTCCAGACCGCCGTATGATTGCCGCGCACCAGGGCACTGAGGGCAGTCGAGATCCAACTATTTGTGGCGGGATTGTATCTCCCGCCTGTGTTCAGAGCAGTTTGGGCGTTAAATCCGCCAAAGACGATCATTTCGCTGCCGGTCCAGACCGCAGTGTGGCTGTCTCGGGCGGTGGGCACGTTGATCGAGCTTGTCGCAGTCCAGGAGTCTGTAGAGGGAGTGTACCTTCCGCCGCTATCCAGATCGCTGCCGTTGGACCCGCCCCAGACAATCATTTCACTGCCGGTCCAGACTGCCGTGTGGAGGTATCGTGCGATCGGCGCGTTGGTGAGGTTAGTAGCTGTCCAGGTATCGTCAGTGCATTGAATGTCTTCGGGAATCTCGGGAATAGTGTACGCCGCATCTGTTGAGCTTGTTGCCACCGACGTGCCGGGTTCCCCTTTCAGCCATGCAGACCCAAAGGGATTTGTACTGTTTTGACCCCGAAAATCGGCAGTTAGACGCTCTGCTAGCAGGGGTCTGACCAGGCACTCCGCGATCACAAAGGGATCGTTGCCGAGCGCCGAAAAGAGTTCGCGCAGCACATCGGGCTGCTTCGTGTCCCTTGCCATGCGATCCATTTCGGTCTGTAACTGCTCAGCCGTAATTGGCCGTGACCAGTAGTCATCCAGCGCTTGCGAGTTGCGCAAATAATCTTCGACTTTCGTTTCCAGCTGCGCCTGAGACATCACCGCATCGAGGGATGGTTTAGGCTCGGCATTTTCCGTCGGCCAGATGCGATGACGCCAATAAACCTCCTCAATTGCTCTCTGGTAAGCTACTCGGTCTGCAAACGTGAGTCCCGCGACTGCGGGATTGGAGGCCCTGGCTTTCGCGTCAGGATGAAACGAAGCCACCATCAATGTTCCGGCCAACAGCAAAAGCACGTAAAACGCGCCTCGAAGAAGATGTGCTCCAGTTGGGGGGGGAACTCGCCTTTTCATAGCTACACTTCAGGGGGTTCATCAAACCCGGGCGGCAGCATGCTGAAATCGATGGAGTGACCAGCCGGGTTATATTTCTGCTGTGCCTTTCCAGTGCCAGCAGTGGGCGCGGCCGCGCCGCGTCCGAAAGGTGTCGCGACGAAGAGCGCCAGAGACAGGCCAGTCGTGATGGTCAACAGGGCGATTGAAACACGGAGATTAAAAAACCCGCTTTCACCAAGCCGCCTTCGCGCAAGGCTACGGCGGGTCGAGAGGTTACGGCAGACGGGTACGGATTGATTAGTGGAGTGTTGTTTCATGGGGGGATATTGAGGGGTTAGTTCTAGGGGGGCTCAGTTCTTAAGGCAAACGCCCTAAGTTGCAAGACTTTTTTGCGAAAAAATTTCTTAAGAATTTTCCGACCCTCGTTTCAAGGCTCTAGGGGTTTTTATGATGTGGACGGAATTTAAGTGCGAAACGTGCTCCACCCTAAACCCCAGAGGCGCGCCAACACTTTTCCCGTTTTGGTGGCCCCATTTGGGCAATGCTGTCAGCTTGCGATCGCGGCGAGTACCACAAATGCGCATCCAGCTGCCCCGAACAGCAAACTCACAAACCAAAACCGGCGTTTCCTTGTAAGCGCGGAAATTGCAGCGATGGCGATGGCAATTTGGAACATGGTCACACCGCCGGCGAACACTTCGTGCTTGTGAAAATTTGATTTCGCCGCAGCCTCCTTGCGTTCGGCTTCCGATTTGATCTGTTCCTGCTCTTTTTCGTAACGATCGCGCTTTGATTGGTCCGATTCGCTTGGCGTGGCAGCGAGCGACATCTTTGCATCAAGCACCGATGCTTTAATGCTCTTCGCCTGATAGTAGCTCCATTGATCTGACGCTTCGATTTGATTCATCATCGCCTCGTTTACGTATCGCCCGGAGAGCAGTCCCGCGATCGCGGCCAGCACCGCCAAAACAGCCGTGCTCAATGCCACCCATGAAATCCAAGGCGCACCGCTGTGTTCCGCGCTTTCCTTTACGTGTTCGTGCAATTGCTCAAGAGGTACTTCGGATTCTTCCATCGCGGGAGCTTAGGAATTACCATCGTTGATTCAAGATGGAATCGACAAGCCGCCCGGAACCAGTTTAATTCAGCAGCGAAATCTCGATGAGCAAAACCGTAACTGCGCCATTGGTGTGTCAGATTTGCAAGAAAGCGAAGCCGCCGAACAGCGGAATGATCGCGGAATTGATCCGGCCGTCGCTTCTCGAATTCATCAAGAAGAAATTGCCAGACTTGGACAGCAAAGGGTTCATCTGCCTCGATGACCTGGGGGAATTCCGTAAGGATTACATCAAA
>QHNQ01000086.1 GCA_003218135.1 Verrucomicrobiota bacterium
CTCGACCAGGAAGTGATCGAGAGTTTGGAACAGCACGAGATTCTGTCGAGCGACATCGAGAAGCAATTCGAAAAAAAACTCACTTTCGGCGAGCGACTCTCCGACCGCATTGCCGAGTTCGGCGGCAGTTGGAAATTTCTCATTACATTTGGCGCTCTTATCTTCGTCTGGATCGGTGCGAACGCCGTGTTGCTCGCTACCAGAGCGTTTGATGCTTATCCGTTCATTCTTC
>QHNQ01000087.1 GCA_003218135.1 Verrucomicrobiota bacterium
GTACTGCCGATCAAATGGCCAAAATCGTCTGCGCCGCTGCTTATCACAGTGATTGTGCTCGGTGCCGTGACCTTGGGAGCTGGCGGGTACATTGCTTACGCCGGCGGCAGAATTCGGCATCGCGAATTTCGAAACGAACCGCCACCGCCTAAAAGACCAGAACAAGAACATTGAGATCATTACGGAAACTGAGATGTCTCGATGCGGAGATATCCTGAAGGAATAGAAAACGTCATGCCGACTTACATCAGTTTGGTGCAATTTACGGACAAGGGCATCCAGGCCGCGAAGGAGACGACGCAGCGCGTGGCCGACTGGGCTGCCAAGGTGCAATCGATGGGCGTGAGCGTGAAGCAAATGTATTGGACCCTCGGTGAATACGACCAGGTGTGCGTGTTCGAGGCCCCTGATGACGAGACAGCCGCCAGCGTGTTACTGGGAGCGGATCTTTTGGGCAACATCCGCACACAAACGCTGCGTGCTTTCACGGCTTCGGAGATGAAGAAGATCCTGGCAAAGGTGCCGTGACCACGAAAAGCTGGAGGTGCGCAGCTTCCAGCGATTGTTCCCGCCTCCGCGGTTTGAGCAGAATCATTTCGACCTCCGTGCTTTGGTCACTTTGCGCCTGCCGACGCTAAGTTTTTTGTTTGTGTCGGAGAGTCTCACCAGTTCGTCGAGATTAAATGTACGACGCCGTCGCGTTCCCACCTCTCGACAATCGACCTGATACCAACCGTTCATCCGGTCCACTCGGTACCGTTTCTGGCCAACGCGCATCGGTTCGCGTGCAATCACACGATGGATCACTTTTTCATACTTCGAGCGTGGCCAGCGTCGCATCCGGCGGCGGCCCCAATCAATCGTCCGCCCGACATCGTCGTACGTTTCGGGGCGTTCTGCGAAATCTAAAAGTGAACGCGCATTACCAGCGAAAACGGCGGCAATGTGTTCTAGAATATTCGAGTCGCTGATCCGCCGGATTCGCCGGCGAAATGGGCTCAAAGTTTCTGCTGCGATAGCGCGCAGGCTAAGTATTCGACCGTCACGCAATTTCCAAAGGGGCGCATTGGTGTCCGCGACGAATGGACTTTGAGCTAATGAATCGGCCGTGACTCGCCACCCCCGACGCGAGGAGTGTTTGCGCAGGCGAAACGGCGTGACGCGCGGAATTCGATTTCGATTCAATTGCCTCAGGTCAAAATTTTCCCAGCTAAGGACTGTCTGAATCGCACCGGCGACGAAAGCGCATGTCGCCAGCATTAAAGCGGGATCCGGCGTGAAATCAGCTGTCACCTCGACTCGCGTCCTGCGGGGACGGACGCCCACCGCGCTGCTCTGACGGTTCGCAGCGAGCAAGATCACTGGAACCGGCAAAATGTGCGCGAGTAGATAGGCAAGCTTGGTCGCGTTGCGAAATTTTGATCTGCGCGCCCTTGGAAATGAAAAATTATAGTGCGTGCTAAAACCCTGCAGGCGGCACTGGCATCTGTTTCGTTTTGCCCAGTGATCAAGCTCTCTCCGTAAATACCGGATTTGCTCCCAGAGCAAGCGCGTCGCGCGATAACAACAGCCGGGCTCAAGTTCAATAATCGGCGTCGCGACTTCGATGACGCCGGTGTCAAAATAAATCGCACCGCCAGCCGGCAATTGAAAGGATTTGCCGGTGCGCGGAATCATTCGCCTTCGCACCAGACGGCTGGGATCGCCAAACACCTTTTCTGGACGCCGTCTGCGGTCATTGACGAGAAGATTGAATTCCGCTTCCAAACCGACGACCGCACGCGGTGGTACTGCGGTAAATGCGCTTTCACGAAAAAACCGCGTGCCCCGTTCCGTTCCGAAATCCTTCATTTGCTTAACAGAGGCTCAACACGCCTCGCTGCATTCGCGCGGCGTCAAGCTCGCAAACCCTAAATCGATGTGGAGATGGTCGTTGGTTTGCCCTCGTTCCGGGCCGAATGGCCGAACAAACACGGCGGGGCTGAGCGACGCAGCGATCGCTCGATATTTCTCAATTGATTTCGCGTCATCCAAAAAAGTCTCTCCGACGCGATAAATATTCGCTGCTGTTCCCCAGACGTGAATGCTTTTCGCTCCGCCAATCTGATGCGCGGGCGATCTGTGGCCGCCGTTTGCGCTGATGAAAACCGGGGCATCGACTTCGCGGCGAAAGTCCTCCAGCAATCTCGCAAGCAAAACGATTGCGCATGGCACATAATGGGGGAACTCGCTCAGGAGCAGTCTCGCTTCACGGCAATCAACGAGCATCAATTCCGCCAGCGTGAAGTGTGGCGCGAACCGAATCTCGTGCGCTTCCTCCCAGCTGCCGATTTCATAGAAAAAGCGGGGGAGATGATGAACATTGCCCCTAAAGTCTGTCTCCGCTTCGGCCGGTCGCAGTAACGCGCGGTACTCTGCAGGCAAATTGAAACCGTCGATCGCGCGCATACCTCAGTGTGCATTTGATTTTGATTCCAAGCCCGTCACTGAGCGAAAGATCGCCTCAGAAATAGCTGCAACCGTCTCGCGCCGACCGTCATGTTCTGAATCAAACTCGGTCAAAATAACGGCGATGTACGGCTCACGTTCAGGCAGATACACAATTCCCATATCGTGGCACGCAGTCGAGATCTCGCCTGTTTTGTGAGCCACTGCCGCATGCGCTGGAAGACCCGCAGGAATCATCGACCTGAATCGTTGTTGCAGCAGAATACGGATCGCTTGTTCTTTGCTGTCACTACTAAGAAAATTGCCGCGCACGGCCGACAATAATGTCAGCAACCCATTCGCGGTCGCTTCATTATTTATGTCGCGTTCGTGTGCCGCATGGTCCTCAACGCCGCGCCGCAGTTCCACCCCTTCCACGTGCGCATCCCGCAGAACGTTTCGCGCATATTCAACACCCACAAAATCGAGAAGCAAATTCGTCGCCAGATTGCTGCTCGAAGCAATCATTCCTTCCGCAAGCGCAGAGATTTTCGCCGTTCGTCCAATCGTTTGGTACAGTTCAGGCATGGCGTCTGAGTCGCGGTTGAGATGAAAAGAAGATCCGTCGGCTGCGCTGATAAAACGATTTCGCACGTGCAGCGAGTCATCCAGCCGAAGCCGGCCCTCGTCTGCCGCGCGAAAAATTGCCAGAAGCACCGCGACTTTGATCGTGCTTGCAGCATGAAACC
The DNA here is from genome assembly GCA_003218135.1 of Verrucomicrobiota bacterium. Lineage (GTDB taxonomy): Bacteria > Verrucomicrobiota > Verrucomicrobiia > Chthoniobacterales > UBA10450 > Udaeobacter. The sequence continues at coordinate 3,177 of QHNQ01000087.1, forward strand.
ACCGATCGCCGTGTAGCGAAAATCGCAAGCCGCTCTCGAGATCGTGCAGCGCTACTGCGATCACCCGAGCCTTGCTTTCGCTACTCAATGTTTCCAATTCTTCGTTTAATGGGGTGGTAACGTCCACGCTTAACATCGCAGTGCTCTTTACATACGCAGTGGGAAGTCGCAAATTTACCGATGCCGAATCTGGCTACATGGATCCGCCCAAAGGATGACAAATGGTTTCAGCCATTTTTCGCGAAACATCCCGACATTCACGTTTTCGACGCCCGCAAAGGCGACGTCGCGCTGGATCAAATGGACGGTCTTTTGCTCACTGGCGGTTCGGATATTTCCCCGGAATTTTTGCGCCAGGAGATTCCCGATCCTTCCGTGCTGGATAAACAGATCGACCCGGAGCGTGATCGCTGGGAATTTAAGGCTGTAGAAGAAGCGGTTTCGCACGGGCTGCCGATCCTGGCGATTTGCAAAGGGCTTCAGTTATTCAATGTGGCGCTCGGCGGCACGCTAAAGCTCCATATCCCGGGCCACAACCTTCCGCACCAAAAAGAAAATGAGGTTCAGCCGCTGCGTCATGACACGGCAGCTTCTCATCGTTTCTCAAAAGTGAACAGCGCGCACCATCAGGCAATCGAGCAGTTAGGCGACGATTTGGAAGTGGAAGCCTGGGCCGCGCATGATGGGATCATCGAGCAGGTTCGTCTCCGCAATTATCCGTTCGGGTTGGGAGTGCAATATCATCCCGAGCGCAGCCGCGTTTACGAGTCGCTCTTCGAGGATTTCTTTGCGCGCCTGGAATCGGCAAAACGTTGAAGCGCGAAGCGGCAATTGGAGGGCGTTTCTGCGCACCCCGAACGCTTTCGGGGCTGACACAGAGGCCCTACCGCCTGCCCCTGGTCGAGGTGATTATGACGATTGTTCGCTCTTAGAAGCCCGAATGAAAAAATGACGAACAATCAATGTTTTGTCATTCGGGCTTCGTCATTCCCTCGTCATTCGACATTCGGATTTCGTCATTTCGTACGACGACTTCCAATTTAACTTCCTGAAACGCGAGCTGATCGTGGATGAGCGCGAGCAACTCCAGCGCGCGCGTGTCGGGAATGTGCGCGCAGCGCAGCTCGATGCGCGCCGGTTTGTCAGCCAGCTCCGGATGCACTTCGGCCATTTCGCCGTCGAGCAAAAATGAAACGTAAGCGTTGAACCGTTCCTGCAACGCCAGCAGTTGCTCATCCGAACCAGCCCACTCGTGAGGCTGATTCATTACGAGAACCACCTCACCCGTTTTCGGGTCCTGCCCGATCACATCGATCATACCGATCCGATCTCGTTTCGATTTTTGCGGGTTGGTGTTCACCCGGCACCATTTCTTGATGGTCGGCCAGCCGGCTCCGCACTCTATTTCATGGTCACGCCGGATGCCCCGGTACGACTCCACCGCATCCGCAACGATCAGCTGTATCACCGTTACCTCGGTGATCCGATTGAAGTTCTGATGCTGCACGAAAATGGAACAAGCGAACGCGTCGTCGTAGGTCCGGATCTGCAAGCGGGTCAATGCGTGCAGCTTTTAATTCCGGGTAATACGTTTCACACTGCACGCGTCATCGGACGACGGCGCTGGTTCCTCGGCGCGAGCACAGAATGGCCCGGCGTAGAGAAAGTCGACGTCGAAATCGGCGATGTCGAAGCGCTTGCGGCGAAATATCCAGACGTTGCCGACGATCTCCGCGCCTTTCAGCAAGGGTAACAATGATTGACTGTGTGTGCTCGCGCCAAAGGCGCGCATTCATCGTGAGCCTGGGGCAGCGCCCCAGGCTTCAGGCCACCCCAAAAGCGCAAGCGCTGAAAGCGCGATTCACTCTACGCACCAAATTCGATCCAATCGTCGCATTGAGACGCGCTATCAGCGCTTGTTTGCGTTGCGTTTTAAGATTCCTGGGGCGACGCCCCAGGCTAACCATGAGACAGCGCCTTTGGCGCTGAGCGGATACGATTGACCTCAATCGCCTTTCGGCAAACTTTGTCATCGCTGTGGCAAAACCAAAACGCGCGGGTCAATTAACACTTCTCGGGCGAAGCGAAGCAAAGATTCCCGC
>QHNQ01000088.1 GCA_003218135.1 Verrucomicrobiota bacterium
TTCATGGTCTGAGGTTCCTTTCGTGTTGCCGAATCATTTCGCAATCAATATTACCGCAAACCTCCCGCAATGAGAAGCATTTCTCCAGTGATCCATTCCGAATCGTCTGAAGCGAAGAACACCGCGGCCGGCGCGATGTCGTCTGTTTCTCCGACGCGACCGAGTGGAGTCTGCGATTCAAACATTTTCCGCATGTCGCCTTCGGTGTAACCGCCGGCTACGGCTCCTTCTGTGATTACCATCCCCGGATTGATGGAGTTCACCCGGATTTTGCGTGGCCCAAGCTCCTTGGCGAGCGTCCGCGTGATCGCGTCAACTGCGCCTTTGGTTGCATTGTAAATTACCGCAGTCGGCGGCGTCAGAGAGCTGGCGAGCGAACCGATGTTGATGATGCTTCCGCCTTTCGAATTGAAATGCTTGAGTGCTTCCTGAGTCACGAGAAGCATCCCGAGAACGTTCGTATCAAACATTCTGTGGAACTGCTGGTCGGTGACTTCTTCGAGCGGAACGAATTCGTAGACGCCGGCGTTGTTAACGAGGATGTCGACCTTGCCGAACGCTTTTTCCGCTTCAGCGAAAAGCCGTTGGACATCCGACCTCTTCGCGACGTTTGCCTGAACTGCAACCGCTCTGCCGCTGGCTTTGCTGATTTGATCGACAATTTTGTCCGCATCCGATTTCGCGGAGGCGTAGTTAATCACTACCGATGCGCCTTCTGCCGCAAACGCCTTCGCAATGCCTGCGCCGATTCCCTTCGACGCGCCCGTTACCACCGCAACTTTGCCCTTCAGTTTTCCATTCTTCATTTGAGTTTCCTTTCGTTTTTCTGTTTCAGAAAATGCGTTTCGTTCAGTTCAGTCGCCCATGGTGAGCACGGCGCGGAAACGCGCTTTGCCGCTGTGCATCTGCTCATAAGCCTCGGCGGCGCGCGTGAGCGGATATTTTTCGATCATCGGATGGACGCCACTCAGCGCGCTGAATTCCAACGTGTCCTGGGAATCGCGTGCGGTCCCTGAATACCAACCAGACACGGAACGCCTTCCCATGATCAAAGGCATCGCGCTGATGGTTAGCGGGTCCGCCGGTGCGGCGGGCACTAACAAATTACCATTCACGCCCAAACCGCCTACGACTGCGGAAATGGCTTTTGCGCTTGGCGCAGTCGCCAGAATCAAGCGCGCGCCTCCAAGCTTTTGCAATTCCGCTACCGTATCGGCGACATCTGAATCGATGTAATGATGCGCACCCAGTTTTCTGGCCAGCGGTTCTTTATCTTTCCCGCGACCGAGCGCCACAGTCTCAAATCCCATTTTTCTCGCGTATTGAACGCCGAGATGTCCGAGTCCGCCGATGCCTTGCACGGCCACAACGTCACCGGCGCGGGCGCCCGAATTGCGCAAGGCATTGAAAACAGTCACGCCTGCGCACATGAACGGCCCGGCTTCTTCCGGGGGAAGTTCGTCCGGGATTAACGCCAATGCTTCTGCCGGCGCGACCATGTATTCGGCGTAACCACCATCAAAATCTATGCCCGTGACTTTGCGATTAATGCACATTCTGAAATCGCCGCGACGGCATTGGTCGCAGACGAAATCATGCCCGCCGTGCCAGCCGACGCCGACGCGCTCGCCCTCTTTCCAGTTCGTGACGCGATCGCCTAGGGCATCGACGCGCCCCGCGATTTCATGGCCTGGCACACGCGGATATTGAAGTCCCGGCCACAGACCGTCTTTGACCAGGACATCGCTGTGGCAGATGCCGCACGCGTCCACTTTCACGCGAATCTGTCCGGCGCCCGGCTCGGGAATGTCGCGTTCAATCAACTCAAAATCCCCACCGGGTTTGCTGATCTGTGCAGCTTTCATTTTCGTATTCATTTTCTGTTATTCAATATCGGCCTGTTCCCAACTCACGCCACTGGTGGGTGGATTGCTAACTTGTCAGCCAGGTAACGAACCAGGCTCCAAGAAACCCGAGCACTAATCCGATTAACGGACTGGAGAGGGCGAACCACAGCGGGATTATTTCACTTAGAGGCAGCGACTCGCGCGTTCGCTTGCGCAAACGCGTTACGGTTATCGCGAACGGCATTGGGCTTCCAGTGGCGAAAGACTTCGAGTTCCCGTCGACATCCAAAGAGTGAATCGTTTTCATGGCCTCAAGTGTGCGCAACGATCAAATCGCGACTATGGCGCGTGTGTAGGATTTTCCAGTGCCACATTCGAGTCGATTGTCACTCCCTCTTTGGGATGAGAACCGCTGGGAACGTTGGTCATGCGTTTCGTGGCTGAGATCCCGATAGGCAGCTGTTAACAGGCGCATCTTGCGTCTGCTACTTTGAGTACATCTCCCAAATGAGGGAGCGCAGATTACTCCGAAAGGGTTAGCACAAAATCTTTCGCTCGCGCAATGGCAATAGCTTCGCCCGAGGCGCATCCTGTGGCATGATAACGCAAGGCATCGGTGGTGTGCGGCCGAAGCCGAGTCTCGCACATGTAAGGGCGCGCCATCCGCGGAGCGCTTTTGATCACGAAATCGATGAAGCACTTTGGGCGGCCTACCGCCGTTATGATAAAAGCGCAGTGACACAGAATTTGCTCCGCCGTTATCTCACGACAGCGAAAGCGGTAAGGCGAAGACGAATTTTCCATTCATGAGGACGATAGGGATACACATGACGCGCCGTCGGCAGGGCTACAGCACGCAGACACGGAGTGGTGCGCCCGAATCGCACCAAATTCGCTCGTACGCCGAGTTACAAAAACAACTCCACAACGATTTGTTGGTTCAACATCCGGAGTGGATCGATTCGGATGGCAGTTGCCCGACATGTGACGAGTATGATCGTCGGCTCGCGCAGCTCATTTCAATGTTCGAAGCGGCACACCAACACGCATGAGCAGGAAAAGAGTCGCAGATCTTCTCGGCCATTAGGCTGGGCAGACGCGCTACGTTTCTTATTCAGTAGTGGTGTCAGGGACGATGCGTTCCTCGCGCCAGACAGCAACGAACGCGACAGCGACCAGGATGCCTACTGAAACTTCGATGAACCGGTGTGCTGCAACGTTCCACGCCGCGTTCACGCGCGGAATGAGGACGATGATCGTCAGCGTGATGCTAGCGTAGCGATAGGCGGTTTTCTCCAATCGGAACGCGAACGACAAAATACCGAGTAAGAAAATCGCAACTGCGAATGCGATGAGATTAGCGCCGAAGTAGTTCGACTCAATTGCTCCGACCGATGCGCCGACTGCGGTCGCGACGATCCGCTCAATCGAGAGCGTCAGCGTCGCACCCAGCGTTGATTGCATCAACACCAAAGTGGCAATCGCAGCCCAGTAAGCCTCTGGCATTCCCACCAGCCGCGCGATCACGACCGACAGCCGTCGCAGCAACGGCGGTTCGCAAAGCGTGTGGCAGCGACGGAAGTTCCTCTTTCCTCCAAGTCCAGAGCTTCATAGCGCCCAGCATCTCCGGCGTTGTGAGCTTATGGCAAGCTTGCGCTCGTATTACGCAGGAAGATGAATCGCGCTTTCGCTACATTTGGATCAAGCCGCGGCGTGTTGCCGTCGCCGCTGCTTCGGCCCGGCTGACTGAGCGATCTTTCCGTCGAGTTTGCCCATAAAATTTATTTCATTTTCTCGTTTCGTTTGTTCTTGTTTCGTCGCCGAAAACGCTCGTCTGGCTAACCCGCCGGCTGGCTTAATCCAAGCGATTGAAGAATAGCCGCGGTGACTGTTCCTGTTACGCTCAAGTCCTGGTCTTCTTGATAACGCGCGATAGCGGCCTGGGTTTCGTCGCCACCAATTCCGTCTATCGTACCGCGATAGTAGCCGAGCTTCGCAAGCGCTGACTGAATCGCGCTTACGGTCGAACTACTTCCGTACTGATCCGAATCAACATAGCCCGACTGCTCGTCGTAGCCGTAGGGGTAATAGTCGTAATCGTAGTAATCGTATGGGTAATAGCCAGAGGCGTCGTAAGGGTAATAATCCCATGGGTAAAGCCCCCACCAGAAGCCGTCGATGAAGACGAAGACGCGATCACGATGAAAGTGGGCGCGTCGCTTGTCCCAGTCGCGATGCCAGTTGGCTTCGTGTCGGGCAAACGCGTGATCCTTCATGAACGACTGTCGGTTTGCTGCTGTTGAAAGCCGCGGATCTGAGACTCGCTTTTGCCCGATAGCTGAGCCCACGCGATTCGGTTGACGATTTACCGGTGCTGCCCTGCCGATGTTTGGACTTATTGATCGCTCCGGCAGTTGTCGGGCAGACGCCTGTGGCAGCACTGCAGCTGTGCGAGCGCCGCGATAGTACGAGAACTGCTGAATCGGCGCCCGACTCAGTCCACCGATCCTTTGGTTGCCGCTAAAGCGCACGCCGCCACCGGAGAAAGTTGGCGCTGCGCGAATGCCGCCAGAAGAGCCGGCGAAGTGGCCGCCACCAGCAAGTCCGCCACCGGCGCCGTGAGGACCTGCCCATGCTGGCACACTAAGGCCTACGAGAGCGCTACCTATTAAACTCAATCGCATTGATCAACTCGGGAATGCTGACGGGCTTCGCAAGAAATGGGTGGCCTTGTATATTTAGACCACTTTTTGCTTCGGCTCGGGTCACCAGCGCCGTGAGAAATATGATTGGCGTGCTTTGCAGTTCGGAGTCGGCTTGGATTCGTGCCGCTACTTCGCCTCCGTCGGTCTCTGGCATCACAACATCGAGCAAGATTAGATCCGGTCCGAAGCTGCGCGCACTCTGATGAGCCTTGGTGGCATCGTTCTCTTCGAGCACCAGATAATCTCCAGTCCTTTCGAGAAGAACTTTCACTAGGTGAGTGGTGTCGCGGTCGTTATCGACAATCAGGATCCGCCGTTTTCCGGTAACTCCCGAGACGTCAATTGAAAATGGCGGGGACAACTCGTCGGAATTCCGGGGAAAGAAGTCTGCTTCGATTACCTTATTCATAGTTTCTCCGGTGATAGGTTGTTTCGGCTACGATTGCTAACTGGTCAGCCACGTCACAAACCACGCTCCGAGCAATCCGAGGATTAAGCCAGTTAACGGGCTGCAAATGGCGAACCAAAGTGGAATCGCCTCTGGCAAGGAGAGCCAACCTCGTTTTCGCAGACGCCAAGGCGCATGATTCTCTGTATTCATACCCAAAATTTTCGTTCTTTTCGTGGTGCGGTAGCCAGGCGACCGACCGATCCTTTTTCGGCGAAGAAA
>QHNQ01000089.1 GCA_003218135.1 Verrucomicrobiota bacterium
TTGCAAGAAACCGGTGGCAGCTTTTATCGCAGGACTGACAGCTCCGCCCGGCCGCCGAATGGGCCACGCAGGCGCAATTGTTTCCGGCGGCAAAGGTACTGCAGCGGGAAAGATCGAAGCGCTAAAAGCCGCAGGAATCGCGATCGCTGAAACCCCCGCCAGCATCGCCGATACCGTGATCGCGCAAATCAAACTGCATTCCTAGTCGTTCCAGTGCTTTACAGATGAAGCGGATTCTTCTCATTGGTGTCGGGCGATGGGGCGTGAATCATCTGCGCGTGCTCAGATCGATGCCGGTCGAACTTTTTGTTGCCGATCGTCACAAGCAGCGACTCAATTCGGTTGATATTCCGCAGAGTCATCGCAGCATGGATGCCCGCTCACTTTTTTCAAACATTGATGCTGCGGTGGTCGTGACGCCGGCGCCGGCACATTTCGATATGTGCAGTGAGTTACTCGCAATGGGGAAAGATGTTTTTGTCGAGAAACCAATCACGTTGACTTCGAGCGAGGCAAAAAGACTGACGGAGCTTGCGGAGGAATCCAGATTGATTTTGCAGGTGGGGCATATTTTCCGGTTCGACCCGGCATCGTTATGGATGCGCGACGCGATTGCCAATGGGCGATTCGGCCGGATCAAGACGCTGCGGGCGAGTTTCAGCGGCTTCAAGCGTCCACGGCCCGATACTGGCGTCACATTCGCCGACAGCATTCATTTTATCGATCTTTTTAACTTTCTTCTTGGTGCGCCGCCACAGCGTGTTCATGCGGTGGTGCGCGATTTTCTCGGCCGCGGAATGGACGACGAATCACTGATTGTTTTGGAATATGACCGAGGCGACAGCTCCCCAATTCTTGCGACAGTCGAAGCCGGATACCATGCGCCGGGCAAATTCCGCGAGGTAACCATCGTCGGAACGGACTCTTCTGCCGTGTGTGATTACAACGTGGCACAGTACAAGATCAAAACATTCGAGAATCGACATCTCGCCGATGGCAATGCGATAGCGGCCGAAGAAGGCGCGGTGCACCAGTTGGAATTTCCGCCGGAAGAACCGCTGCGAGCTGAACTGGCAGCTTTCATTGATGCAATCGAGAGGCGCACACCATCTCCAATTGATGGATGGGCAGGATTTCATGCGGTGCGCGTGGTCGAGGCCGCGCTTGAATCTGCGCGAACCGGTACGTGGATCGACATTTCCGCGTGAATCGCGATCTTGTGCATCGTGTGCGGGGCGTTGTTTGCCGCCTCTCCCTTGCCAAGGGAGAGGGAGGTTGAGGGTTCAATATGTTAATTGTAGAGAACGACGAACCCCTCACCTCAATCTTCTCCCCTTAGCAAAGGGAGAGAGTCGGGCATGTTGCACTGAGATGAAAAAAATTCCGCTTTCCCGAGTTTTCATAAATGACGAAGTGCGTGAAGCTGCGCTGCGCGCTCTCAATTCCGGATCGTACATCCTGTCGAAAGAGTGCGAAGCGTTCGAAGAGGAGTTAGCCGACTACATCGGCACAAAATACGCGGTGCTTTGCTCGTCGTGGACCGCGGGCGGATTTCTGCTCCATCGCGCAATGGGATTGAAACAAGGCGACGAAATTCTCGTGCCGTCGCATACTGCATTTCCGACGATCGAACCGATGCTTCATTTCGGCGCGAAGCCGGTCTTCATCGACATAGATGAGACCTACTGCCTCGATGTCGATCTTCTCGAGGCGTCAATTACACCGCGCACGGTGGGTATTCTGCCCGTTCATCTTTACGGCCATCCAGCAAACCTCGATCGCGTTTTCGAAGTCGGGCGTAAGCATGCTCTGTCGGTGATTGAAGACTGCGCTCAGGCACACGGCGCGCGATTCAAAGCAATGCGCGTTGGGTCACTTGGCCTGGCCGGTGTGTTCTCATTTTTTCCTTCGAAGAATCTCACCGTGATGGGCGACGGCGGCTGCATCACAACGAACGACACCGCCCTCGCAGCCGATCTCCGCATGCTGCGGGATCACGGCCGGAAGTCGAAATACATTCATGAGGCTGTCGGTTATAACTACCGATTCAATGAAATCCAAGCAGCCATCGGGCGTGTGGAGCTGCGCAATGTTAACAGCCTGAATGAGCATCGCCGACGAGTCGCTGCCCGATATACCGAGCGTCTCAGCGACGCTGTGAAAACGCCTCCTGAGATAGAATGGGCGTACGCGGTTTATCACATGTACGTAATCCGAACCGAGCGACGTGATCAGTTAGCGAAGCATTTGCAAAGTAAAGGAATCGGCACTGGTATTCATTATCCCGTGGCGAATCATCAGCAGCCTGCCGTAACGAAAATTTATTCCGATTTGCCCAAGTTGCCGCACACCGAAACCGCGGTGAAAGAAATTCTCTCGCTGCCAATTTACGGCGAATTGTCACTGGAGGATGTGGATTACGTTTGTGACGCGATCTTCGAATTCTTCGCTAAATAATGAACGTCTCGGAACTGAGCCTTGTCATTCCGTGTCACAACGAAGGGAAAAATTTACGGCCGCTGTTATCGGCAATTCACGAAACACTCGATCCGCTCGGGCTAGACTACGAAGTTGTGATTACGGATGATTGCAGCACTGATAATTCCTGGAGTGTTTTGAAAGAGCTTGGCGCAAACGATTCGCGGCTGCGCATACAGCGTTTCAAATTCAATTGCGGCGAATCAGCTGCGAGCTGGGCTGGCATGCAGACGGCGCGTGGTCGATGCATCGCTACACTGGATGCTGATCTGCAAAACGATCCAAAGGATTTGCCGACGATGCTTGAGGCGCTCAAAAATGCAGACTGCGTTTGCGGGACGCGCGCTGCGACGCGCGGAAAGGGCGACAATTGGATTCGCATTGCCTCATCGCGCATCGCCAATTGGGTGCGGAACAAACTATCCGGCGAAAACATCAGCGATGCCGGTTGCACCTATCGCGTGTTCAAACGCGAATGCATCGCGCACGTGAAATTTTTCAACGGCGCGCATCGTTTTCTGCCGACCTTGATAAAAATGGAGGGATTTCGCGTGGTCGAAGTCCCGGTCTCGACAAATCCGCGCTTCTCGGGCACCAGTCATTACGGTGTCTGGAATCGTTTGTTCAAATCATTCCGCGACCTGCTTGCAGTGCGCTGGATGAAATCGAGGCAAATCAGATACGAAATCTCTGAGATGCGCGATTGAATATTTGACTGATCGTTCTGATTAGAATTCGATCGGCAAATCAAAACAGCCTGAGGGCAGGCTGTCTCCAACGTTCACCCTCGATGCATCTCAATGGAGCCGGGCCGCCCTCGGCCCGCAAACAACCTCGCTTGTTAAGGGAGAGGCGAGAGGCTAAACAACTACATTGCTATGAACATGCTCGCTCTTATTGCTATCACCTGGATTGGAAAAGAATACCGCTTCCTGGGTCTGGATTGGAGTTATCTTATGGTCCTTGGCTTCGTCGGAAATGCTCTTTTCTCAATGCGTTTCCTTGTCCAATGGCTCGCTTCAGAGCGCCAGGGCGAGAGCGTGATTCCGGTGTCGTTCTGGTACTGGAGCATCGCGGGAAGCGCGCTGATGTGCCTTTATTTTATTTTCCGGCGCGATCCGGTTGGCATCCTGGCTTATCTTCCGAACTCGCTTATTTACATTCGCAATTTGATCCTGATCCGCAGACGCAAGTTCGCTTTCACCGCAGCCGCCCCCTCGCAACACCCACGCGAAGCTGGCTAGCGCACCGGCAATGGGCAGTCGGGCGTGCCGACTTTGCCCCAATTGCGGTTAGGATTTTTCGGCCGTTGGTTCGGCGGCTTGCGCTTCCTCTTCTTCCGCCTGACTGACTACTGGTGCAATTGCCTGAAGCTTTTCACCATTGCGTAGGTCCATCAGTTTTACGCCCATCGTGTTGCGGCCGGTTTCGCGAATTTCTTTGACTCGGGTGCGCACCATTTGGCCTTTGTTGGTGATAAGCATGATCTCATCA
>QHNQ01000090.1 GCA_003218135.1 Verrucomicrobiota bacterium
CGATTGTCGTCTACGCACTTCAAAGTGGGCAATTCCCGGCCATCTCGCCCGGAGACCTCATCTACCGTGGTCTTAGCCTCCACGGATTCTGGCTCATCAATTGGATACGCAACGCGCCCCGCATAGAGATCGAGGAGATTTACCAGAAGCTGGGAGACCTGGTAGCTGATGGATCGCTCTCCGCCGCAGTGGAGCATGTGTACCCGCTCGCACAGTTCAAGGAAGCGTTCAGACAGTCCTTGAAATCGAATCGCAGTGGCAAGATCCTGTTCCAGTTTGGGGCTACTGATCAGACCGATCGTGGCTAAGACCTTCCCGCTGGCCGAAGCGGCTGAAGCTCTGCGTTATCTGGTGGGGGGCGCCCCTTCGGTAGGGTCGTCGTCACAATCTGACATGATTTCGCAAGAGCAGGGGAGCACATGACGTAAATCTGCTAGCTGGACCAGGATCGAAGCGGCAACAGGAACGAGAACAAATCTTTGTCGCAGAAATACAGAATGTTCAAAAAGAATAGAGGATTCAAATGACAAGCACATACAAAGCAGTGGAAGTCTCCGCACCGGGCACGCTTCGAGTAGTGGAACGGCAAGTCTCCGAGCCTGCAACGGGACAGGTTCGGATTCGGGTGGAAGCATGCGGAATCTGTCACACCGACGCAGCCACCGTCACTGGCATTTACCCGGGTTTGAAGCTGCCGCGCGTTCCTGGGCATGAAGTGGTCGGCCGCATCGAAGCCTTGGGCAGCGGAGTATCCAGATGGAAAATCGGTCAACGCGTTGGTGTCGGCCTTATTGCCGGCGAAGATGGGGTGTGCGAGCCGTGCCGACGTGGAGACACTGTGAATTGTCAGAACCCGGTCGCATCGGGAGTAACCGCGGACGGAGGATATGCGGAAGTGATGATCGCTGAAGCACGCGCCCTCTCTTCTGTTCCGGACGAGCTCACATCAGCAGAAGCCGCTCCTCTCCTGTGCGCGGGTGTCACGACTTACAACGCTCTTCGCAACGCCGGCTTGCGGGGTGGCGACCTGGTTGCTGTGCAGGGCATTGGCGGCCTTGGGCATCTGGGTGTCCAGTTTGCGCGGCAGATGGGATTCCATACTGGTGCGATCGGACGCGGACGCGAGAAGGAGAAGCTTGCGAAAGATTTGGGCGCGCACGTCTACATCGATAGTACCAGCGAGGATGCCGCAGCGGTGCTGCAGCGTATGGGCGGGGCCAGAGCGATTCTGGCAACAGGAACCAGTGGTGATGCTATGGGGCCACTTGTGGCCGGTCTTGCAGCACGAGGCAAGCTGATCATAATCGGGGTTCCAAACGACGAAATTCGGCTGAATGCCTTCCCGCTTGTCTTTGGAGGGCGCTCGATTTACGGGACACTGACGGGTACGCCGATTGATAGCGAGGACACACTTGCCTTCAGCGTCCTAGAGAATATCCGACCCATGATCGAGACATTTCCGCTCGAACAGGCTGCTGATGCGTACGCTCGCATGATGCAAGGCAAGGCGCGCTTCCGCATGGTGCTGGTCACAGGGCAATAAATAGGGACTCTCAGAATTAAGGAGGGAAGTACATGAACAAGCTTGAAGGAAAAACCGCACTCATTACTGGTGGGACTAGCGGGATTGGTCTCGCTACGGCAAAAGCGTTTGTCAACGAAGGTGCCTATACCTTCATCACGGGCCGACGTGAGGCGGAGTTGGCTGCGGCGGTAAAGGAGATCGGCAGAAATGTAACGGGCATACAAGGAGACGTGTCGAATCTTGGCGACCTGGATCGTCTCTTTGCACAAATCAAGCAAGAAAAGGGTCGACTCGACATTGTGTTCGCCAATGCCGGGGTCGCAAAGTTTGCTGCCCTCGGCACGATCACCGAGGAGCTCTACGACTGGACCTTCGACATCAATGTGAAAGGTCTGCTCTTCACGGTGCAGAAGGCGCTGCCCCTCCTGTCGGATGGCGCTTCCATCATCCTGAATTCATCCGTCGTCGGAAGCAAAGGGTTACCAATCAATAGCGTTTACAGCGCCACCAAAGCCGCCATTCGTTCATTCGCGCGGACGTGGACAACCGACTTGAAGGACCGCCGCATTCGCGTGAACGCAGTGAGCCCGGGCTCCATTGACACGCCCGGACTGAGTGGGCTCCTGGGTTCCTCAGAAACGGGCCAGCAACGCTTAAAGAATATCTCCAACAATGTTCCGCTCGGCAGGCTGGGCACGCCCGACGAGATCGCCAAGGCGGTCGTGTTTCTCGCCTCCGATGACGCAAGCTTCGTCACAGGAGCAGAATTGTTTGTGGACGGCGGCTTCGCGCAAGTGTAGGCCGTTAGACGGCGGAGTTCGAGACGTCAGAGGGCGAAGGGCAACCGTCCAAACGCGTGCCTGTCCCGCCGAAAGGCCCGACGCCGTCGCCGCGGTAGCAGTCTCTGTTATGCAGTTAGGCCCTGGCGAGACCATCTCTTGTCGTCTCTCTTGAGTGATTGGAGGTCATCCACCTGTCACCGATATCGGCAACCATACCTTGGCGATGTGAGGTTCCATCACTAGCTCTTATGGACGACTTCGAACGAATACCCGTCCGGGTCAAATACATCGGCGGCGTAGTATCCCGGATAGTATTCCACTCGTGCCCGCGGTGAAATATTGTCCCTGGCACCAGCGGATATTGCTGCCCTGTAGAATTCATCGACCTTACCATTGTTTTCGGCCATGAACCCCCAGTGAACGGACGCTGGATCAGGCTTCCCTTGTTTGATCCAGAAAAACGCTCTCTTGCCATCACCAAATCCCCACAGATCAGGATGATCGCCTTCGCCCTTGTAGGGTAGGAAGAACTTGATATGAAGAGGCTTCAAGGCCGCCTCATAGAACGCCAACGAACGTTCGACATTGCTGACAGTCAGAATTATGTGGTCGAGCATTGTTCTCTCCTTTTGAATCACAAGGGCTTCAACGGCCTTTTCACCATTGGATACCGCATGGATCGCAAGCGGCGGTATGTTCATGCCCGGCCCGTACGGTCTGGACGTCATCCAATTCCAATGAAGCCCAGAATCTGGCGCAGATACGGCTGCACGGAATCCCATGATTTCCAAGGCCCCTTCACTGAAGATTCCACCGGATGCAAGCACGAGGATTGCCTTCTTACCTTTTGCCAACCCCTCTACTGCGCCCCCGACGTAATTGAAGGTCTTGCCAGCGCGTACAACATGGTCAATCCACGCCTTCAGAGAAGAGGGGATTCCGAAATTCCACATGGGGCAGCGCCCGCGTCGATTCGGCAACTATCCTTCCGGTGACCGTTACGCGCACCCTGCCCTCAGCCGGAGAAATCGTGATGGGATGGTCAGGCCCAGGAATTCGGATCTCCTTGCCTTTGCTCGTCTTAGTCTCCATTGCGCTCTTCACGGTACTAGTTAAAGCTTTGAGCCGCCATCGACGGGAATACTGGCACCGGTGATCCAGCGCGCCTTTTCCGAGGCTAAGAACGCGACTACATCTGCCACGTCCTCCGGCTTGCCGATTCGCTTTAGTGCTTGCATCCCAAGAGTGGCCTCGCGGCCTGCTTCAGTCTTCGTAAAATTCGACATATCCGTATCGATCACACCCGGCGCGACTGCATTGACGCGGATGCCTTGCGGCCCAAGAATGGCAGCCCAGTTCTTGACCAAAGTCTCTAATGCTCCTTTGGTCGAAGCGTAGGCCAGGATCGAGGGGTTGTCCAAGCCGGGCTTGCCAACTACGGCGTGGGACCCGATCGAAGAGATCACGATGATGTTCGAGCCGTCACCTAGAATGGGCAGCAGTTGCTGCACCAGGAAGAACGGACTTCGGACGTTTGTCGCAAAGAGGTTGTCAAAATCCTCGACCGTATGATCCTTGATGGTTGCAGCCTTGCTGATTCCGGCGTTGGAGACGAGCACATCCAATCGATCGCCGACTATGGAACGCACCTGTTTGGCTAGCAGCGCAGCGCCGTTCGGAGTTCCTAGATCCGCCGAGATTGCATTTGCGAGTCCGCCTTTCGTTTCGATCTCGGAGACGACAGATACCGCTTCTCGCTCGGAACGACCATAGTGAACCAGCACGTGCGCACCGGCCCTAGCAAGCGCCGCTGCCGTCGCGCGGCCAATTCCTCTTGATGCGCCCGTCACAAGCGCCGTTTTGTTGTGCTGAGCCATTCTCCCCTCCAACCGCGGTTATTCACGAGAAGTCCCATCTGATGCCGAGTTTGAATCAGCCAGCG
>QHNQ01000140.1 GCA_003218135.1 Verrucomicrobiota bacterium
AAATGATGCGCAGAGTCTTTTTCATTTTCGCACTCCTTCTGGTCGTCCACACAGCCACGGCCAGCGACGAGAGATCAATTAAAGATTTGGCCAAAGCGCTGACGACACTCGCACGCGACGTCGATCCTGCCGACGCGCAGGCCTTATCGGCGACGGCGCACACCAAGGCGCGCAGTCTGAAAAAAGAATACCGGGTGTTTCTTAACCCGGAGTTCACGGTTTTCCTGTATAACATCGGTATGCGAAAGCGCGGTTGGTGTGGCCACTGGGCACAGGATATTGGCGCAGAGCTGAAAGAACTGAAGTGTAAGACGCTCGTGCTTCACTGGGGTGAAGCTTATCCAAATACAACGAGCGAGAATAATGCTCTCGTAGTAACTGCGCGGAACCAGCGTTTCGAGGATGGAATCATTCTCGACGGGTGGCGCAGGGCTGGACGATTATTCTGGTGTCCCGTTATAAAAGACGACGAGTATGAAATGGAACAGCACTACGGCCACTCGGGAATCACGATGTGGAGAGAGAACATGAAATGGAGTGCCTGGCTCCAGGAATACCAACAAGAGAGTGAGGAGAAGCCGAACACAGCGAGCGCATCCTCGGCGACTCGTTGAACCGCGAATTGTGCGGATCGCCAGATTAGCTTCCCGCCGCGCTCTCGACGCCAAAATCAGGGATTTTTGTGCTCGAGCGCGACCGTGAACGGGTGCAGCTCTGCCGTCATCAAGCCGCCGGCGACCGCGGGATCCTCCTCCATAAATTTGCGCGCCGCAGCTTCATCTTTCGCTTCGAATATCGCGATGCCGAACGTCTTATCGCCGGACTCGGACGTGCGTCCGGCGAGGACAAGCTTGCCAGCTTTAATTGCCTCTTGAAACCGAACGAAGTGGCGCTGCAGCACCTTCTTGTCTTCATCGGTCCAACTCGCGTCCGCATACAATCGCGGCACCAGATGCAGCACATAGATGAATTGCTTTGGCTTTTCGGACTGCAATTCCTCGGCCGGTAATGGCTGAACAAACATCAAGACCCCGGCTGTAGCGACAACAAAATCAAACACAAAGGACTTCATTTGGATACGATTTATCAAATTAAACCCGAGTGGACTAGTGGATTGAGTCGAAGCCGCAACCTCAGTTTTCCTGCTTTTCTGGTTTGCTGATTCGTAGATTGATTCGCGCGCTCCCGCGCCCTCTCCGCTTCCCAAGCGGCTTTGCAATCTACCCGTCGGCATCCCCGCTCGCCGTGTTCTTACCTTCATGATTAACTCTAAACGTGGCGAAATTTGTTCTCATCGGCAGCGGACTGGCGGGCGGACTGCTCGCTGCATATTTGGGACGCCGCGGATACGATGTCGATCTTTACGAACGGCGCGCTGATCCGCGCGAAGCCAACATCGTAGGCGGGCGATCAATCAATCTGGCGATCTCGACGCGGGGGATTCATGCGCTCGAAAAGCTCGGGATCGCCGATGAAGCATTGCAACACGCAATCCCAATGCGCGGCCGGATGATCCACGATAAATCCGGCGATATGCACTTCGCTCCGTACGACGTCGATCCGAAAAAGTGCATCAACTCGATTGGGCGCGCGGGGCTTAACACGACGGTGATCGAAGCAGCGCAGCGGTACCCGAACGTCCGCGTGCACTTCAATCACAAATGCACCGATGTTGATCTCGACGAAGCCGTTGCCCATTTGGAAACTGAAAGTGGTCAGTTGACCGTGCGCGGCGGCGCGGTGATTGGCGTCGATGGCGCGTTCTCCGCTGTGCGGCAATCAATGCAGATGCAGATCAGTGGTTTCGAGTACGATGAGAGCTATCTCGCTCACGGTTACAAGGAATTGACGATTCCCCCAGGTCCCGATGGTTCGTGGCCTATGGAGAAAAACGCGCTCCACATCTGGCCACGGAAAAGTTTCATGATGATCGCGCTGCCGAACCCCGACGGTTCGTTCACGTGTACGCTGTTTTGGGAATTCGAAGGTGCGCGCAGCTTTGCCACAACGAAAACCAATGACGATGTGCGCCGATTTTTCGGTGAAGAATTCCCCGATGCCGTACCGCTGATGCCGACGCTGCTGGAAGATTTCCGGCAAAATCCTACTGGATCGCTCGTGACCATTCGGTGCGCGCCATGGTATTACCGCAACAAAGTCTGCCTTCTTGGCGATGCCGCACATGCGGTTGTGCCCTTCTATGGCCAGGGAATGAATGCGGCATTCGAAGATTGCGTCGTGCTCGACGAATGCCTGGAAACATTTTCCAATGATCGCGAGCGCGCGTTCGCTGAATACTTTTCCCGACGGAAAGAAAACGCCGACGCGCTCGCGGACCTTGCTATTGGGAATTTCATCGAGATGCGCGACAAAACTGCGTCGAAAACATTTCGCGCAAAAAAGAAACTCGATCACGTGCTCGAAGCCGCGCTGCCGGGAATTTATCTCCCGCTTTACACGATGGTCACTTTCACGCGGATTCCGTACGCCCAGGCGGCGCGTCGCGCGCGCTTCCAGGATCGGATTGTTTACGGCGGTCTCGTTGCGCTCTCGATATTATTGATCGCCATGCTGCTGTTTCGTTCGCTTCACGCATTGACGGTCATGAGTGACAGATGAACCTTGATTAGCCCGCCGCGGCGGGCCTAAACATTAACATCAAAAACAAAATCAATATTATGAGTGACACATATGTTCCGTTGATCAGTTCCGGCGTTGCGGGGCCGCTGGGCGTTCTGCATCTCCCGCGCCTTTGGCAGAAGGTTTCTCTCGAGGAAAATGGTAAGCTTGCTACTGGCTATCCCGGTGTTGGCAAAGGTTTCGATGCGATGACGCTCGCCGCACTCGGCTTGGAAGAGCAGGCTGTGAGAGATTACATCAAACAGAACAAACCGACGTATCCCCAGTTCGAAACATGGGTGAAGAAGAATGCGAAATCATTAAATCGAGATGCGATCGAGAAGCACAACGCGGCGGTGCGCGGCTACAATCATGACGACGAAACGCGCAAGGGTATTCTGGGCACATGCGGCATCGCGGATGACAATTCTGCACCCAAAGACGCGGTGAACCTGAACAATCTCGACGATTGGTACGAGTTTCACCAGGCGATCTTGAAATAGCGCGCTGATTTTTCCACCGAACGCAGGCGCTTGACACAAGCGCCTCTACAACTGCGTTGACGCGAAGATATGCCACATACAGCTTGCGAAGTGCCTGTGATCCAAACGAAAGCAGTACCTATCTTTCGCAAAACGACGGAGACTTTTCGGGCGGGCGCAAGAACGCTGCCGCAGCGCTACTTTGTTTCACCGGAGATTTTTGCGGAGGAGCAGGAGAAGATTTTCTTCAGACAATGGGTATTAGTCGGCCATCAGAGTCAGATCGCAGAAGCCGGTGATTATTTCACCGCAGAGATCTCAGGCGAGAGCTTCATCGTTGTCCGGGATAAACACGGCGCGATCCATGGGTTTTACAACCTGTGCCGTCACCGGGGAAGTCGCCTCATCGAAAACACAAAGGGACAGTGCGCTGCAATTCAATGTCCGTATCACGCGTGGACGTACGCGTTGGATGGGCGATTGCTTGGCGCGCCGCACATGGATGAGATGCTAGAATTCAACAAGGCGGAATATCCATTGAAGCCGGCGCGGCTTGGTCTTTGGGAAGGCTTTATTTTCCTGAATCTCGGAGATGCAACCGCTTCGTTGGAGAAATGGTTTGAGCCGCTCGGCAGAAAGTTTTCGCCCTGGAACCTGGCAGCACTGCGCTCGGCGAAACGGATCGAGTATGACGTCAGAGCCAATTGGAAGTTAATCTTTCAAAACTATTCGGAGTGTTATCACTGTCTGGGCATGCACCCGGAGCTTTCGAAAATTTCACCGTACGACTCCGCAGAGAATGATCTGACCGAAGGGCCGTTTTTAGGTGGATTCATGCGGATCGCGAGCGATAAAAGCCTGACGATGAGCGGCAATGCGTGCGCGTTGCCCGTTGGCAATTTCGGCAACGAAGACTTCCGGTTCGTTTTCTACTACTCCATTTTTCCAAACATGCTGCTGAGTCTCCATCCGGATTACGCAATGGTGCATCAACTTGAACCGCAGTCGCCGGAACGAACACTGATCTTCTGCGATTGGTTCTTTAATCCGGAAGCGGCCGGGGTCACCGACCCCGGCTACAAATTTGATCCGGATGAT